>CACXPT010000152.1 GCA_902769585.1 uncultured bacterium
CTGAGCGCGAGGTTGACGTCCTCTCCTGCCGCCCGCAGCTTTGCCGCGAGCGCTAACGCTGCGTCACGCTGCTCCGGGAACATCCAGCCGACGTATACGCCCTTCTTCGGCGCGGCGGCATCCGCGCCAAGACGCGCCTTGAGAAGCTCCGTCACCACCACGTCGCCGAACCCGAGTCCGACCGCCGTCGCCGGCGAGCCGCCGATCGTGGTGAGCAGATTGTCGTAGCGTCCGCCGCCGAAGATCGCGCGGAACTCGCGCTTGGCGTCAAAGCACTCGAACACGATGCCTGTGTAATAGCTGAGACCGCGGATCACCGAGATGTCGAACTCGAGGCACTTCCCGAATCCGGCGATGTCAGCGAGGCGGAAGAGTTCCTGTAGGCTGGCCTTCGCGGGGCCGTCAGGCAGCTCGTCAAGCGACTTGAGATTGAGTATCTCGAACGTCTTGGCCACGCCCGCATCGTCTACGCCGCCGTCCTTCAGCATCGCGGCGATCTCCGCGTCGGGCATCTTGCCGCGCTTGTCTAGCGCAAGGAACACCTGCGCGTGCCGCTCGGCGGGGATGCCGCTTGCCGCAAGCAGCTCGGAGAGGAGCGCGCGGTTCGACACGTGCACCTTGAAGTCGGCGTCCGAAAGCCCCATGCGACGGAGCGCGTCGCAAGCCGCCCCCAGCACCTCCACCTCGGCGAGGACGCTCTCCTCGCCCACGATGTCGAGGTTCCACTGGTAGTGCTCGCGCTTGCGGCCCTTCGTCATGCGCTCGTAGCGGAAGCACTGCGCGATGGTCGTCCACTTGATCGGGAACGGCAGGGAACCCTGCCTCTGCGCCACCATGCGCGCGAGCGTAGGCGTCATCTCGGCGCGCAGCGCTATGTGCCGGTCGCTCTTGTCGAAGAAATGGTAGATCTGGTCACCCACCTCCTCGCCTGCCTTGCGCGCCAAGAGCTCGTAGCTCTCCACGACGCACGCGTCATACGGCTCGAACCCCGCCGCCGCACCGGCGGCGCGGAACGCGTCGAACACTTTGTTGCGCCACGTCATGTCTTCGGGATAGAAGTCCCTCATCCCGCGCGGCGGCTCGAACGATATCTGGTCGGACATAGTCTGTTGTTTCCTCGGGGCCTATTCTACCATATTTTCCCCATCTACGCCATACAGTAGACAAACGCCATCGCCGACGGTGGCGAGGAGGTTGCGGGCGGCAAGCAGGCGCTCGGCCTGGCGCGCCACGGCGTCGGATGGATCAAGCACCTCGGCCTGTCCGGCGGCAACCTGCTCGATGAGCGGCTTGAGGTGCGGAAAGTGGGTGCAGCCGAGCACAAGATGGTCGGCTCCCGCGGCGAGAAGCGGCTCAACGCAGGCGCGCACCGACGCCTCGGCGCGGGGGCCTGTGGTTTCTCCATTCTCGACGAGCGTCACCCAGTCGTCGGCCACGCACGTGAGGACGCGCGTGTTCTTCGCGAAGCGCGCGCACGTCTCGCGGTACAGGCGTCCGCTGAACGTGCCGGCCGTGGCCAGCACGCCAACGATGCCGCTCTTCGAACGCAGGACGGCCGGCTTCACGGCCGGCTCCATCCCCACGAACGGGACGTCTGGCCAAGTGGCGCGCAGGATGTCGATCGCCGCCGCCGTCGCCGTGTTGCACGCCACAACCACCATCTTGCAGCGCTGGGCGAGCAGCTGTTCCGTAAGAGCCTTCGCTCGCGCCACGATCTCCTCGGGCGGCTTGTTGCCGTATGGGCAGTGTTCGGTGTCGGCGATGTAGATGGTCTTCTCGAGCGGCAGCCGCTTCCTGAACGCCTCCAGCACGCAGAGCCCGCCGCGTCCGCTGTCGAAGAATCCTACAGGATCTGTCGCCTTGCTCGCCATGTCAGAACCTTGGGAGCTTTTCGCGGGAGTCGTCCATGCCGCCGGGGCGGTTGCGCAACTTCCACACCCGGTCGTGCTCCTCGCGCAGGAACTGGAGCCGGCGCATGTCCCGCCGGTTGCAGGCCGCGTCCACGAGGTTCGCCATGTGCATGATCTCCTGCGCCCAAACGTTCGGATACGCGCCGCGCACGTATTTCGCCGCCTCGTGCCGGCAGTTCTCGGCGATTGCGGATATCTCGACCAGCACGCGGTCGGTAAGGTTCGGATGGCGCGAGTAGGAATGGTCGTTCGCGAGGATGCGGAAGAGCTCGCTGGCGTTCGCCCTCAGCGCGCCGCCGCGCAGGTAGAGCGTCCCGAGCCGTAGCAGCACGCCGCCGAGAGGCACGCCCATCACGGTGTCGAGCGCCTCCTCCAGGTCCATCTTCCCGGCGGATGAACCGGAGTAGGCAAGGTTGCCGCCTAGGATGAGACCAGGCAACGACGCCGCAAGCGGCTGCCAGTGGCCTCCGTCGCCCCAGTCCGTCACCATGAACCCCTTTGCGCCGTAGCGGTGCCCCGCCTTCTCGGCGGCCATCATGTTCTCGCGCATGTTCTCCACGCGCCCGCCGAGCGAGTTCCACGAGCTGGTGCCTGGACAGACGTAGAAGTCGAGTCCCGCCTCCTGGAACTTGGCCGCCTCCTCCATGAACGGATGGTTGCCCTCGTATCCCCAGTCGAGAGCTATCATGTCCTTCGGCAGCTCGCCCACGAGTTCCGGATGCTTGAGTATGATGTCGCCCCAGAACATCGGACGCTTCCCCCTCTTGCGCGCGAGGTCGGCCACCTTCAGCAGGAAGTCGAGATACACGCGCCCCTCGCCCTTCTCCTTCACGGCTGCGGCGCTGCGTCCGTTGCCCCGCAGGTCGAACGTCTCGTCGCAGCCGATGTTGACGAGCCGCGATTCGAAATTCGGTAGCAGCTCGCCAAGCAGCCCGTCAACGAACTCGAGCGATGCCGGATCAGTGGGACAGAGAGTGGTCGGATCCTTCTTGAAGCCTCCCCAAGGAAGCGGCGCTCCGCCCTTGGGCAGCTCGGCGAGATGGTTGTAGCCAGGCTTCGTCAGCCACCGCTCCATGTGTCCGAAGCAGTTCTGGTTCGGCACGAGCTCGATGCCGTGCATCACGCAGTAGAGGTCCAGCTCGCGTATCTCCTCGGGCGTGAGCGGCGAGGCCTTCTCCCACACCGCCTTGTGCGCCGAGTATGCGAACGTGTGCTCGGTGTAGAGTTGGAACTGGTTGTAGTCGAAGCGCGCCAGGATGTCCACCAGCTGCTTCAAGGTGCCCATCGTGGGCACCTTGTCGCGGCTGATGTCGAGCATGTATGAGCGGACTGCGAACATGGCCGTGTCGCATGCCGGGTCAGGCACGCGCGAATATGAGCGAAGTGTTGACGCCGCCGAACGCGAAGTTGTTCGTCATGGCGTATTCGGCATCGATGTTGCGGCTGTCGCCGTAGATGTAGTCGAGCTCTGCGCACGCGGGATCAGGATTCTTCAGGTTCAGCGTGGGGGGATACCAGCCGGTCTGGAGCGACTTCACCGTCATCGCCGCCTCGATGGCGCCGCACGCGCCGAGCGTGTGTCCGATGTAGCTCTTGATCGAGGAGATGGGCACGGCTCGCCCGAAGACGGCGCGCGTGGCCGTGCTCTCTGCCACGTCGCCAGCGCGCGTGGCCGTGCCGTGTCCGTTCACGTAGCCTATCGCCGCCCCGTCAAGCCCTGCGTCCACAAGCGCGTCCCTAAGCGCGTACGCCATCGTGTCGGCGTTCGGGTTCGTCACGTGCGTGCCGTCCGTCGTTTCTGCGAAGCCGACAAGCTCTGCGAGTATCTTCGCACCACGCGCCTTCGCGTGCTCGTATTCCTCGAGGATGAACGTCCCCGCTCCGTCGCCGATGACAAGGCCGTCACGGTCCGTATCGTACGGCGCAGGCGTCGTGCGCGGAGCGTCATTGCGCAACGATGTGGCGTAGAGCGTGTCGAAGATCGCCACCTGCGTGGCGCTGAATTCTTCCGCTCCGCCTGCTATCATCACGTCCTGAACGCCCCAGCGGATGAGTTCGGCGGCGTTCCCCAGCGCGAGCGATCCGCTCGTGCAGGCAGTTCCCGTGGGCACCAGCCGTCCGTGCGTCTTGAAGTGCACGCTAAGGTTGACGGCTGTGGTCTGCGGCATTAGCTTCAGGTAGGTGCCAGAGTTTACGCTCTGAACCTTCTTCGTCACCAGCATGGAGTAGAAGTCCATGAGCGGCGGAATCGACCCTGAACAGGAACCGTACGCCACTCCGCATCTGCCGCCCTGCAAGATCGCTTCGTCGAGGCCGGCCTGAGCGATCGCCTGCTCCGTGGCGTTGAGCGCCAGGATGGCGCATTCGCCCATAGTGCGGATCACCTTGCGCGTGTAGTGCGCCGGTCGCTCGAAGCGGCACCGGGCGGCAAGATGGGAATTGAGCCCCTCGTACTCGGCGAGCTCGGGAAGCGCCTCGACGCAGTTCTCGAACGTCTTGAGGCGGGCAAATGCGGTCTCCACGTCGTTGCCGAGCGGACTGACGATGCCCATGCCAGTGACGACCACACGGCGCCTGCTGTCACGCCCGCTCATCGGGCCGCCGCCATTTCTGCCGCGATCGCGCGCGCAGCCGCGACGGGATCCTCCGCCGCGAGAATCGGACGCCCCACCACGAGATGCGTCGAACCGTCGCGCACGGCTTCGCCCGGTGTCGCGACGCGCTTCTGGTCGCCGACCGCCGCCCCGGCAGGACGCACGCCCGGCGTCACGAGAAGCGCCGCAGGACCGAGGATCTCGCGCATCGCACGAACCTCCTTCGGGCTGCAGACGATTCCCGCCGCGCCGTTGTCGAGCGCGAGCCGCCCCATGGCCTGCACCTGCTCCGCCGGCGTGCGGCCCGCAACGCCGATGTCAGCCAGGTCGCCTGCGTCGAGCGACGTCAGCACCGTCACCGCAAGAATCTTCGGGCCAGTCTCGCCAAATGCCGCCGCCGCGTCCGCCGCCGCGCGGATCATCGCCTTGCCGCCAACCGAATGGATCGTCATCAGGTCGACGCCAAGCTTGCCGCCGCTCGTCACGGACCGTTCCACGGTGCGCGGAATGTCGTGGAACTTGAGGTCGAGGAACACCTTCTTCCCGAAGGCCTTCACCGCCTTCACCACGTCGGGTCCCTCGGCAGTGAACAGCTCGAGGCCAATCTTGTAGAAGTTCACCGCGTCGCCAAGGAGACGCACCTTCGCCTCCGCCTCAGCTCTGCTGTTTACATCCAGCGCAACTATAATCTCCGCCATGTTGTTCCTTCCGTTTCTCCGTGGTTCTTTTGACATTCGACATTCGACGCCCGACAACCATTACGACTTTCGACTTTCGCACCAAGCACCAAGCACTAAGCACTTACTCCATTTCCGTGCCAATATCCAGCGAATCCAGATCGATCTCGCCCTCGAAGACCTTCTTTACTGGACCAGTGAGCGTGAAGCCCGTGCCCTTCGTCTGGCGCCAGTCGCCATCGACCACAAGCTCGTATCCCTGCGACGTGCGCACCCTGAGCGGAAGCGACATTCCCTTCGTCTCCACGCCGACTATCGCCACCGCCACCGCGCCAGTCCCGCAAGCTCCTGACTCGCCCTCCACTCCGCGCTCGTACGTGCGCACCAGCGCCTTGCGCGGGGGAATGTACTGCACGAAGTCGACGTTGGTGCCGTCGGGAGCGAACGTCTCCGCCAGGCGCAGCTCGCGCCCGAGATGCTCCACGTCAGCCGCCGCCACGCTCGTGCACTGCACGATGAAGTGCGGCACTCCCGCCTCGACGAAGTCGCCCGTGACCGCCTGTCCCGGCAGCTGCACCTGCATGTTGTAGCGGCGACGCTTGGGCTCAGGCATCCACACCTTCACGCTGCCAGGACCGACGATCTCCGCGTCCACCAGCCCAGCGCGCGTATGGAACGTCATCGCCGGCGAGCGCACCACGCCGATCTCCCGCGCGAAAGCCGCCACGCAGCGCGCGCCGTTACCGCAGAGGTCCGCCTCGGTCCCGTCGGGGTTGAAGAACGCCATGTGGAAATCGGCCACCTTGGACGGCTGCACGAGTATCACGCCCTCGCAGGCGATGCCCGTGTGCGCCGTAGCGAGAGCCGCAAGGCGCAGATGGTCATGTACGGGGAACGTCTCTTCGCGATCGTCTATCAGCACGAAATCGTTTCCCGCGCCATGCATCTTCGTGAAATGCACTTTCTTCATGTCACCACCTTCCTTGATTGGTGCGACTGACTGGGATCGAACCAGCAACCTTCGGCTTCGGAGGCCAACGCTCTATCCAATTGAGCTACAGTCGCAACTCGCGGGAACGGGCGTATATGATACCAAATCCCCTTCCCGCTGGCAACCGTCGGCATCCTCAGCTCGCCGAGAAACGGTATTCCGTCGCCGTGCGCAGCGTCTGGCCCGGCTGCACGATGGTCGTCGGGAACTCCGGCTTGTTCGGCGAGTCAGGGAAGTGCTGCGTCTCCAGCGCAACGCCAGAGTTGCGGACAGGCAGGTAGTAGCCGTCGTACACCTGCATGCCGGGCTCGGTGGTCCACACCTCCAGCTTCCTGCCCGTCGCCGCGGAGGCGAGAGTGCAGGCGTGGCGGAGAGTAGTGCCGTCCCAGCCGTTCACCACCCAGTTGATGTCGTAGCCCGCGCCGTACTTCAGGCAGTCGTCGTCCGCGTCGTGGTTCGCGCCTATCGCGTGCGGCTGGCGGAAGTCGAACGGCGTGCCTTCCACGGAACGCAGCTCGCCGGTCGGGATCATGCCCACGTTGTAGGGCGTGAAGCGGTCGGCGCTGATCTGCATCGTGTGATCCATGATGGTCGTGCCGCTCGCCGCGCCGTTCAGGTTCCAGTAGGCGTGCTCGGTGAGGGAGAGCGGCGTCGCCTGGTCGGTGGTGGCCTCCCAGCCGATGCGCCAGACGTTCGCGTTGTCGAGCGTGAGGGTGGCGCGCACCTTCACGTTGCCCGGATATCCGCCCTCGCCGTCAGGAGAGGTTATTTCCATGACGAGGCCGACCTTGTCGTCGGTATGGATCTCCTCGACCACGTCCCAGCAACGCAGGGAGAAGCCGCGCGTTCCGCCGTGCAGCGCGCACGGGATGCCGCCCGGCGCGTTAGTGCACTCAAGCACGTACTCCTTGCCGCCGAGCGTGAACTTGCCGTCGCGTATGCGGTTGCCGTAGCGGCCCACGAGCGCGCCGTAGTAGGTGCCGCCGTGCTCCACCACATACTCGTCCAGGGTGTTCCAGCCGAGCGTCACGTTGTCGAGCTTGCCGTCGCGGTCTGGCACGATCGCCTTGATCAGGCGCCCTCCGTAGTCGGTGAAGTCAAGCTCCATGCCGTTCGTGTTCACGAGGCGCCACAGGCGCACATCGCGTCCTTCGAAGCTGCCCCAAGGCATCGATTCTATTGAGTTGCCCATCGCTGTTTCCTTTCGCTTCAGGCCTGTACTTGGCGACGCCCGAAGAGGCTGAGAGCGCCGAACACGAGCAGACCGGCGCCGAGAATGATGAAGCCGAGGACGGTGTCCTCGCGGCTGATGTCGAAGAGCTCCTCGCCGTCAAGCTTGTTGGCTATGCAGTCGACGCTCCACATGAGCGCCGCGCCCCAGAACATCAGCATCGTCGTGAAGACGGCCTTGCTGGGCTTGCCCTTGTTCTTGCCGACGTAGTAGAGCGCCGTGAACGCGAGCGCGGCGACGATGGTCATGATCTCGCACATGGCTCAGGCCTCCTGCTGCGGCACGGCCGCCTTCGAACGTTCAAGCCACGTGCTGATTCCGACCATGGCCACCCACACCACGCCCAGCAGCACCGCCATGGCGACGCCGCGCGTGGCCATCTCGTGCAGCATGTCCGAGGTAGCCTCGGGACCTTCCTTCACCGCGGTGAGGAACGGCGGCGTGAATATGATCTCTCCGTGGTAGACGTGCTCGATGGCCAGCAGGAAGCTGCCACCGAACATCATCTTGCCAAGCCAGCCCAGCTTGGCGACAAATGGGTTCTTCTGCGCCGATGCGGGCAGAGCTGTCTTCGCGGCGCTGGCCACTACGGCCGTCGCGAGGGGAACTGTGAAGCATGCCATTTTTTTACTCCTTGGTTGTGGTTGCGAACAGAATAGCATATCCTAGGCCGCGCAGTCAACCGCCGTCAGCGGATGTGTCGGGGTGAAATCAAAACAGGACTTGTTGTAGTCTTCAAAACAGGACTCTGTCTTTCGGTGTCCTTGAGGTGTCTGGCGTAGACATGGCCGGAGGG
>CACXPT010000153.1 GCA_902769585.1 uncultured bacterium
GCCGACGTTGAAGCCGCTCGAGAGGTCGTCAAGCGTGATCGGCAGGACGCCCGTGAAGTACGTGCGGGCGACCGTGCCGTCCGCAAGACCAGCCTTGAATGATTTGAAAAACGCCTTGAAGAACGACTCGCGCGTCACGTCACCCTTTGAGTCGTGGCCGCAGATCGCGTTGTACTCCATGTAGCGGTTCGAGACGACGAGCTCGTTCGTGAAGTTGTCGTATTCGTCGATGATGACGTAGAGCGGGGGGAGCCCTTCATTCTTCACGATGTCACGCACCTTGTCGACCATAGCCGCCGGTCCCTTACGCGCCAATGCCTCCGACCAATCGGCATACTGTGAATATTGCGCCGCAAAACGCCCGATGCGTCCCCGGACGTGCTCGACGAAGTTCCGCTCGATCTCGGCCAGCGTTCCGACCTGCACGGTCGAGAAGTCGAAGGTAAGGACAAGAAACGAATTCCTGAGCGGTGTCGGATTTCGTCCGATGTCGGTCATGCCGAAGAGTTCGTCGAAGCGATCCTTTAGGCCGATGTCGTAGTAGTGCGCGAGCATGGAGCACACGATCGACTTGCCGAATCTCTTCGGGCGCAGGAACACGGGCGTCGCCACATCCTCCAGCTTTCGGATGTAGGAGGTATTGTCCACGAACAGGCATTCGCGGACAAGCGTGGCCCAGTTAATGACGCCGTATGGAATCTTACGCTTCTTCTCCATGCCGCAGAGTATACCAAAAAATCATTTTCCGATGTTCAAAAACACGCTGTCATTATACCATTACTCCCCCCCGACATGTCAAGCCAGACAAGTGGCAGTCGCGCAGCAGCGCGACCATCCCGGTTACGGTTGGGGCGGAGGCGGAAGCTTCTGTATCTTGTCCTTCCGGCCTGACTTCATGAACTTGCCGAAGGCCTCCGCGTCGCGGAGCGTGCCGAAATACGACTCGATCTCGTCCGCGCTCGTCGTCTCGCGGCGGGCCTTTACGCCGAACGCCTTCACGTCGCGAATCCAGTTCTCCACGGCCTCGGCGCGCGTCTCAGGACGCGTCCACGGAATCTTCTTGCGCGCGGCGAAGGTGCGGAGGGCCTCGTAGTTGAGAATCATGTAATGGTCGACCGAAAGGCGCTCGCGCCGGACGCGCGCGGCGAACGGCTCGCCGTCCTTTTCCGCCGCCGCCACCGCCTCGTCCATCAACCGGGCGGCGGACAGCTTGTCGTCCGCGGTAAGGAACGAAACGCCCTTGTGCCCGCAACCGACAGAGACCTTCGTCTTCCGCGGTCCGTTCTCCACTACGCCGATGAACTTCCTGAGGAGCGGCGCCGCCGACTTGCCGTAGTAGCCGACGAGGAACTCGTCCATCAGGCGGTTCTCGTCATCCAACGGATCCCAAAGGAGGTGCGCCGACAGATAATGACGCAGCGTCGCGAAGGAACCGGCCGAGCAGAGCGCGTCGCCCTGCTCGAACACGCCCACCACACCGTTTTCCGCAAAGAGGCGGATGTTCGGCGCGATCTGCGAGATGTTGGGATGCGGCAGCATGTAGCTCCAGAAGTTCGCAAGATAGTCCCAGATGTACAGGTTTCCGCCAGCGACGCGCTTCCAGTCGGCGATGTCCTGCGCGAACTTCGCGTTGAGGGGAGACGAAGGATCCGAAAGCGGACGCGCGAAATCGCACTCGATGTCGCAGAGGCGCACGACCACGTTGGGACGCGGACGCGTCTTCGCGGGCGCCTTGCGCGTGAACTGGTAGGCGAACGTGTCGATGCGCACGTTCGGGAATTCCTTTTCCACCGCCTCGGCGACCTCGTTGGCGAAGCGTAGGTACGGCCCGGACGGCGCACCGCCGTCCTCATCCATCATCGCCTTGCACTTCTCGCACTGGCAGTAGCCACGCCAGTCGTTCTGCGACACCTGGATGAAATCGACTGCTGGATCCTCGCGGAGGCGCTTCAGCGTCTCCTTGACGTACTCAGCCTTCATCTCGGCGTTGGCGAGACAGAGCTGCTTCGGCTGGCGCTTGCCGTCGATTAGCGAATACCATTCGGGGTGTGCGTTGAAGTAGGTGTTGGTGGGCAGGATCTCGAAGAAGGAGTGGTACGCGCTGTGGCGCCCCTCAAAGAAGTAGAGGCGGTGGTTGCCGCCCAGCTCGGGCGGAATGAACGCCATGTCCGTAAGCATGTAGCGCGTGAGCGACGAGAAGTTGCCCTTCGATCGCACCTTGAAAAGCGGGTCGAAACCGTCGAGGTAGTACGTCTCGCGGTACTTGAACTGCGGTGCGTATTTGAGGTCGATTCCCGTCACGGGAACCGCGTCTAGTTTCGGATACGTCGCGGCGTCGGAGGTCCACCACCTCACGCCACAGTACTTCTCGAGATAGAGGTCGACGGCGTAGATCGGCGCACGCGCCGGATCGCCGTCCAGCACCACGCCGTCCTTCACCGATTTTAGGAACACGCCGTCCACTTCCCACGCCGGGAGGGTCGCGCTCCCGCGCGACCGCGTGGCTGCAGACACTTTCGTCGCCCCCACGAACAGATGCGGACGCGCGGGAGCGCGTCCCTCCCGAGCTGCATCCGGACGCGCGGGAGCGCGTCCCTCCCGAGCTGCATCCGGACGCGCAGGAGCGCGTCCCTCCCGTACGTCGCGTTCGGCCGCGATCTCCGGCCGGTTGCCGAGGCACTTCTCCAGCCCGTCGGCAAGTTCCTTCGCGGCAGATCGTTCAACGGCGGTTGGATTATCAGGCATAACCACCACGGGCCCACACGCCGAGATGCGCTTGTCGCACTTCGGGCAATCACGGAATTCAACGCGAGCGTCGGCGGAAATGGCCACTGCAGGAATCGCGACGAGCAGAAAAAGGTAGCATGCTGTCTTCTCCATGCCGCGCATTATACCAAAAAACGGCTTAATGTGTTGGCCAGGACATTGTTGACCGCCGCCCCACCATCTTGAAAAGCTTTCACGCTAGTAACTAACGGGCTTACGCTACCATCAACGCACAAAGAGTCGGTAGAAGCCGGACGAACCGGATGCAGGAATCGAGACGATGCCATCGTCGCGGACAAGCTCGCTGTCTGCAACATCGGCAAACGGGGCTGCCAGCGATGACGTTCTCTGCACGTGCACGCGGTCGCGATCCGCGTCACGCACCGCGAATCCGATTCTGGCCGAACCGTTTGCCACAGTCAGCCCCGTCGCCCTGAGCCAAACCCTGGCGTCCGCATCCCACGGACTAATCCCGTAGTACCAGCACTCCGCTCCGGTGTATCCGTTCGTGGTCGCCGTCGCGAGCTTGTTGCTGCAGTCGGCGAGGCTTTCCACGTTGGCGACGAGGCCGGTGGCGGACAGCCACGCAAGCGGCACCGACACGGTCTGCCCTGCGGCAGTCGAAACGAGCGTAGGGTCTGGCGCGTCATAGAAGCGCATCAGCCGGCAGCTTCCGGGTTCAGGCACGATTGGCTGCCTGGGGGCGAAATGCTCGGTCTTGCCGGGCTTCCATAGCGAGACCCCGTGGACGCCGCCCGTCGGGATGTTGCCGAATATCTGGAAGATGCCCTCGCCGTAGCCCGAAGCCTCGCCGGATCCGTATTCTGCGGAAGCGTCGAACGCCACGTTGTCGATCACATAGGTATGCTTTATGGCGCCAGAGGAGTATGACATCGGGGCGCAGTTCGACGCCCAGTGGACCTGCGCGAAAAGCGACCATAGCGACCTCTCCTTCTCCGCCCATCTGGACAGTTCCTCAATATTGTCGTGAGTCCCCCCGTATGTCGGAGTCAGACTCTCTGGAACGGAACCATCGTCAAGAAAGTTGCATATCATGTGGAACACGGCATCGTCTTCTCCGTCCACACACGAACACAGCGCTGGCGCACTCGCATAGACGACCGACTCTAGCGACGACGAGTGGCTACGGTAAACGTAACGTACCGGGACGTCCCCGCCCAGCGCAGCAGACCATGCATGGACGAGCCCGTCCCAATACGAACCGGACGATGTGTTGCTTTCAAGTATGAAGTCGGTTATGCCAACAATGCAGAGCGTGTCTTGGCCTGGCCATCGCTTGCCGTCAAAATGCCATGCCTCGCCAAGATGCCAAAGGAAATTGGATCCATATTTCATCTGCTGCGCTTGATACGAAATAGTGGCATTCTGCCCATAGTGTGGCGTTCCGAGGGTGATGTAGCGATCAAAGATGGAGTTGTCCACGAAGCACTGCTGGGCGATCATGGAGCGGAATACGAGACCGCCCATGGAATGCGACACTACATCAATGGGCATGCCGTCGTTGCGGACTTCGTAGAAGTTCATGATCTCGCGTGCCGCTCCTTGGGCGACCTCCTCGATGGGGGTACCTGTGGTGAAGCCGAGTCCGCCGTCGCTGCCGCTGTAATAGCTTAGCGTGAGGAAGTCGTTCGTTGTTGCGTATGTCTTTTTGACCATCTGGGCCTGGAGGTCTTTCCAGAGCGCGCCGTCGGAGTTCCATCCGTGCAGCCACACGATGGGGCCGGACGAGGCGAGCGTCGCCGTGGAAAGGACTGTGGAGAATATGAGTTGTCTAGTGTTCATAGGTTTTAAGAAGCCTTGCGGCGGCAAGGCGGTTATCGTTCATGGTTGCGGAAGTCGATATGCGACGGAGCTCGTCGAGGCGCGCGGGCGTGATGCCACCGTCCGCGAGGTCTATGCGAAGCCGCGCAAAGGCGATGTCCTCGCGGTAAGTGCGGTATTTCGCGAGCGGCGCCGCCAGTTCCAGGGCCTCGCGCGCGGCTGTCCAGTCCCGGCATTCCTCGAGGAACTTCGCGGTGCGGAAAAGCCGTCCGTACGTCGCATCGTGGCCTCGGCAGGCATCTAGCGCGTCGCGGGCGAGGATGACGAGCGCGTCCACGCGCTTCGCGTTGCGGGCGATGTCGCACACCCAGATCCGGCGCGTCACGTTTGTTCCGGCCCATTCGCGCGCCCTAGCCACCAGATCGTTGTCGCCTCGCTCTGCGGACACGGACAGATCTTCCGCCTCCTTGAGCTCCTCTTCGGAGAAGACACCGTATTTCCCCGCGCCGTTTTCCGCCGGGCCGGTGCCAGCGACCGGCGGCGCCGCATTTCCCGCATCCCGTCGAGTGACGAGGAAGACGACCAGCACAAGGACAAGGCACGCGATAGCCGCCGACATCCATGCTTTCATGCTCGTGCTCATTGCTGATTCCTAAAGCCGTTCATGTTGCTTTCATTTGCCAGAACCGGCGATGAAGTCGAGAAGCGAGGCGTCGCGGAACACCGCCCCGCTGTGGCCGATGCCGGGGATGTCGTGGAACGACACCTTCGCCGCCCAGTCGGGGTATTGCTTGACGTACTCCTTGAACTTGGTGAATCGGTCGTATCGGTTCTTGCCCTGCCGCATGGCCGGCAGCGACACGTCCAGGGAGCCGCTCGTCACGTCAGCCGTGCCGCAGCCGCGCCACACGCGGCGCGACGCGAGGTTCCGGCGGATGTCCCCTTCCGCGAGTTTCGCGGAATAGCGCGGACGGTCCTTGAGCCCGTAGTGCCAGATGGTGTCCGGATCCAGGCGCAGCTCCGTGGAGGGTGCGATGACGGCGAAGTCCGCCGCGATTCCTTCGCGGAGCGGACACTTCCCGACGGCGACATACCGTCCGGCGAACTGTCCGCCCGCCGAGAAGCCCACCAGCACCACGCGCTTCAGCGCCGGGTAGAGACGGGCGTCGCTCAGCTTTTCCATGATGCGGTCCACTATGTCGAACGACGACATTGTCGTACCCACGGCATCGCCGCCGCCGCGCCAGTCGTCGGCCGGCAGCCCCCGCTTGCCGGGAATGTCCCAGCTGGCGCCCCACACGGCGCGGCCGTCGTCGGCCACCTTCGCCTTCTTCAAGATCGACCTGCGCGGAAAAAGCGGCGCGACCACATACGCCTTCACGCCGCGCTTCGCGAGATCCTCGACCATGGTCTTGTTGTCCCGCTCCTTCGCGCCGCCGCCCCATCCGTGGATCACGATCACCGCGAGCTCGGCAGTCTTGTCGCCGGCAGTCACGGCGTGCTCGGACCCGTAGTAGACGGCTGGGGTGATTCCCTCCACCGCATGCAAAGCCGCAACGACGGGCATTACGAGCGCGGAACAGATTGCAAACAGTATGCTCTTCATAGTTCTTTCTCTCCGTTTTCTGCGATCCACTTCCGCGCGATCTCGATCGACGAAAGCTTGCGGTTCACTATGGATGTGGGATGGAAGACGAGTCCGCTGAGCTGGTGCTCCACCATCAGTTCGCGTCCTGTCGCCAGCTGCTGGCGCATCAGGTCGTCCGGCACAGGACGGCGATCGCCGAAGTCCCACATGTAGATGCCCATGATGAGCGCCTTCTTCGGTCCCACGAGGTCGCGCAGCTTGCGGATGCTCGCCTTCATGGTCGGAATGTTCTTTGCATGCCAGAACCACACGGAAATCTGGTCGCAGAGGTCGAGGACTTCCTTGAACTCCTGCTTGATGCCGTCCGAATCTGGGTAGAGCACGCATGCAAGCTTGAACCCGTCGGTGTCCAGCTCCCTGCGGAACGCGTGGATGTCGTCCGGGCGGCTCATCTTCTGGGGCCTGAAGAAGTCGTCGAGCCACACCGTGCCGAGGTTGGGGTTCTCCTTGCGCAGCTTCTTGGCGAGCTCGTATTTCTCGCGCCACGTGCCGCCGGCGCTGTCGACGATCGACAAGGCGATGCGCTTGATGTCCTTGAACGTCTTGAGGTACGCCGAGCAGTCCTTCGCCTCGGGCAGCCCCACGTACCGGCACACGCAGACGTTCGGAATCCCCATGTAGCGGCATGCTTCGTTCATCTCGATCGGCGGCGCGGTAGGGATGTCGTACGTGAAACGCGGCTTGTCGAACGCGATGCCGCCATGCCCCCACATCCAGAGCCTGTCGCGGATCGTGTTCTCGTACGGGGGCGCCGCCACGTTCGCGTCCGGGAGGGTCGCGCTCCTGCGCGACCGCAAACATGGGAGGGTCGCAACTTGTTGCGACCGCGCGGCGAACGGAACGCCGGCCGCCATGAACGCCCCCGCTCCTGTCTTGATGAAACTTCGTCTGTCG
This sequence comes from uncultured bacterium, assembly GCA_902769585.1. Classification (GTDB taxonomy): domain Bacteria; phylum Verrucomicrobiota; class Kiritimatiellia; order RFP12; family UBA1067; genus RUG572. The sequence continues at coordinate 7,091 of CACXPT010000153.1, forward strand.
AAGCAGGTCATTTGTTTTTTCTTCTCACTGGACATGCAGCCAGTATACCATACTCCGTCTGCCGGCGCCACCGCCACACTTTTCCAGCCATGGTCACGCGCATCTCCCGTATTCCAAAATGCCGTTGACCATCTGACAGATCATCGGGTATACTTGTCGCATCCTGTTCGACACTGAACGGGAGTTCTTCGACATGCCGCAAAAGGAAATATCAAAATGACTCGTGCGATCTTCTTCGTAATGGCCATTGCCGCCGCGCCTCTGTTCGCCAGTAACGGAAACGTTTCCCAGCCTCCTTCGCTGAAGCTACGGTTCGCCGATGGCGAAGGTGCCGCCCTGCGCGAGCAGGTCGGGGCGGCGGCGCTCGGTGAGGTCGATCGCCTGGCGCTTGCGCCAGCTCGCCGTTGCGGCGTGGTCGCCGTCCGCAAGGACCTGCGGCACGGCCATTCCCCGATAGACGGGCGGACGCGTGTACTGCGGCGCCTCGAGGAGGCCGTCCGCGCCGAACGACTCGTTCGCCGTCGCCGCCGCGCCGCCGCCGAGGACGCCCGGCAGGAGGCGCACGACGGAATCGACCATCGCCGCCACCGGGATCTCGCCGCCCGTCAGCACGAAGTCGCCCATCGACACCTCATCCGTCACGAGCCGCCGCACGCGCTCGTCGATGCCCTCGTAGTGCCCGCAGAGGAAGACGAGATGCTCGCACCTGGAGAACTCCTCTGCCTTCCTCTGGGTGTACCGCTCGCCCGCAGGAGTCGTGAGCACCACGCGCGCGCCGTCCGTACGCACGCTCTCGATCGCGTCGTGCCAGACGTCCGGCTTCATGAGCATGCCGGGGCCGCCCGAATAGGGCTTGTCATCCACCGTCCGCCGCCGGTCGCGCGCGAAGTCGCGCAGGTCGACGGTCCGCAAAAACACCTTTCCCGCGCGAGCCGCGCGGGAAAGGATGCTCTCTCCCAGAAATCCCCGGAACATTTCGGGGAAGACGGTGATGATGTCGATCCGCATTACTTCTTCACGAGCTTGCGGACGGCCTTGTGGCTGCAGAACGTGCGCTCGGTGTAGAGCTTCGCGCGGCGGGCCGTGCCCTTCTTGCGCACGCCGTAGCTGTCGCGCGAGACCGTGAAGTTGCCCGAGGCGTTGCCGCGGCCGTTGTCGACCGCGAGAACCTTGCCCTCGAAGTCCTGAACGCGCGTCTTCTCGCCTTCCTTGATGCGGACGGACACGCGGACGATGTCGCCGGCGCGGAACTCGGGGAACTTCTTGTCGGCGAGCTTCGCCGTCTGCTCGGCGTTGATCTTGTCCAAAAGCTTGATACCCATTGTACGCCTCCTTAAGCCTGCTTGGCCTTCTTAGAGTGGTGCGGCTTCAGCTGCGGGTTGCGCGCCCTGCGGATAAGCGACGCGACCGTGGTGGACGGCTTGGCGCCGCGCTTCAGCCAGTCGTCGACACGCTCCAGGTTGAGCTGGAAGTTGTTCTCCTTCATGGCGGTGTCGTACCAGCCGAGGATCTCCAGGAACTTGCCGTCGCGGGGCGAACGCTCGTCCGCCGCGACGATACGATATGTCGCATGGTTCTTGCACCCAGTGCGACGCATTCTGATCTTGACCATTTCTGTTGTACCTCACTTCGTGTGAAAACGGCGCGTATTTTATCAAAACGCGCCGTGGGTTGCAAGTGGAAAACAGATAAACGACAAGCCCGCCATAGAAGTTCCACGAGTGGTCGCAGCTGCGGCCCCAGGCGGCGTTGTGCGCACGGGCGCCGTCGCGCATGTTGGCGTCGAGCCAGTAGTCGCTGTAGGCGATGTAGCCGGAGAGGGAGAGGCCGGGGGCGAAGTTCCAGGTGAGCTCGCCCTTGATCTCGGTATCCATCAGGCCGCCATGGTCGAGCGGATCCTCCGTCAGCTTGTTCCAGAAGTAGCCGCGGGCGCGCTGCGTGTTGCCGAAGCCCTGCCCGACCGACGGCGTGAACGCCAGGATGGGGTCGTCGTCCTCGCCCTTGCCGTCGATGAGCGGGAACTCGTGCGCGAGGCTTAGGTTGACGTAGGTTCCGTCGTCCGCCATGAGGTCGCGCTCAATGGCGAGCGTGGGCTCGAGCCAGTGTCCGCCGAGCGTCAGTTCGAGGTTGAAGTACTGCGTGTCGTCCACGCACTTCGCGCCGTCGTCGTCGTAGTAGCGGTGGATGTACTCGTAGATGTAGTTGAAGTCGAAGCCGAAGGTGCCGATGCTCTCGCTGATCTCGAACTCGTGCGCGATGCCGACCGTGGCGTCGATCGTCGTGTACCTGGCGGCACGATTGCCGTATCCGCCGCGCTTGCCGTTGCCCTTCGTCATGTCGAAGATGGACGACACGCCGGCGTAGAACCAGTCGAAGAACGTCATCTTGGCGCTCGGGGTGAGGATGGGATCCTTGCCGTCGATCACGCCGTACGTCATGTACCGCGAGTCCAGCGCGACGCCGACCTCGGTGTTGATCACCTTGGTCTCGCCGAAGGTCACGCCCTCGCCGGGAGCCCAGGACAGTTCGCTGGACTCTTGGGCCTCGGGAGCAGGCTTGGTTTCATCTGCCAGCGCCCCGCATGCGAGGCCGGCTGCACAGAATGCCGCAATCATGTGCTTTGAATTCATTTCTTTTTTTCCTTCGTTGTTGGCGCCCCCTTCTTGGGGACGACGCGAATAGTTTACCATAACTAACATTGTGGCGCAAGGGTAATTTTTTAACGGGCGATTCGAATTCGGATTTTTGCCATTCCCCGCCCGAATTTGCAAAATCGGAAAATTTATAGTATAATTCCTTGCGTGAAAGGCAAAATGAGACTGTCAGACTGGGTGGCGATTGTCGCCGCCTGCTTCACGGCGTTCGCGGCGATTTGCTATGGGCGGACGCTCTGCCTTTGCTCCGACGACCCGGACGGATGCGGCGAACCGTGCCATGTGTGCTGCGAGGAAGCGCCGGATGGGCTGTTGGCCGCCGAATCGTGCGACCATATCTCATTTGGCGCACTCTATTTTTGGATAGGCAATGTGGGCATGAGGGCTGCCCGTGGGGATGCCTCCCCCTTTGCCCACGCTTGGACAAGACACCCGTCAGGTTGTCCACCCTTCACGCCACGGCTTTTTGTTCCGCGCGCGAATGCGCCGCCGTGCAGACGGATGGATTCCGCCATCTTCCGTGTACGCAGGATACCCCTTCTGTCGTGAGAGATGCGTTTTGCGTCTGTCGCATGCTTTCGCGGCTGATTGCCCTTGGCATCTTTCACACCCTCATCATATAAGGAAAATCCTATGTGCAAAACAATAGTCGCTTCTTTGGTCGTCCTCGGCCTGCTTGTCACCGCTGGCTGCAGGACGGAGACATCGGGCCGTCACCATCGCGGCTGCCACAAGATGGGCGTCCATAGCGCCGGACGCAACGGCGTCACGCACCATCATTACGCGCGACCCGATACGCCGGTTGAGAAGAAAGCCAAATGAAGCGCCTTCTTTTCGCGCTGCCCCTCCTGCTCGCGGGGTGCGCCACCTACGAACCTGCGCCCATTGACTGGGCGAAGGAGTCCGCCGCGCTCGCGGCGGCGCCGAGCAAGGCGTGCGCACGGTCGCGTTCAGCCCCGCGCTGAACGCACTCCGCCAGACGCACGCGGCGTCCAAGGCGAAGGCCGCCGCGTCCGGCTGGTGGGAGGACCCCGCGCTCAACGCGGACTTCCTGCGCATCCTCAGCGCGCCGGAGAACCCGCTCGTCTACGGCGGGTCCCTCGCGTTCACGATCCCGCTGAGCGGCATC
>CACXPT010000154.1 GCA_902769585.1 uncultured bacterium
CGTCCCGCCACAGGCACGCCGAAGTACTTGGCCGCGAGGTAGGCCTCCACCTCGCGCCGTTCCGCGTCGGAGAGCACGCGCGCGAACGCGATGAACTCCGCCACCGCGCCGCCGCCCTGCCGCACCAGCGTTCCGCCGTTCGTCGGCTTGTAGTTGCAGTTGTTGAAGAACGTGGAGGCGATGGGGGTTCCGCGCGACGCGCGGTCCGGCCCGTTCTGCGAAAAGAGCTGGAAGGCGTTGTAGTTGTACGTCGTGGCGCGCGGGTCGACGCGCGTCCCGTTGAGCCGCGTCTCGCCGAGGTACATCGTGCTGTTGGCCTCAGTTCCCGTCGTGATGGCCCCGCCGGTCTGAGACCCCATCCCCTTGTGAAAGTACATGATGCCCAACGCGCCGGTCGCCAGCGCGTTGACGTCGCCAAGGATGTGGCCGCACGTGCTGTCGAAACCGATCACCGTGAAGAACGAGCCGATGTTCACGCGCAGGCGATCGGTGCTGCCCGGCGCGGCGAAGTAAAGCCAGCGTCCGCTGCCGTACGAACCGAAGTCCACCACCTTCGCGCCGGGGCGAGAAAGCTTGTTCGTCGTAACCAGCACGGGCAACTCGGAACGGAACTCGTATCCATCGTCGCCTTCCTCGGGAAGGTACGCGAGGGCGGCGTTGTAGAGGCGCGTCTCGGCGTCTGCCGCCTCGCGCACGTCGCGCCATTCGGTCACGCCGCCGTCCTCGTTGGTGATCACGTTCTTGTCCGCCGAAAACCAGAGGACGGCGCTCGTCGCTAGCGCCTCCGGCAGCGTTGCGTCGAATCCGTTCGTCAGCACGGTCGTGCCGGAATCGACCGCGAATTCGCCGTTCGGCGCATTCAGGCCCTGTACCACATCCGCGGCACCTGTCAATGCGACAGACACTCACAACGCCGCCGTGAACCGCACGTGCGCCCAACCTGCATGATGTGTGTTGAAGAGAGAGATGTCTTTCATGGTTCAAAGAATACCATATCCTGTTGCCGCGTTCAAGCACGCATTTCCGTGGAAATGTTGCCAGTGTTGCCAATGTTGTCAGTTCCAATTTCCAATGCCCAATCCCCCTTCGCCAAGGCTACGGCGGATAAATTGGTAATTGGCAACATTGGTAATTGGCAACATTTCCACATTGGCAACATTTTCATCACTCCGCGCGGATCGTGTAGAACATGCTCGGCTCCGCCGAGGCCGGTGCGAGGTACAGCGTCATCACGCCCACATCCTCAACCTCCGTGCCCGGCACAGAGACGGACTTCTGCGGCACGGCGGAGGGCGATCCGGCGCGGAACGACTCGGCCATCCACGTCTTGTTCGTGAGCGTCTTGGACGAGTCGAGCGCGTAGAGGTGACCGCCCGCGTATTCGGCGTAGTTGGAAGCACCGTCGCCGTCCCAGTCAGCCGCCGCGTCATATGCGGACTTGCCGTATTCCTGCATCCACGGCGCGAGGCCGGCGAGGTAGTCGTCGGCCACCAGCACCGTCTTGCCGTCTGCATAGGGGAACGCCGTCGCGGACGCGCTTACGACGTTGAGGTTCGTGATCGCGTTGGCGGCGGCGACCGGCGGCATGGGCTGCGGCGAGACGTTAGTCACGCCGCCCTCGGAGATCACCACGCACGTTAGCGCGTCGCCCACCGCCGCGCTCTTAGCGGAGGCCTCGGTAGAGACCGGGACCTCCAGCACGAAATTGGCGCCGCTCGACACGACGGGGTCCGTCACGCGCGAGGACGCAAGCACCGTCCCGTTCGTCGCGACGGCCTGTATCGTCAGTCCGGCGTCCGCCGTCATGACCTCGTGACGGTAGTCGAGAACGCTGCCGGTGTAGATATACGTCCCGACCGGAAAATTCACGCCAGACGCGAAAGCGCAACAACACCGACGAGCGCCAACAGCGCCCGGTATGTCAGTCTTTTCTTCTTCATGTTTCCTGCCTTTCGAATAGAATCTCGTGGCTGGATAGTAGTATATCAAACCACCCACCCCAGCACAAGCCGCACGAGCTGGGGCAGACTTCCCTTTGCAGACTTCCCTTTGGAATGGGCAAGAATGTCCTATCGCAGCAAGATGCCGTTGAACGGCTTCACCTCGATCACAAAGTCGTTGCCCCAGCTGTTGCCGATGACAAGACCCGTCCGCGGAAGCCCATACTCGCCTGTCGCGAAATTGACGGACGTCGGCGAGGCACTGGCGGATGTGCGGGCCGTGACCTTAGTCGACGACTCGCCGCGATAGGTCGCCGCGAGCGTGACGGTGCAGCTGCGGTTTGCAGGCGCAAAGAGGAAGTAGATGCCATTGGCGGAAGTGAGGACGTTCGTCGTGACGGTGTATGTGCGAAAGCCTTGCCGGTACGACATGCTGGCGCTCACGGCGGCACCCGCAATCGGCTTTCCGGACGTGTCGGTCACGCGCCCCGTGACAAGCTCGCCTGTGCGGTCGGGGAAGATATTAAAGCTGATGGAGCTGACGACTGAGAACGAATAGCCGCCGGCCGAGATGCTGGGAATCGCGTACCAGTAGTTGTATGATCCGCTCCAGCCCATGTTCAGGTGGCAGTAGAGCGTGCCGTCGGCGTAGCCGTAGCCGTCCGCAAGAATGGCGTGTCCGGCATTTCCGGAGGCGGTGTTGATGCCAAGTAGCACAGGATAGCCGGCGTCGAGGTTTGCAAGGATGCCCATGCGAATCTCGCTGTCCGAGAGAGATGTGGTTACGTCGTCGGTGAGATAGCTGTGCGCGTTCGCGAAGCCGAATACGTTCCGCAACGGTTCATACTCGAAAGGGATGGCACCCGAACCGTCAGAAGTATATTGCATCCGCATCGCGACGCCAGCGTCATAGCAGATCCGACCTATCGCCTCGCGCTGCAAATCCGTAATCGACGAATTCGGCACGAGCGGCATTGAGTCCCAATCGTAGATGCCACCCTTCATTGTAAGCGACGTCGCGACTCCGTTCGTGTAGCATGTAAAAGTCCGTAAAGTGACGGATGCAGTTGGATAGACATGAAAACGCATCAGCTGCGCGAGTGCCGTGGCGACGCAGCCGCAGTACCAGTTGTAGGGCGTGTAGTAGTTGTACGTTGCCTTGCCGCCCACGTATTTCTGGTCCCACTTCGACTGCACAAGCGGTGAAACGCGCTCGTCGTCCAATCCCGACTCGCTCGTGATCCGCGCCGACGCCGTAGCCTTCGCTACCTGTCCCGCCGCCCGTCGCGCACTGGCGATCGTCACATCCCTGACCACATACCTCCGCGCGCCCCTGCGGCGTCCCCTTCTCGGGGAAGCAACACCCTTGTCGCGTCCCCTCATTGCCGCATCCTCACCAAGAAGATCCCAGAGCGGATTGCCGTCGCCCGGCGTCGGCAACTCGTCCGATGCCGAGAAGCCCATGATGGGTGGCTGCGCGTCATCGGCCGCAACGGCCACGAATCCACCACCTTCGAGCGCCACGAGATGGAACAGGTTTGTGCCGTTTTCAGCGCAAGTGCGTGCGCGTCCGGAGGCGCGCCGCCCCCAATGCGCGCCCCTTCTGGCAAACCACGCCTCCGCCCGTTCCACGGCCTTCTCAGTGGGAACGGGCGCAGCCACTATCAGGATGGACAAGCACCCAACCAACATGGAAAGAATATACCTTGCACGTTTCAACGCCTATAATATACGTTAAAGGTCGTATGAGTTCAAGGGCAAAACATGACTACTTCGGGCGCACGCGGCGCGTGGCGACGGCGGTGGACGGATCCTCCGGCCAGTAGTGCTTGGGATAGCGCCCGCGCAGGTCCTTGCGCACGATCGCGTAGGCGCCCTTCCAGAAGCCGGCCAGATCCTTCGTGATCTGCACGGGACGCTGCGCCGGAGAAAGGAGACGCATCACGATCGGCACCTTGCCGCCGGCCACCTTCGGCGTCTCCTGCAGACCGAAGCACTCCTGCAGGCGCACCGCCACGAACGGCTCGGCCTCCTCGTAGTGGATCGTCATCTGCGACCCGCTTGGCACCTCCATCTTCACGGGCGCGAGCCGGTCGAGCGCGCGCCGGTCCAGTCCGGCCTCGGCGAGTGCCGCGTCCAGTACCGCCGCGAGGTCGAGCTTCTGCAGGTGGCTCCAGCGGCTCATGCCGAGCGTGAAGCCGCCGAAGAGCTCGTCAAGCCGCGCAAGTAGCGCCTCGTCGGAGACGTCCGGCCAGTCGCCGCCCAGTTCGCGGTGCAGAAAGCAGATACGCGCCTGGAGCTGACGCGTCCCCGGCGTCCATGGCAGCTGCGCTATGCCCTTCTGCCGGATGCCGTCGAAGAGCGCGGCCTGCACGGCAGACTCGTCGGGCTGCGACTGTCCGCCGGACCGCATAACCATCTTCCAGAGGCGCCGCACCTTCACGGCCTTCACGGCCTCGGTCCGACGGTCCCATTCCGTCTGCACGCCTTCCTCTATCTCCGCCGCGAATATCTCCTCGATGGCCTCCTCGGAGATAGGTGCGGCAAGATGTATCTTCGCGTCGCCGCCGCCATCGTCGAGATCGCACAGCACCAGGTACTCGGCTGTAGCGAGCGACTCCGTGCGCTCCATGTACGCGCCGCGCCCGCCCGTCATCTGGAACGTGCCGTTGCCACGGTTGTGCGCGATGCGGTCCGGAAAGGCGAAGCAAAGCAGTTCGCCCGCCTCCGGTAGGGTCACGCGTCCCGCGTGACCGTCGCGTCCCGCATGGCCGCCGCAGAACCTTTCCCAGCGCCGCGCCAACTCGCGCATTCTGGACGATGGCCGCACGTCGCGAATGTCGGTCACCGAGTGCGGCGCACCCTCCTCCAGGATGGCCGCGAGCGTGCACGCCTCGTGCGACCCGGTGCGCAGGATCATATTCGCGAGGCGCGGATGCGCTGGCAGGCGCGCCATCTGCCGCCCGTGCGCCGTGATGCGCCCTTCCGCATCGAGCGCGCCCAGCATCCTCAGGACGCCCTTCGCATTCTCCCAGCTCGCGGCGGGCGGCGGCGTGAGCCACGGGAGGCCGTCCATCGCGGTCGTCCCCCACGTCGCCGCCGTCAGCACCGTCGGCGCGAGATCGGCGTCCGCGATCTCCGGTTTCATGGCGGGCTGGAGCAGACGGTCCTGCGATTCAGTCCAGAGCCGCATGCAGATGCCGGGGCACACGCGTCCCGCACGGCCCCTGCGCTGCTCGGCGCGATCGCGCGTGAGGCGCAGCGTCTCCAGACGGCTCATGCCCGAGCGCGGCGAGAACCTGCTCACGCGCATGAGCCCAGAGTCGATCACCGTCGTCACGCCCTCGATGGTGAGCGACGTCTCGGCAATGGACGTCGACAAGATCACCCGCCGAGGTCCGTCCCCGACGCGACGCGCCACCACGCGATCCTGCTCCTCCTTGGGCAACGCGCCGTACAGCGGCAACACCTCCACCGCTCTCCTCTGTGCCTCAGTGACCCTGTGTGAGGAAATTTCTCCCCGCAGCTCCTCCTGGCACCTCTTGATCTCTCCCTCGCCCGGCAGGAAGCACAGTATGTCGCCACCTGGCAGCGCCAGCGCGCGCTTCACCGCGCCCGCCATCTGCACGGCGATCGGCGCGGTCGACTCCACCTGCAGGTAGCGCGTCTCGACGGGGAACATCCGCGCCTCGGCCGTGTGGACGTCCGCATCGCCCAGGTGCGCGGCGATCGCGTCCACGTCCAGCGTGGCCGACATCACGAGAAGCCGCAGGTCGGGCCTCAGCGCCCGCCGCACGTCCACCGCCATCGCGAAGCCGAGGTCGCACGAGAGCGAACGTTCGTGGAACTCGTCGAACACGACCAGCCCCACGTCGGCGAGCTCCGGATCTGCCACAAGGCGCTGCGCGAGCAGGCCTTCCGTGACGATCTCCAGCCTCGTGCGCGCGGATACCTTCCGCTCAAGGCGCACCTGGAAGCCGACCGTCTCGCCCACGTTCTCTCCAAGCTTGCGCGCGATGTACGCCGCGCAGCTGCGCGCCGCGAGCCGGCGAGGCTCCAGCATGAGGATCTTCTTGCCACGCAGGAACGGCGCGTCCAGCAAGGCGGACGGCACGCAGGTGGTCTTTCCGCTCCCGGGCGGCGCGCGCAGCACCACGTCGCGGTTCCTCTCCAGCGACGCGCGTATCTGCGGGATCACCGCCTCTACCGGAAACATGTCCGTTGCCTCCTGCACCTGTCCTGATGCCCGACGTTAAGCGCCCTTCTTGGCCGCATTCGAGAAACCGCCCGGCAGCTTGGCGAGGTCGATCTCGTCCACCGTGAACGGCTTCGCCGTGCGCCATGCGCCACGCGTGAAGTCGGGGCAATCCACCGGACGCGAACCGGAATCGACAGATTTCTCGGTCAGCTCCACCATCGCGCTCCAGGCGGCGAGGTCGTACACGTCGGTGTCGAGCGGCAGTCCGTTCTGGAGGCAGTAGCTCCAGCGGAGGTCCATGATGAAGTCCATGCCGCCGTGGCCGCCAACCTTCTTGGCCACCTCGCCCGCGACCTTCCAGAACGGGTGGCGGTACTTCTCGCGCACCGCCTCGGTAGCCTCGGGATCCATGTACTTGTGGGCCTTCCCGTCGCCGGTCTTCTCCTCGAGCGCCACGCGGAACTCGGGATAGCTCACGGCCATGCCGCGCGTGCCGGAGATGAGGTTGAGGCGCGAATAGGGACGTGGCGACGAGACATCGTGCTCGAGCAGGATCGAGCGACCGAGCTTCGTGCGGATGATAGACAGGTTCATGTCGCCCATCTTCACCTTGAAGTCCTTGCGCCAGTCTTTGTATAGCTCGCGTCCGTAGAAGTGGTAGTTGGCCTGCTTGGAATCGAGCGACACGAGGAAGTCGAAGTTGTCGCCGTGGTTGATGTCCATGTACTTCGCCACGGGCCCGAGGCCGTGAGTCGGATACCAGTTGCCGGAATGCTTCGAGTAGAAGTCGAGCGCCCAGCCGGGACGCCCGGCCTTCCCGGCGTCGGGATGTCCGTCGAGCGAGTGGTAGCGGCTGCCGTACTGCAGGTCGCGCTGGTCGTGGATGTAGCCGGCCTCGCCGTGGACGAGCATCATGCAGGGCATCCGCGTGCGCTCGCTCGTCTCCACCAGCTTCCAGCACTCGTCGACCGAGAGGCAGCCGGGCACTTCGTTCAGCGCGACCTTGCCGTGCTCCATGGCGTACGACGCAATCGGCTCGTGCAGGTGCCAAGGCGTGACGTTGTACACCACGTCCACGTCGTCCATCTCGCAGACGCGCTTCCAGCTCTCGGGACCGGCGAACGTCTTCCGGGGCGCGGGCTTGCCGTTGTCCTGCAGCCACTTCAGCTGCCGGTCGATCCGGTCCTGGAAGAGGTCTGCGATGGCCGCAACTTCCGTGCCGGGGATCATCGCGATGCGGTGCACGGCGCCCGCGCCGCGTGACCCCACGCCCACGCACGCCACACGCACCTTCTTCATCGGCTTGAGCGCGAAGCCCTGCATCGGCGCGCCAGCCGTCCCGAAGACCTTGAGCGGATTGCTGGAGCATCCAGCCGCCATCGCGGCAATTCCCATCCAGGCCGTACCCTTGAGAAATGCCCTTCTATCTATCTCTTTCATCTTCATCTCTCCTTGATTGCATTTTGTTTTGATTGCATTTTTGTTTTCAATCCGAAAGTCTATTGTCGCTGCTCATTTTGCCGCCCACGTCTTTTCGCGCGTGAGGAAGAGGCAGCCAGGCACGCCCGAAAGATCGACCTTGATCCAGTCGTAGTGCGGCTGCCGCGCCCGCGAGAAGTCTATCCGCCACAGCGGTGCGGTCGCGCAGGATCGCGACACTCCCGTTGGTATGGCGCCGCCATTCCCTGCGGGCACATCAACCCAAAACGAGCCTGAAACGACGTCATTGGACGCGACAGTCCCGCCAGACGGGTTCACGATCGCCGCCTTGAAGCGGTAGTAGTCGCTCCCGAAAGCCCCGCACGTGAACGCCCGGCCTTCCGGCACGTCAAACCATAGGGAAACAGGCGCGCCCTTCACGCCCGCAACTGTCCGATCCGATTCCCGCACGTCGACGCCCACTGGCACGGAGCTCTTCAGCAGCTGCTGGCGCGTGCCCCCGCGCGGCAGCTCCAGCGCGTAGAATCCCGCCGCGTGCGCCGTGAACGTCAGTTCGCCCGGCGTGAAGCCCGGAGTGGACAGCTTCCACGTCCGGCGCTTCCCGCCCTGCTCTGGCAGGTAGCGGACAATCGTCGGCTTTTCGTTCGCGGGTCGGTTTCCGACGGCGTCGATCTGGCGTGCGACAAGGCGCACCGGCCCAGGCTTCGGCACGAAGAGCAGGTAGTGTCCTCCCTCGATGAGCGCAACCGGCGGCAACTCGACCAGTTCGCCAGGACACGCGTCGTGGACGACCACATCGCGCACGGCAGGCAACGGCACGCGCGGCGCTGGCATCCGTCCGCCGTTGATCACCGGGAAGTTCGCCACCGTCCAGTCCGCGTCTAGCACCACGTTCGTGCGCGTTCCGTCGGGCGCGACGACCGTCACGTCTCCGACGATCCGCCGCGGCGCAGGACCGAACGCGGAGCGGCCGACAGTGAACCACGGACGGTTCGTGGGCTGGTAGACGGTGAGATTCTTCAGCGTCACGCCGTCCGGCATCCCCTGCCGCGGAGTACCGGCGGAAAGCGCCACGTCCGGCGTCTGCGCGCACGGCGTCGCGTTCGAGATGACGCAGTCGGAGAAGACCACGTCCACCGCGCCCGACGGAATCCCGCACACGTTCACCGCGCGGTTCCGAGCATCGGCAAACACGCTGTTCACGAACGCGACTCGCCCCTTCACCACGCCTGTGTCGTGCTTGTTGTCCGCCGTGAGCGAGACGGACGTGCGGTTGCCCTCCGAGCGGCAGTTGTCGAGCGTGATGGAGACGGGCTCCGACCAGTCGCGCATGTTCGCGAAGTAGAAATCGAAGCCGCTGCCCGCGTTGTTCTTCGAGAGCACGTTCCGCAGCGTGATCCTCGCGAGCTTCTCCGTGGGATGGTCCGGCTCGAAGTCGATGCCCGCCTGCGGCGGCGTGCCGCAGGTGTTAGAGAGGACGGTGTTCTCGATCAGGATGTCCTCGCCCCCGCAGAGGCTGATGCCCTGGCGGTGGTTGTCGTCGCACACGCAGCCGCGGATGACGACGTTCTTTGACGACTTTCCCTTGAACGCGCCGATCACGATGCCGTCGCCGCCGGACGAGACGAACCGCATGTTCTCGACATGCACGTTCTCCACGCCGCAGAGGCGCAGCGTGTAGCGCCACTCGCTGCGCGCGTAGGGCGGCTTCTGGTAGTCGCGCTTGTGCATGCGGAACGTGCCGCCCTTCGGCCCCAGCCCGCGTATGACCAGGTTCGACACGCCCTCGCAGCGGAACAGATAGTCGCGGATGCCGCGGAACTCGCCCTTCTTCGCGACGAGCTCAACGCCGTCCTCGAAGACGATTTCCTGGTTCGAGCGCGCTACGAGCGGGCGCGTGATCCACGGGCCCGACTGCCGGTCGAAGACGAGCTTCCGCGCGCCGGAGTCTAGCGCACGCTGGATGATCTCCGTGGAGTCCTCCGCGTCGAAGCCGAACGACGAGACCTTCACGCCCTCCGGCACGCAATAGCTGGCGCGGGATGCGAGAGGTCCGTTCTTAGCCCATCCGAGCGGATCCGAGAACAGCACTCGGAACTCGCTGCGGTCCTTCAGGACGAACAGCTTCTCGGGATGGAACTGGACGCCCACGACCGGCAAGGTATCGCTTTCGATCGCCTCCACCACGCCGTCCTGCGCAAACGCGACCGCGCGGAATCCCGGCGCCAGGTCGCGCACCGCCTGATGGTGGATCGTGTTCACCCTCGAGCTGTTCAAACCGAGGCTACGCGCGAGACGCGAACCGGCGACGATCTGGATGTCGTGGTGGGCTCCCTTGCCGCGATGCACGACCTCGCCCGGGCGCTCCGAGGGGATATCCTGCCACAGCGTACCGCCGAAATAGACGTTGATCAGCTGGCAGCCCCGGCAGATGCCGATGACCGGCAGACGGCGCTTCACCGCCTCGTCAAGCAGCAGCCACTCCCACGCGTCGCGCCGCAGGTTGACCTCTTCCAGACGCGGCGACGGCTTGGTCTTGTAGCGACTCGGCTCGACGTCCTCGCCGCCGCAGAGCAGCAGCACGTCGACCGACGCCAGCATCCGCGCGACAACCGCACGGTTCGTCTCCGCAGGCAGCACAAGCGGCGTGTTTCCAGCCCGCGCGAATGCGGCGGCGTACGTCGTCTGCACGGACACGCTGTTCGTCGCCATGCACATGTCGGCGATTCCGACCACGACCGGCGCGGAAAGCATGTCCGCGTGCGCGCACATCATCATCGCGCACAAGCCGACAAGTGCCAGACCATTGCAAAACCTCTTCATAAGAAACTCGCTTTTGTTACCTCAGACGCCCATATCTTATAATCCCCATCCCTAAGGTGTCAACTGGCAAATGCGACAAATCTGCGGCGCGCCATTGACGGATCGGCCATTTTTTGGTTAAATATGCGGCTCACACGGCAAATCGGCTGACGAAGTCGGTTTCCACGTCCGGACGCGATGTCCGGGCGGAAAACGGACAAAACCCGCAAACGCGGGCACAAAGCCACACAAACAAGGAAAGACAGAGATGCAGAAGAGTTATCGTCCCAAGGCCCCCGGCGACAGCCGGAAGTGGTACTTGGTGGATGCGAAGGATCAGGTGCTCGGCCGTCTGGCGGTCGTCATCGCAAACAAGCTCCGTGCCAAGGATCTCCCCACGTTCGACCCTTCGGTCGACGCCGGCGCGTTCGTGATCGTGATCAACGCCGCGCAGGTGAGGCTCACGGGCAAGAAGGAGGAGCAGAAGGACTATCAGCGCTATTCCGGCTACCGCGGCGGCCTGAAGCACTTCACCGCCGCCGAGATGCGCGCCAAGCATCCCGAGCGCATGATCATGGAGGCCGTCTGGGGCATGCTCCCGAAGAACACCATCGCGCGCAAGATGATGACGCGCGTGAAGGTCTTCGCGGGTCCCGAGCACACCCACGCCGCCCAGAAGCCCGAAACGATCACGCTCTAAGGAGATTTCAAGAAATGGCTACGAAAGACAAGGTTATTTCCGCTGGAACCGGTCGCCGCAAGACCGCCTGCGCGCGCGTGACGCTCGTGCCGGGCGAAGGCAAGTGGACCGTCAACCGCGTCGCGCTCGAGGAGTACATCACCTCCGAGGCGCTGCGCGACTACCTCAAGCAGCCCATCGCCATCGCCGGCTACGACGCGTCGAAGGTCGACGTGATCGTGTTCGCCAAGGGCGGCGGTTGCTCCGGACAGGCCGGCGCCATCCGCCACGGCCTCGCCCGCGCCCTCGTGGCGGCGGACGCGAACCTGCGCGCGGCCCTCAAGAAGGCCGGCTGCATGACGCGCGACAGCCGCATGAAGGAGCGCAAGAAACCCGGCCAGCCGGGCGCCCGCAAGCGCTTCCAGTTCTCGAAGCGTTAATCGCGAGAACGGCGGCCCGCGCGTGTCGGGCCGCCGCAACGAAGACGGGCCGCCCCGGAAGCCTCGCTTCCGTGCGGCCCTTTGTCTTATTTCAGGAGATATCATGGCATTTGGATTTTTCAAGAAGCTGGTGGAGAAGATCACCGGCAAGAAGTCCGCGCCCCAGAAGAAGGACGGCCGTTCCCAGCAGAAACAGGGCGGGGACGCCAAGGGCAAGGGCGGCAACGGACGCGGCCGGCACGGACGGCGCGGACGCCACGGCAACGGCGGCGACCAGCAGCAGAAGCAGGACCAGCAGCGCAAGCCCCAGCAGCAACAGCCGCGCAAGAAGGACGGCAACAAGGGTGCGCAGGGCCAGCAGCAGAACAAGAAGCCCGAACAGCAGAACCAGCAGCGCCCGCGCCGCGAGGAGCGGGGCGACAGGGGTCGTCGCGGCGACCGTCGCCGCGACGGTTCGCGCCGTGTGGCGCAGAGCCACACGCCCGCCGACGAGATGCGCCCGGGCGGAGTCGTCAGCGCCGCCGAGATGGAGGCCCGCAAGGCAGCCCACGCCGCCTGGTCGATCGACCAGTTCAAGGTGGAGCCCGCCGAAGGCAAGAAGCGCTTCCACGACTTTGACCTCCCCTCCGAGGTGATGCACGGCATCGCCGATCTCGGTTTCCAGTACTGCACCGAGATCCAGGCGCTTTCCCTCCAGAACGCCCTCGACGGCAAGAACATCGCCGGCAAGGCCCAGACCGGATCCGGCAAGACTGCCGCCTTCCTCGTGGCGATCCTCACGCGCTACCTCCGCACGCCGGAGTCGCGCGCCAAGACGGGCGGCACCCCGCGCGCACTCGTCATCGCACCCACGCGTGAGCTCGTCATCCAGATCTGCAAGGACGCCGACGCCATCGGCAAGTACTGCGGACTCCGCTCCCTCGCCGTCTACGGCGGCATGGACTTCGACCGCCAACGCGAGGAGCTGCTCGACGCCCCCGTCGACCTGCTCGTCGCCACGCCTGGCCGCCTGCTGGACTTCTGCCAGCGGCACGTCCTCCATCTCGAGAACGTGGACACTCTCGTCATCGACGAGGCCGACCGCATGCTGGACATGGGCTTCATACCCGACGTCCGCCGCATCATGAGCCACCTCCCGCCCAAGAACAAGCGCGCGACGATGCTCTACTCCGCCACGCTCACCGACGACGTGATGCGTCTCGCCTCGCAGTGGATGGAGGAGCCCGTCAAGGCCGAGGTCGAGAGCGAGCACAACGCCACGGACACCGTCCGCCAGGTCGTGTACGTCATCCGCGCCGAGGACAAGTTCAAGGTCCTCTACAACCACATCGCCCTCCACCCCGACGCGCGCGCGATCGTGTTCTGCAACCGCAAGTCCACCACCGAGGACGTCTACGAGTCTCTGGAGCGGCGCGGCGTGAAGTGCGAGATGCTCTCGGGCGACGTGAGCCAGAACAAGCGCCTCACCGTCTTGGAGAACTTCCGCTCCGGCAAGATCAAGATCGTGGTGGCCACCGACGTGGCCGGCCGCGGCATCCATGTCGACGACATCGAGTACGTGATCAACTTCGACTTCCCTTACGAGGCCGAGGACTACGTGCACCGCATCGGCCGCACCGGCCGCGCGGGCAACACCGGCATCGCCATCTCCTTCGCCGACGAGGACGAATCGTTCGCCATCCCCGAGATCGAGGAGTACATCAACGAGCCGCTCAAGTGCACGATGATCCAGGACGACGATCCCCTCATGAAGCCGCTAAAGCAGCTGGCGCGCGGCGAGCGCGATCAGCTGGCCGAGGTCGACGAGGCGGCAAAGGCGGAGGTCGATGCGCGCGAGGCCGTCACCGCCGAGCAGAAGGCCGCCGCCGCCGCGATGGTTGGCGGCACAGTGGTGAAGACCGCCGACGGCAAGGACGTCATCCTGCGCACCGACCACGTCGAGCGCGAGGTACCTACCTTTGACAAGGCGTTCGAGCCGAAGAAGGAAGTCGACGAGTCGGACGCCTATGCCCAGCCTGTGGAGCAGAAGACACGCTTCGAGGAATGGAACCTCGACGCCCCCGCCCAGCCCACGCCTACGGCAGACGAGCAGCCGAAGTGAATAATGCCCTGCGCTCTTCTGCAGCGCGTACCGCATTGCGGACACAGTCCTCGCAGCTGCACAGCACCTTGCCAGTGCCGACTCCTTTGAGGTCGCGGCAGATGGTGGCGCCGCCGCAGAGTTCCTTGAACCTGGGCATGATGGCGCGGGAGTTCTTCATCGCTTCGCCAGTTGCCGAAAGGAGCGACGAGGCCATGATCGCGCCCACGAGCGCGCCACACGTACCCTCCATCGTTCCCATGCCCGAACCGAACCCGGAACCGAGTCGAAGGAGTTCGTCCTCGCCCTTCCCGAGCTTGTCGGCAAACGCCACCAGCACGGCCTGGCAGCAGTTCATTTCGCTCTTACGCCTCGCGGCGTAGTCCATACGTTCTTGCGTTGTCATAGGATCTCTCCGTTTTCATAGATGTTTCTGCTTTTCCAAGTACATGCGTGTTCAGCGTACCGGGAAGTCGAAGTAGGTGTCGGGGTACGGCTCGTTTGCGAGCGTGAAGTGCCACCATTCCTCGGGGATCGGTTTGAAGCCGTGGGAGAGCATGATCTCACGCAGGAGCATGCGGTTGGCAAACTGCTCCTTTGTGATGTCCTTGTAGTCGGGATGCGACTCGCGCCCGAACCAGTCGAACGTGCCGCCCATGTCCACCTCCTTGCCGGTCTTCATGTCGAAGAGCGTGAGGTCCACCGTGCTGCCGCGGCTGTGTCCCGAGCGCTCGGCGATATAGCCCTGCGCGAAGAGGACGGACTTGTCCAGGTTCGGGTAGAACGCGTACTTCATCCGCGTGTCCTTCACGTCCTTCGCCCAGCGCATGAAATGCGACACGGCGCGCTGCGGACGGTAGGCGTCGTAGATCTTCAGGCGGTACCCGCGCCTCACGCAGTCGTCGCTCGCCGCCTTGAGGGCGGCCGCAGCCTCTTTCGTGATCAGCGCGCACGGCCGCTCGTAGCCGTCCACGCGCTCGCCGACGAAGTTGTACGTCGAGTAGTAGCGGATTTCCAGAATGGCGTCCGGCACCGCCTCGGCGAGCGACACGAAGCCGTGGCCCCCCTCGCCCCCGACCTGCATTTCCACGCATCCCGCGAGCGCAAGCGCCAGCGCAACCGCGATCCCGATTATTCTCTTTTTCATTGCCTGTTCCTCTCGTTCAATTGACGGATTCTGGCATGGATGCCGACAGCTATATCGTGGTAGATTTCAGAAGGATGCTCGGCATTGGCACGATCGAGAAGGTCCGGGAGACTTGCGCGGATGGATGCAATCTGGCGTTCAATCGAATCGCGTATGAGTTTCTCACCGATTCCGGCGCGGGCGAAAGTACGCACGATCTTGCCAGGCGTGACCCATCGGAAGTCGAACTGTCCGTCGAACTTCATGGCCATCTTCCTCGCGATGGACGGATAGACGGTCGTGCAGATCAGGTCGTAGGACGGGGCAAGGCGCGGTCGGTTTCCATGGTAGTTGCCGATGAGGAAATTGAAGATGACTCTGTCAATGAAAGACAGAATGTCCGATCCCGGCAGTGCGAGCCGTTGCAAGAGCCGTGTGCAGTCCGTCAGCGACGGCCCTCCTTGATCCTGGTATTTGATTTCAGGACGGCATTTCAGCAATTGGCAGAAATCCTCCTGGTGAACGCGTACAACCGAACCATCCTTCAATTCCCGGTCGTATCGCGTCGTGACATAGTAGTCTTCGCCACCGATGCGGACGATCTCGCAGGATGCCGTGTCGAATCCACAGAGCCTTGAAAGCGTCATACAGAAGAATTCATTGTACACCGACTGCGGGAAACGCGGAATGTCCGGCTTGAAAATGTGCGTGGACGGCGTTCCTTCGAGAGGCAGCAGGACTTTGCCGTCTTTCCAGCAGGCGATGAGCTTGTCCTGGGCGCCGGCACCAGATATGCCGCGAAAGTCGTCGGCGATGCCGAGGGGACGGTTCGCAAGATTTCTGAGGAGCGCGTCCGCCTCGGCTTCGGAAAGCTCCCTGAACTTTGGCGGACGGACAGCTGACGGTTCCTTGCCGGGTTCCCAGAACGCGACCGCCCCCGCGCAGTCGCCGCCGATTGCGCGGAGAAGCCCGAACGTGTCATCGGGCGACAGTCGCAGAATCTCCGCAATTCGGCGGCGCACACCCTCGTCAGGAAGAAGGTTGGAAAAGAACGCCATGACGTCGCGCTCTTCAAATCTATCGGCAGAGAGCGGGAGCGTTGAGGATATGACGGTCGCTGCGGGATCGGAAATGTAGTCTGGCGAATATCGGAACGAGATGGTTTTGCCGTCGCGTTCAAGAAACCCGGCGAGCCTTCCGCTAAGATAGACGTTCAGACAATCCATGCCTCGCCCCCTTATTCATCCCATGGACTGTGGATAAATAGTCCGAGTCCAAGCGCGGAGAGAACAGCGAGCAGTTTTTGCAGCTGCACGGTTCCCTTGCCGTTCTCAAGGTCGGAGACAAAGCGAATGCCCGTCCCTGCCAGCCCCGCGAGCTGGAGCTGGGTCAGTTTCTGGTTGTGCCGCTCGGTTTTGACGAGCAACCCGACCGAAGCGGGCGTATCAAGTTTGTTTCTTTTCATGTTACCGAGCGGTAATATACCAAACCCTTGCGGGCATGTCAACGGCGGATATTACCGAGCGGGAATCCTTTCTCACAGTGCCGGACATACCGAATACGAATCGGGGTTCGTCCACTCGAAAGGGAATGTACTGCATTTATCGGGCTTCACCGGGTTGATGCGGCAGAGGTTGTCGGCGGTCAAGTAGGCGCACGAACCGTCAGGACGACTTCTGAGCATGAGACTTTTGCGATCGGGCGCAAGCTCCGTCTCGCGTTCGATGAACTCGGCCTCGCCCATGCCGAGAAACGCGGCAATGCGGACTACTTCGGCATCCGACACGCGAACGATACCGTCCTTGATCCGGCAGCACGCCCCGCATCGCCGACACTGGAAATCACCTTTCATTGGCCACTTCTATTGGAGAACTGCGGACGGGCCTGGGTACGGTCAGCGCGAAGGCGCTGTTGGCCAAGGCCATGAACGCTGCCGTGGCGAAAAGGACGCCGGGGCCGAAACGGTCCCAGATCCAGCCGCCGAGCAACGCGTAGAACACGGTAACCAGATGGTTCACGGAAATGCCGGAGGAAAGGGTCGCGGTCAATTCCTCCTGGGAATCGGAGAGCGTGCGGGCGTAGAGGTTCGTGGCCATCGAGGCATTGCTCAACACAGCGTCGAGGACATAGTTCACGCACACGACCGCCACCGCCACGCGGGGCGGGAACCAGTCCTTCGCAAAACCGTAGAGCAGGCACACGAAGAACAGCACGACCGTGTCCCAGATCATCACGTTGCGGTACCCCCAGCGGTCGACGAGACGCCCGATGAGGCGTCCGCCCCACAGCGCGGTGAAGAGCGCGGCGGCGGCGAAGAGGATCGCGACGTGCTGCGTGTCCATGCCGTAGACGCGGATCAGCACGAACGGACCGAAGGTGAAGAACACCTGCTTGCGCGCCCCGTAGAAGAGCTCCAGGATGTAGAACGTCGTGTACTTGCGGCGGAAGTAGAACGACGGACGCGCACGCTTCGCGGTTCCAGGCTCTTTCACGGATCCCGCGACAGCAAGGCTCGCGGCGAGAAGCAGCGCCACAAGTATCCAGGTCGCGTCGTAGAGCGCCCGGCGTGGCGCGTCCGTCCAGACATGCACGCCGAGGAAGAATATGGCCGCCACAAGAACGCTCCCCGCGACCGTTCCGGCGTTGATCGCGCCGGTGACGATGCCGAGCGATTCGCCGCTCCGCCCTTCACGGGCGATCGAGAGCGCTAGCGACTGGCGAACGGGCATGACGAGATGCTCGCCCAGCGCCCACACGACAATGAACGCGACAGCCCACGCCCATCGGACCGGCACCAGCAGCAGTACCGCCGCGACAAGGGAGCAGGCCGTGCCGATCCGCAGGACCTTCCAGTCAGAGAACCTGCCCAACATGGCAAAGAGCGCCACGAGCAGCACGCCCGGCGTCTCGCGCAGGAACTCCAGCACGCCTCGGTCGAAGCCGTTGATATTGTAGGTCTCGACGAGGAAGTTGTTGAACGCCGCACCAAAGCATCCGATGCCGATGCCCCACACGAGGATGCTCGTGAAGAAAGCGCCCGCCCCGGTTCCCGGACGGCATACGGCCTGATAGGACGAAAGCGGATTCTTCATCACCGGTCTTTCCGCTATCGTCCCTCTGGCGCGGCGATGGAGAGCAGTTCGCGGGCGTGCTGCACTACGACGCTCGTGAGCGACGCGCCGCCGAGCATCCGCGCGATCTCGGTCACGCGGTCTTCCCCTTCCAGCTCGCGGATCGCGGTGCGCGTGCGTCCGCCCGAGACGGTCTTCGCCACGGCGAAGTGGCGGTCGCCGTAGACCGCGCTCTGCGGAAGGTGCGTGATCGCGATCGTCTGGCGATGGCGCGCCACGGCGCGCAGTCGCTCGCCCACCGCGCGCCCCACCTCGCCGCCGATGTTGGAGTCGATCTCGTCGAACACCAGCACCGGCACAGAGTCGTGTTCTGCCACAACAGACTTCACCGCGAGCATGACGCGCGCGATCTCGCCCGTCGAGGCGATGTCCCGCAACGGACGCGAAGGCTCGCCGGGGTTGGGGGCAAAATGGAAATCGACCGCGTCGCAGCCGGTGGAGTCAGGCTCGCGCGGGGCTAGGCGCACGTCGAAGCCCGCCTTCAGGAACCCGAGGCCGTGCAGCTCGCGCGTGATTGCCTTGGCGAGCTTCGCCGCCGCCTTGCCGCGGGCTGCCGTGACGACAGCACCTGCCGCACGCACGGCCTTCTCCGCTTCGGCGATCTTCGCGTCCAGCTTCGCCAGCCTTTCCTCGCGGCCGTCAAGGTCAGCAAGACGTGCGGCACGGGCGTCGCGGAGGGCGAGCAGTTCGTCCACGGTCGCGCAACCGTACTTCCGCTTGAGGCGGTTGACGAGCGAAAGGCGGTCATCTAGCGCCTGTAGCGCATCAGGGTCGGCATCGATTCGCGAGATGGAGTCGGCTATCGAGCGCGATAGCTCCTGCACGCGCACCGTCAGGTCCTCGACCTCCTCCTTCCACTCCGCCGCAGCCTCGTGGTAGCGTGCCATCTCGGAAATGCGCGCGCCGGCGGCGATGAGCGCGGTCGCGGCCGCGCCGTCGGAATCCCCTGAAAGCGCCTCGGTGGCGGCGTTAGCGCAATCGAGTATCTCCGCGGCGTGGGCGGCGGCGGCATGGCGGGCGGGAAGTTCGGTCTCGTCCTCCTGCGTAAGCTGCGCCGTTTCGAGCTCGTCCACGGAATACCGCAGCCGCTCCGCCTCCTCAACGAAGTCGCGCGTGTCGCCTGTCAGCGCGGCCCGCTCGTCGCGCAAGGCGACAAGCTCCTTCCATGCCGCCGCGTACGCTTCGCCGCCGATGCGCCCGTATGCGTCGAGCACGTCGCGCTGGAAACGCTCGTCGAGAAGCGACTGGTGGTCGTTGGGGCCATGGACGTCCACGAGCAGGTGCCCTAGGGCGCGGAGGGTCTGGACGGTAGATGCCGCGTCGTTCACGTGCACGCGGCTACTGCCTGCGGCGGCAATCGTGCGGCGCACGATGAGGATGCCGTCCTCGCACACCGGAAGGCCTGCTTCGTCGAGAAGCCCGTCGACCTGGCGCAGGACGGCCGCGAGCGACGGCGAGGAAAGATCGAATTCGGCCTCGACGCGCGCCTCCTTCGCGCCGTCGCGCACGGCAGATGCGTCGGCGCGCGCGCCGAGCGCGAGTTCGAGCGCGCCCATGAGGACGCTCTTGCCGGCGCCGGTCTCGCCCGTGATGATGTTGAGGCCGTCGCCGAAGGCTATTTCAGCCTTCTCGACGATGGCGAGATTCAGCACTGACAGACGTGTCAACATGGCGGCGGGTATTATAGCAAAACTTGCGCGCGGAAGGCGTTGCGGGCGGAATATTGATTTGCTACACTAACCGCATCTGCCGAAAGAATGGTGGTGAAGAAAATGAAGAACGACCTGGAACTGATCTGCGACCTTCCCGAGTTTGCCACTTCGTCGATAGCACCCGACGAGGTACGCATAAATAATTTCCAATAAAATCAACATTTCCCCTTGCACGGCCTCCGCGCCTATGATATAATTTAATCGTAATCGCATAAATGCCATAAG
>CACXPT010000155.1 GCA_902769585.1 uncultured bacterium
GCCGTGGACGTGACGGGAGGGTCGCGCTCCGTCGCGACCGCAGAAGCACCGAAAGCCGTCATCGTAAGCGACACGGGCGAGCTCACGTGGAACTGCGAGGTTCCCGGGGCGGGCGTGTGGACGGTCAACACGCCGAACACGAAGCTCTTCACGGGCTTCCCGAAGGAGCGCACGTTCGACCTCGGCGGCGTGAAGCTGGCGGTCGGCGAAACGAAGCTCGGCTGGGCGACCATCTCGCTCACCTCGCATGATGCAACGGGCTTTGGCGCGGAAGGGCGTCCCGCCCGTATCCTCCTCGCGGCGACGGGCCTCTCACACAACGGCGGTGCGAAGTTCACTGACCACGGCAACGGCGCTATCTCCTGCCGCGACGAGGACTGGGGGCACGGCACGACCGTGAACGAGGGCATCCCAGCCACCATCACCTTGCCCGCGCCGGCGGTGAAGACCACTTGCCGCGCGCTCGACGAACGTGGCGAGCCGAAGGCGGACGTGCCCGTGACGGCAGATGCGGACGGCCATGCCATCGTCGCGATCAGTCCCACTTTCCGCACCGTGTGGTATGAGATCACGGTCAAATAAGGCAATTTGCTTGCGGAAAAGTCCGTTACGGGATTTTCCGCAAGCTATGAGTTGCGTTTTAGGCCGTTTTGGTATATCATATTGCGCGTTAGGAATGCTAGCATGCGAAATCCATTCAAATTCGGAAAGGAAGTGTCGGGCTATCAGTTTTATGATAGGACGGCAGATTCCGAGAGTTTGATTCGCAAGCTTGTCGATGGAACCGCCAATGTCGTGTTATTTGCGCCGAGGCGTTATGGCAAGACGTCTCTGGTGATGAAGGTTCTTGAACGCCTGTCTGTTGCGGAGGGCATCAGGGGTTTGTGCTTTGACATGACGCGCGTGCCGACGCTTGAGCGGTTCTGCGAGGAATATGCCAATGCAGTCTATGGACTGATCGGTGGGGGGCGCGAACTGGTGCACAGGCTGGGCGAATTCCTGGCCCATCTCAATCCGACCATTTCGTTTTCGGAGAAGGGCATTCCGACCATTACGTTCGGTTATGGCGCGCGCATGACGGCGACGTCGATCGCGGAAGTGCTGGATTTGCCCGAGAAGCTCGCGCAGGACTGCGCGTGCGGTCCGCTCGTGGTTGCGTTCGACGAGTTTCAGGAGGTGGCAGAGCTTTCGAAGGAGATGCCTCTGGAGAAGATCTTCCGCAGCTGCATCCAGCGCCACCAGAACGTGCGCTACGTATTTCTCGGCTCGAAGACGCATCTCATGAAGCGGATGTTCGGGGACAGTACGCGTCCGTTCTACAATTCGGCGCTGCCGATGCCGCTTGGCAAGCCTCCGGCGGCGGAGAGCCTGGATTTCCTCGTCACGCGTTTTCGCGATGCGGGAATCGGCTTGGGCACGGCCGAGGCGGAGAAGATTCTTGCGGCGTCTGAGAACATCCCGTACTATCTCCAGGCCGTGGCCGCGCTTACGTTCGAGGAAGTGACGGGGGCGAATCGGGACGAAGTGCGTTTCGAAGACATCGAAGCGGCGATCGACACGCTCGTTGGGGTCAACGCCGAATTGTATGATGAGCGCCTGCGAAACCTGTCTAATTCCCAGAGGATGCTGCTGGAAGCTCTTGCTGCCGAACCGACGGGCGAGTTCGACGAGGAATACCGTACGCGTCATTCGTTGCCTGTCTCGTCGACGCTCCACACCGCGCTCAAGGGGCTGCATGAGTCTGGCGTCGTGGATTCCGGCGATGTCTACCGCCTGTCCGATCCGCTTTTCGCGCGATACATCCTCCGCTCTCCCACGAAGTTGTTCGCATAGGAGCCATTCAAACCATGAAAAATCCATCAGAACTGAAGATCACAGACATCCGCTTCGCGGACATCGACGGCGCGCCGAAGCGCTGCACGCTCGTGAAGCTCTACACGAACCAGGAAGGCCTCGTCGGCTACGGCGAGGTGCGCGATGCGAGCTCGCGTACATATGCCGCCATGCTCAAGAGCCGCATCCTCGGCGAGAACCCGCTCAACGTCGAGAAGGTTTTCCGCCGCATCCGCCAGTTCGGCGGCGACTCGCGCCAGGCCGGCGGAGTGTGCGCGATCGAGCTGGCATGCTGGGACATCGCGGGCAAGTTCTGGGGCGTGCCGGTGTGGCAGCTCCTCGGCGGCCGGTTCCGCGACCGCGTGCGCGTTTATTGCGACACCGACTCCGAGGGCGGCGGCCGCGACATGGGCGAGGCCCTCAAGGCGCGCGTCGCGCAGGGGTACACCTTCCTCAAGATGGACCTCGGCATCGAACTCCTGATGGACGTGCCAGGCGCGCTCTCCGCGCCTACGGGCTACCTCGAGTACATGCGCGCGATGAAGCACGTCATCTCCACGCCGCACGGATCCATCGACCCGCGCGCGATGCGCGGCGAGGCGTACGACCTCTTCAACACGGAGCACCATTTCACGGGCATCCACATCACGGAGCGCGGCCTGGACTGGCTGGAAGGGTACCTGCGCGAGTGCCGCGAGACGGTCGGCTACGAGATTCCCCTTGCCATCGACCACCTCGGGCACATCCCGCTGGAGGACTGCATCCGCCTCGGGCGGCGTCTGGAGCGCTACAACCTCGCGTGGATGGAGGACGCCCTCCCGTGGCAGCAGACAGAGATGTGGAAGCAGCTCCACGCCGCCACTGTCACGCCGCTCGGGACGGGCGAGGACATCTACCTGCTCGACAACTTCAAGCCGCTCCTCGATTCGGGCGCGCTCGCGGTGGTCCATCCCGACCTCCTCACGGCGGGCGGCATCGGCGAGACGAAGCGCGTGGGCGACTACGCGGAGAAGCGCGGCGTGCAGATGAACATCCACATGGCCGAAAGCCCGATCGCCGCGCTCGCGGCCGTGCACGTGGCCGCGGCCACGCGCAACTTCATGGCGCTCGAGATCCACTCCGTGGATGTGCCGTGGTGGAAGGACCTCGTGGTGCCGGCGTTCGACATCAAGGACGGGTTCGTGAAGGTGCCGGACACGCCCGGCCTCGGTATCGAGTCGCTGAACGAGGACCTCATCCGCGAAAAGCTTCATCCCGACTTCCCAGAGGCTTGGGCCTCCACGGAGGAGTGGGACAAGGAATGGGCGAACGACAGGCGGTGGAGTTGATGGTGCTTGGTGCCTAGTGCTTGGTGCCTAGTGCTTGGTGCTTGGTGCTTGGTGCTTGGTGCTTGGTGCGTGTTGAAAAACGAAGGAGACATATGCTAAAGGAGAAGTTTGATCTGACGGGAAAGATTGCTCTCGTGACCGGGAGCACGCGCGGAATCGGGAAGGCCATCGGCGACGCGCTGGAGGAATATGGCGCGAAGGTCGTGCGCCACAACACGAAGGTGTGCGAACTCTCCGACCCCAGCGCCATCGACGCGTTCTTCGACAAGCTGGAGGCGGAGGGCTCGCTCCCCGACATTCTCGTGGCGAACGCCTCTATCCAGGCGAAGATTCCGTGGGGAGAGTTCCCGCTTGACGAAGCGCAGAAGGAAATGCAGGTGAATTTCTTCGCCACGCTGCGCATGTTCCAGCGCTGCTATCCGAAGATGAAGGCGCAGGGATGGGGGCGGCTGATCGTCGTCGGATCCGTCAACGAGCGTCGCCCGCATCCCGACATGTGCGTCTACGCGGCGACGAAGTCTGCCCAGGAGAACCTTGTGCGCGGAATAGCCCGCCAGGTGGCGCGCGAGGGAATCACGGTCAACAACCTGTGTCCGGGAGTGTTCGCGACGGACCGCAACAAGGAGGCGCTCGGAAATCCGGTCTACGCCGAGAAGGTGATGAACGCGATCCCGATGCACGACTACGCGCGGCCGGAGGATGCGGCAGGGGCGGCGCTGCTGCTCGCATCGGATGCCGGACGGTACATCACCGGCGCCACGATCATGATCGACGGCGGCCTCTCTCTTCCAGGTTAAAAGTTCAAAGGGTTAAAGGGTTAAAAGATTAAAGGGGTAGGGTTAAAGGGTTAGATGGTTAGAAGGGTAGAGGTTGATTAAAGGAGATTGGTGGAGATGAAGAGACGGGAAATTCTGGGATTGGCGGCGGTGTGCGTGGTGAGCGGAGCGCTTGCTTGGCAGCCGGCGAAGGTGCCTGGGGTCGCGAACGGTCCGATGCTGACCGAATGGGGCGCGAAGGTGACGCCGGAGAACGCCTGGCGCGAGTATCCGCGTCCTCAGATGGTGCGCTCCGCATGGAAGAACCTGAACGGCCTGTGGCAATACGCCGTGACGACCGATGCGCCGACAGTGCCCTCCGCTTGGGACGGCGAGATACTGGTGCCGTTCCCGATAGAGAGTCCGCTCTCCGGCGTAGGCCGCCTGCTCGAGCCGAAGGAGACGCTTTGGTACAGGAGAACGTTCGATGCCGACGTGAAGAAGGGCGAGCGGCTCATCCTCAACTTCGAGGAGTGCGATTTCCGTACGCAGGTGTTCGTGAACGGTCGCGAGGCGGGCGTTCCGCACGAGGGCGGGCAGATCCCGTTCGCGTACGACGTGACGGACCTCGTGAAGAAGGGCGCGAACGAGCTGGTCGTGAGCGTGTGGGACCCTACGACCGACTTCATCGGCTCGCACGGCAAGCAGACGTTCCGTCCGCACGGCTGCATGTACACGCGCACGAGCGGCATCGGCGGGACTGTGTGGCTCGAGACCGTGCCGGCGACGCACATAGGGGGATACAAGGTGACGACGGACATCGATGCGGGGACGGTGCGCTTCGAGTTCGACGTCGCAGGCGGCTTCTCAAGGCCGGAGGTGTGCGTCAATGTTCTCGGACGCGATAAATCGCGTCCCTCCCGTTGTGTCGTTTCCGCGACTACGAAGGATGGCATCGCCGTCGTGAAGATGCCAGCCGGGTTCAAGCTGTGGAGTCCAGAATCGCCGGCACTTTACGATTTTGTCGCCAAGTGCGGCGACGACGAAATCAAGGGCTACTTCGGAATGAGGAAGTTCGAGAAGCGGAAGGACCCGAACGGAGTGCTGCGGTTCTACTTCAACAACGCGCCGCGCTTCATCATCGGCACGCTCGACCAGGGCTGGTGGCCGGACGGGCTGCTCACGCCGCCGTCGGACGAGGCGATGGCGTACGACATCCGCGCTCTCAAGGATGCGGGCTTCGACATGATGCGCAAGCACATCAAGGTGGAGCCGCGCCGCTACTACTGGCTGTGCGATACGCTCGGCATAATCGTCCTGCAGGACATGCCGAGCGGATTCAGCGACACGATGAAGCGCTACGGCTTCTACAGGCGCGAGCTGAAGGAGATGATCGACCACCTCTACAACGTTCCGTCGATCGTGATGTGGGTGCCGTACAACGAGGGCTGGGGGCAGCCTGGGCCGTTCCTCACTCACTCGACGCTCGTGTGGACGCAGCGCTACGATCCTACGCGGCTCGTCGACGGTCCGTCCGGCGCGAACGACTGGGAGGGCGGCGCTATTTGGTGCGTGAAGCCTCATCGCGACACTGCCCACCTGCCGGCTGAGCTGGAAGAGGCGGCGGACAGCGTCGACAAGCACGACTACGGCCGTGCACCTCGAATGTTCCCGGTGAACGCGCGCCGCGTCAGCTTCCTGGGCGAGTTCGGCGGCATCGGCTGCCGCGTGGGCGACCACCTGTGGACCACGAACGCGTGGGGGTACGGTGGAACGGGCGGCGACACTGACCGCGCGGCGGTGCAGCAGAAGTTCGTCACCCTCATGGAGCATGTGGCGGGCCTCGCGCGGCGCGGGCTCGGCGGGAGCGTCTACACGCAGACTACCGACGTGGAAGGGGAAATCAACGGCCTCATGACGTACGACCGCAAGGTTAAGAAGTTCGATCCGGCGGCGCTCGCGGCGGCGCATGCGAAGGTGCGCGAGGCGGCGGCGCTTGGTCTCGTGCCGTACGAGGAGAAGACGGTGTTCCCGAAGCTCGAGAAGGACCCGAAGACGTGGGCTTGGACGACGGCGGAACCGCCTGCCGGCTGGCAGGAGGCAGGTTTCGACGATGCCGCCTGGGCGCGCGCGGCAGGCGGGTTCGGCAACAAGGACATCGTGCGCGCCCATGGCGCGCAGGTGTCGACCGAATGGAACACCGGGACGATCTGGCTGCGCAGGCACTTCACGCTGGACGCGATGCCTGCAAATCTCCTCTCGGCCACCTTCGAGATGTTCCACGACGAGGACGCCGAGTTGTGGCTCAACGGCAAGCTTCTCGTTTCCGCGAAGGGCTACACGACCGGATATGCGGCGTTCCCGGTCTCGGCGGAGCGTTTCGCTGCCGCCGCGAAGCAAGGCGACAACGTGCTGGCCGTCAAGGTGATCCAGACGATTGGCGGGCAGTATATCGACGTCGGTCTTTCGGTCGACGTAAGGAAATAGCTGGCAGTTCCGGAGAAGAGACGATGAGGACAACGACATGCGTGATCGGGCTTGCCGCCGTCATGGCGGCTTTTGCGGCGAACGCCTTCACCTCGGCACCTGTAGGCGCCATCCGTCCGAAGGGATGGTTGCTCGACCTTGCGCGCGCCGCGCGTGACGGCTATACTGGGCACATGGACGGCGTGAGCCACCACTTCAGGCGCGCGTGGACGGCGGACTGGAAGCCGCGTGGCGTGTACCTGAACTGGGGCAACGACGAGAAGGGCTCTTGGAGCAGCGAGGGCGGCACCTACTGGTTCGACGGCCTCGTGCATCTCGCCTGGCAGATGGACGATCCGTACCTGAAGGAGCTTGCGAAGAAGCGGCTCGAACCAGTGCTCTCGAACATGCACTCCAACGCTGTGGGAATGCTGTGGTGGATGGATAGGCGCGATCCGAAGCAGATGGAAGAGTTCTTCGGTCCCGGAGCATGGCAGTCCCGCTGGGTACACGGCATGCGGGAACGTGCGATCGCGGCGTTCTACGAGGTGACTGGCGACGCGCGTGCGCGGCAGGCGATCGAGTGGGCGTTCTCGAACGAGGAGATTGCGCGGCGCATGGGCGGCAGCGCGACGTTCGAGAGCGGGTGCGTGGACGCTGCGCGCGTGACGGGCAACGCCCGCATCCGCGCCTGCGCGGAGATCGCCGCAAAGATGCTGAAGGAGACGTCGCAGTACGCGAAGCCGCCGGCTCCGTGGCTGCCCGAGACTCTCTGGACGCGCCGCAGGGCTCAGAACGCCCTCAAGATGCCCACGCGCCACGGCGTGTTCTGCGCCGAGCAGCTGCTCAGCGTGTGGCGGGCCTGGCAGCTCACGGGCGACACCAGCCTGCGCGACGCGGTGCTGGCCTGGTACGCGTTCCTGGACAAGAACTGCCGCCAGCCGTACGGCCTGACGATGATGGACGAGGAGTGGGGTTGGTCTGGGGCGAAGCGCGGCACGGAGACGTGCGACGTGGCCGCCGAGACGTTCACGCGCATCAACATCCTCGCCGGGACGGGCGACGGGAAATGGGGCGATGACGTGGAGCGGGTGCAGTTCAACGCGGCGCCAGCCTGCGTGTCGCGCGACTTCAAGCGTCACGTCTACTTCCAGCAGCCCAACCGCGCGGGGCTGCCGGGCGAGGCGAAGGAGATGTCGTGTCCGTACGACCACCAGTGCGAGTACCGCGAGTCGAAGCAGTGGCCGCTCTGCTGCGTGGCGGCTCTCAACAAGGTCCTGCCGAACTACATCCAGGCGATGTGGATGAAGACGGAGGACAGCGGGGTGGCGTCGACGGCGTACGGTCCATGCACGTTCGAGGCGAAGCTGAAGGGCGGACGCGCGGCGTTCACGGAGAAGACGGAGTATCCGTTCTCCGAGACGGTGGAGATCGTGGTGGACGACGCCCCGGCGGCGGAGTTCCCGCTTCTGGCGCGTGTGCCGGGCTGGTGCGGGAGCCCACGCCTGGAACTGAACGGAAAAACTGTCGCGGTGAAGCCGGAGCGCGGATTCGCGCGGATCGTGCGCGTCTGGAAGAAGGGCGACGTGTTCCGTCTCACGTTCCCGATGAAGCCCAGCGTGGAGATCGTGCGTGACATGAACGACATGGGTAGGCGGCGTGCAGTCGTGTCGTTCGGCCCGCTCCTGATGGCGTATGCCTATCCGGCGAAGGACGACAACACGATCATCGGCAACGCGGCGGAACCGGTTCTTGACCCGGCGTCGGTGCCTGGCGCG
>CACXPT010000156.1 GCA_902769585.1 uncultured bacterium
CTCGCCACGGTTCCCGAAGGCGGCGCGCCGAGGAGCATGTTTCCGGCGGTGCGCGGGAAGAACTTGCCCGTCACCGCGTCGCGCATGCCCACGACGCCGTGCTTCACGTACGGCCTGAAGTCGTGCGCCAGCGTACCGTTGTGCGAGATGGTGAACGAATAGTACTTCGCGTTGAGGCGCTGGTCGGCGTTCGGGGCCGACGCGGCGATGTTGAGCGGCGTGGTGGCCGTGCCCGTGCGATTGGCGGCCGTAACCTGGCTGGAGATGGTCATCGTCTTCTTCTGCACGCCGTCGATCGTGAGCGTGTACTTATCGGTGTAGCCGTCCAGCAGAATCTGCGTGCGCTTCAGCTCCACGGCGATGCCGCTCGTCGTCCAGTTGCCGGCGTTGCTGTAGCTCCACGACCAGAGACCGCTGCCGTTGATGTAGGCGTGGACGGTGAGACCAAATCCGGTCGCCGTGCCGAACACGCGCTGCTGGTAGGGCGAGACGCTTTTCGGCTGGAAGTCGACGGTGATCGCCGTGTCGGCAGGACCGGGATAGTAGTCGGTGCGGATGAACTGCGTGCCGTCCGTCTCGATGTAGTCGAGCTGCTGGTTGTCCGGCACGAGGAAGAAGCGCATGTACGCGGCCGAGAGCGCGGCGGACGGCAGCGCCACGCGGCACGACGTGGAGCCGGCGCTGGCGACGCCATCGGCGTAGCTGCGGTTTGCCCACGAGGTGAACGACGCGCCCGCGTCGGACGCTCCCCACGCCACGAGTACGGCGCGGTCGGAGTCGGCCGCCGAGTAGGAGAGCGTCACGTCGCACGCGGTCGCGCTGGAGCGGTGGAACTTCTCCACGGTGAGCGCGCTCGCTGGAAGCGCGAAAGCTGCAGCAAGGCCAAGAAGCGCCACCAGGCGGCGGCCGGATTTCACCAATGTCGTCTTCATCTAACCGTCTCCTTTCGTGTTCATGTTGCGAATGTTCCTACCGCGGCGTATCAGCCGAGCGCGGCGACCGTGGCGTCGAGCGACGCGAGGTCTCCCACGTTCAGGGTCTCGAGCGCCGGGTCGATCTTCTTGATCAGGCCGGAAAGCACCTTGCCCGGACCGAACTCCACGAACCGCGTGCCGCCCAGCGCCTTCGCCGCCGCCACGTCATCGGCCCAGCGCGTCGTCTCCGTCACCTGACGGAGCATGACGGCCTTTATCTCGCCGGGATCGGACGAGTGCGGCTGTCCCGTCACGTTGGAGAGCACGGGGATCTTCGGCGCCTTGAACTCGATGCCGTCGAGGATCGGCGCAAGCTTGTCGCGGGCCGGCTGCATGAACTTCGAGTGGAACGCGCCTGCGGTCTGGAGAGGTATCGCGCGCTTGATGCCGAGCTCCTTGGCCGTGGTCGCGGCGGTGGCCACCTGCGCCTTGTCGCCGGAAAGGACAACCTGCGCGGCGCTGTTGATGTTGGCGGGCGTGCAGCCGGTCTTGGCGCACAGCTCGTCAAGCTGCGCTGGCGACGCGCCAACGATGGCGATCATGCCGCTGGGCGTGGCCTCACAAGCCTCCTGCATGAAGCGGCCGCGCGCCTCGAGCACGGTCAGCGTCGCGTCGAAGTCGAGCGCGCCGGCCGCGCAGAGCGCGCCCCACTCGCCGAGCGATAGACCGCCTGCCGCCGCGAAGGCGGTCGGGCGGCGCTTCTGCAGCATGGTGTACGCCGCATAGCTAGTCACGAATATGGCCGGCTGGCATATGTTGGACTTGGTAAGCTCCTCGGCCGGTCCCTCGAAGCAGACCTTGGCGAGGTCGAAGCCGAGGACGGCATTCGCCTTCTCGAACAAAGCCATTATTTCCGGATCCTGGGCGAAATCCTTGCCCATGCCCGGCACCTGGGCGCCCTGGCCCGCGAATATGCAGATGTCTGCCATAGTTGATGCTCCTTGTTTGTTTGGGGATATGATACCATAGCCCCACGCTCCGCACAAGCCCGGAAAGCGCACAGCGCGCTACCGGCTCAGGGCAAGCAGCTCCTCGCGCAGAAGCTTGCAGGCGAGGGCGGTGGAGCGGCCCGTGGGATCGAGCGGCGGCGAAAGCTCCACGTTGTCGAGCGCGACCACGTGGAAGCGCGCCAACACGTCGCGCAGTGTCGCCAGCAGTTCCGTAAACCGAACGCCGCCCGCCTCCTGCGTTCCGGTTCCCGGAAACTCGGAAGGGTCAAGCACATCCATGTCCACCGTCAGGTAGACGGGCGTCCCCTCCGGGAACGACACCTGCGATAGCGTCTTCAGCGTGAACGGCTCGGTGACGACGTGTCCTTCCCGCATGAACGCGAATTCCTCGCGCGTGCCGGAACGGATGCCGAACTGCCAGATGCGCCCGTCGCCAAGAAGGTCGTGGCAGCGACGTATCACGCAGGCATGCGAGAGCGTCACGCCTAGATAGTCCTCGCGCAAGTCGGCATGGGCGTCGAAGTGGAGGATGCGCAGGTCGGGGAAGCGCTTTGCCGCCGCGCGCACGCTGCCAAGCGTGACGAGGTGTTCGCCACCGAGCAGGAACGGTACCTTGCCGTCGGCCAGGATCGCCGCAGCCTTCTCCTCGATCATGTCGAGCGCGCGATCCGGCGCGCCGAACGGCAGCTCGAGGTCGCCCGCGTCATGCACTCGGACATCCTCCAGGTCGCGGTCCTGGTAGGGCGAGTACGTCTCGATGCCGAACGACTCGCTGCGCATCGCCGCCGGTCCGAAGCGCGTACCCGGTCGAAAACTCGTGGTGGAGTCGTACGGCGCGCCGAACAGCACGACATTTGCCGACGTATAGTCCGAGTCTGCTCCAATGAAAACCATAGCAGTTTAACTCTTCAACAGTTCCTTCACGTAGTTTGGCAAGGCGAACGCGCCGCGGTGGAGTTCCGTGTTGTAGTAGCGCGTTGAGATGCCGAGCGCGTTCCAGCGGTCGGCGTCGAGGTCGCGCACGGGATCGTACTTGAGCGAGGCGAACCCGAAGAGCCAGTGCCCCGAGGGATAGCTCGGGATATGGCACTGGTAGACCGTCGAGACGGAGAACTCGTACGAGATGTGCGCGTGGGCGTTCTTCACGCTCGTCTGGTGGGCTGCGTAGAACGGCGACTCGTGCTGGTTGATGAGGATGCCGTCGTCCTTCAGCGCGTTGCAGCAGTTGCCGTAGAACTCGCGGGTGAAGAGTCCTTCGGCCGGGCCGTAGGGGTCGGGGCAGTCGACGATGATGAGGTCGTAGGCGTCGTTCTTGCCACGCACGAAGCGGAGCCCCTCCTCGAAGTGCATCCGCACGCGCGGGTCGCGGAGTTTGCAGGCCGTGAAAGGCAGGTGGATTGAGGAAAGCGTGACGACCTCCTTGTCGCTCTCCACGAGGTCGATCTCCTTGATGCCGGGATACTTCACCAGCTCGCGCACCGTGCCGCCGTCGCCGCCGCCCACCACGAGCACGCTTTCCACGTGCGGATGCACGGCCATCGGCACGTGCGTCATCATCTCGTGGTAGATGTACTCGTCCTTCTCGGTGATCATCAGGTCGCCGTCGAGGACGAGCACCCGCCCGAAGCCGTAGGTGTCGAGGATGTCGATCTGCTGTATCTCGCTCTTGTGCGAGGCCAGCTGCCGCTTCACCTTGATGGAGAAGTTCACGTCTTCCGTGTGCTTGTCTGTGTACCAGAGTTCCATGGGTTGGTCCTCACTCAACAACCTGTATATTGTCAATATTCATGTCCTGCGGGCCGGTCATGAAGCAGCCCTTGGCCTTGGCGAACTCGATGTGCTCGAGGATGTCTGGCGTGACGCGCTCGCCAGGAGCGAGGATTGGAATACCAGGCGGATAGCTCATCACGAACTCGCCCGCGATGCGCCCGAGCGACTCCCTGAGCGGCACGGTCGTCTTCTTCGCGTAGAACGCCGCCTCTGGCGACATCGTCACGTCCGGGTCGATGTATTCGTGGTCGAAGAGACCCACGGGATCCTTGCGGTGCAGGCGCTTGATCTCGGCAAGCGCGGAGATGAGGCGCTCCACGTCCATCCGCCGGTCGCCGGCGGAGAGGATGGCGAGGATGTTGCCGATATCGCCGAACTCGATCTGGATGCCGTAGTCGTCGCGCAGGAGATCGTACACCTCGATGCCGGCGAGGCCAATGTCGCGCGTGTGGACGGAGAGCTTCGTGAGGTCGAACGCGAAGCAGGTGTCGCCGTTGGCGATCTCCGGGCCGAAGGCGTAGTAGCCGCCGAGGCGGTTGATCTCGTCGCGCGCGTACTCGGCGAAGGCGATCGTCTTCCCGAACGCCTCGCGGCCGTGGAAGTACAGGTGCCGGCGCGCGAGGTCGAGCGAGCTGAGGAGCAGGTAGTTAGTCCGGGTTGACCGAATCGTTGCACAGCAGGATCGAGCTCTGCGTGAGGCTGCCGCCCGTCTTGTGGAGCGATGCCGCCGCCATATCGCACCCTGCCGCCATGCCCGAGACGGGGAGCTTGTCGTGGAAGTAGAAGTGCGTGCCGTGCGCCTCGTCCGCCAGCACCTTCATCCCGGCGGCGTGCGCGAGGGAGACGATCGTCTCAAGGTCGGAGCACACGCCGTAGTATGTTGGGTTGTTCACGAGCACGGCCTTCGCGTCTGGGTTCTCCTCGATGGCGCGCTGGACATCGCTGACGCCCATGCCGAGCGGGATGCCGAGGCGCGCGTCGCGGCCGGGGTTGATGTACACCGGCACCGCGCCGTTCACGACGAGCGCGTTGATAGCGCTGCGGTGGACGTTGCGCGGCAGGATGATCTTCTCTCCGCGTCCGCACGTGGCCCAGATCATGGTCTGCACGGCGGACGTGGTGCCGTTCACCATGAAGAACGCGTTGTCCGCCCCGAACGCCTCCGCGGCCAGCTCCTGCGCCGCCTTGATGACGGAGACCGGATGACCGAGGTTGTCGAGGGACTTCATCGAGTTGACGTCCAGCGACATGCAGAGCTTGCCGAAGTAGTCCGGCAGTTCGGGGTTCATGCGCCCGCCCTTGTGGCCGGGCACGTCAAAGTGCGCCAAGCGGTTGATTCGCTGGGCGTTCAACGCCTCGGCGAGAGGCGTCGCTTGCTGAGATAGGCGAGACAACTCATGTGCCCTCCAAGCAAGTTGATCCGTAGAGACGTCGCTTCCCGTCGTGCACCCGCACGTGGAGAGTCGCCTTGTCCGGAACGAGCGGCGCGTAGGTTATCAAACCCAATCCCCCATGTCAAGCGGCACTTGCCGCCGGATGATGGATTTGCTACGCTACTCGCCATGAAGAAACTGCTTATTCTGCTTCTTGCTGCGGCGGCGTGCGCCGCGACGCTCGCGGCGTCGCTCTACGACGACTTCCGCTCGCCGCCCGACGCGGCGCGCCCATGGTGCTACTGGTACTGGGTGAACGGCAACGTCGACCGCGAGACCATCACGGCCGACCTGGAGTCCATGAAGGAGATCGGCTTCGGCGGCGTGCTGATGTTCGACCCGCGCGGCTACGACAAGGTGGTTTGGAAGCCAGAGGTCAAGCTCGCCTTCGGCAGCCCCGAATGGCGGCAGATGGTGACGTTCGCCGTGCAGGAGTGCGCGCGCCTCGGCCTCACGTTCACCATGAACCTCTCCGACTGCGGCGGCTCCCTGAAGGGTCCGTGGAAGACGGGCGCCGACGGCCCCAAGCGGCTCGTCTGCGGAGTGAACACGAAGGACGTCCCCGCCGACTTCAAGCACTACTCGGACATCGCGATCGTCGAGGTGGTCGTGCCGGCCGACGCGAAAGTGAAGGACGGTTGGCGCAATGCGGGCGGCGTCGTGAACCGCTGGGAACGCGACCGCGACGAGCCGCCCGTCCCCCTTCTCGCCCCCGATGCGCCAGGCGGACGCAAGGTGACGCTGCGCTTCGGCTACTGCGCCATCCCGAAACGCGAGTTCGACGTCGACGTAATCGACGCCGACGCGGTGGCGCGCCACTTCGACCGCGTTACCGGCGACCTCTTCAAGGAGCTGGGGCCGCTCGTCGGCACCACGTTCTCGCACGTCTATTCCGTGAGCTGGGAAGGCGCAATTCCCACCTGGACCGCACGCTTCGAGGAAGAGTTCCTCCGCCGCGCAGGCTACGCCTTGCGCCCCCACCTCCCCGTGCTCGCCGGATTCGGCGCCGACGCGAAGGTGATGAAGGACTTCCGCCGCGTGCGCAACGACCTCTTCCGCGACTGCTTCTACGGCACCGTCCGTCGCCTCGCGCACGCGCGCGGCGTCAAGATCTACTCCGAGTCCGGCGGTCCCTGGAACCGCGACCCTAGCGTATTTCTGGAGGCGGACCAACTTGCCTTCCTCGGCGTGAACGACATGCCGCAGGGCGAGTTCTGGCCCGTCGCTCCCGCGCACCATTCCGACCTCGCCCACAACGTGCCCGCCGCCAACGCCGCCAGAATCTACGGACTCCCGCGCGCCTCCGCCGAGGCGTTCACGCACATGGACTACCACTGGAACCAGTGGCCCGCCACGCTGAAGCGCAGCGCTGACGACGCGTTCGTCGACGGCATCAACCACTTCGTGTGGCACACGTTCAGCTGCTCGCCGGAGGCGTTCGGGCGGCCCGGCATCGAATACTTCGCGGGCACGCACATCAACCGCAACGTCACCTGGCACAAGCAGTCGCGCGCCTTCCTCGCCTACCTAGCGCGATGCCAGGCGATGCTCCAGGCCGGCAAGCCCGTCACCGACATAGCGGTCTACGCCGGACACAACCCCTACCGCCACTGGGGACGCTACCGCCAACTCCCATGGGACGGCGCGACCATCGCCATTCCCCGTGGCTACAACTACGACATACTCAACGACGAGAAGCTCTCGCTCAAGGACTCCTACGCCGCATTCGTCGACGCGACGGCAAAACCAGTTGTCTGGCCCAAGCTGCCGCCGCCCGACTTCGAGGGAGACTTCAACGAAGTCATCCACCGCCGCACGGACGACGGCACGGACATCTATTTCGTAGCCCCTTCCGGCGGCACTGGACGCGGCAGCGTCACGTTCCGCGTGTCCGGGAAGGTCTGCGAGCTGTGGGACCCAGTCACCGGCAACCGCCGCCGCGCGCCCGAGGCGAAGACCACGCCCGACGGCCGCACGAAGGTGCCGCTCGCCTTCCCCAAGGACGGCTCTGTGTTCGTGGTGTTCCGTCCGAAGGACGTCGCGGACACCGACTCGCCCAAGGCCGACGTGCCGCCCGTCATGCGCCATGTGCCGCTCGCTGGCGGCGTGGCGATCAATGGGCCGTGGACGGTGCGGCTGGGCGAAGGCAAGTTCGACAGGCTGGGCGACTGGACGAAGTCGGACGATCCTGCAGTGCGCTACTTCTCCGGCACTGCGACGTACACGACCACGTTTACGCTGGACGAAGTGAAGAAGAACGACCGGCTGCTGATGCTCGGCACGGTGGCGGGAGGCCTTGCCGAAGTGTTCGTGAACGGGACCGACTGCGGAATCGTCTGGTGCGCGCCGTGGTACGCGAAAGTGCCGGCGGCCGCGCTCAGGAAAGGGACGAACACGCTGGAAGTACGTGTCACCAACACGTGGCGGAACCGACTGATCGGCGACTGCCTCCTGCCGTCCGAGAAACGCCTCACGAAGAGCTGCCTCCAGTACAAGGACGGCCCGCTGAACAACGCGCGCGGAGAAGTCAGCTTCAGCAACCGCGCATCCGGCTACTCCGCGAACGACAGCCTGATAAGCTGCGGCCTCTACGGCCCCGTCTCCCTGCGCTAACCCAAGCAACCTACGGCAACCTACTTGACGGTAGGTTGCCGATGTGGTATCATAGCGCCGTCGTTTTTCTGGGATTGCAAGATGACTAAAAGACAACAACGGCTTCTGCTGGAACTGGAATCCCTTCCCAAGGGCTACATCTCCCGTAAGTTGATACGGGGGCGTGAGACCTTTTATCATCAATGGAAGGAGGGCGGAAAAGTAAAAAGCAGATATCTGAAGCAGGGCGAAGTCGATTGTTTTCGGGAACAAATCAGACGACGGCACGCCATTCTCGAAATCCTGCTGCGTGAAGGCATTTCTCCAAGCGGATCCTCCGCACAGAAAGCCGGCACGGACTTTGAGACAGACGTCAAGACCGGTTCCGCATTACGCGCTTTTGCCAGAGGCGTCGAGACATGGGAACGGCGAGATGCGCTATGCGACATTCTCAGATATGTGCGCGGCGACAGCATCGATCGGGTAATGATCGTCTATGGCCTTCGTCGGACAGGCAAGACCACGATGCTCAAACAGGTGATTTGCGACTTTTCCAACGAGGAATTCGGGAAGGCCGCATATATCAAGATATCGCCTTCAAACGAAATGGCGGAGCTGGGCCGAGACATGGACAAGCTCCAACGCATGGGATACAGATACGTATTCATAGATGAAGTGACGCTGATGAAAGACTTCGTGTCAGAGGCAGCCCTTCTTTCTGACATTTATGCGGGAATGCAGATGAAGGTGGTGTTGTCTGGAACGGATTCGCTCGGCTTCTGGCTGTCGCTCAAGGACGAACTGTACGATCGCGCCTTTCTGTTGCACACCACGTTCATCCCCTTCCGCGAACACAGTCGACTCCTGAAGATCAACGATGTGGACGACTACATCCGATATGGCGGTACGCTGCGAATGGGAGAGCGCAACTTCGACGATCCGGCAGCCTTTGCGGCCGATGCGTCGTTCCGCGACGACGAAACTACACGCCGGTACGTCGATACTGCAATTGCGTCCAACATACAGCACTCGCTTGCCTTCGCTGACGACGGACGCTATTTCGGGAAATTGCGCGGCCTTTATGATGCCGGAGAACTCACAAATGCCGTAAACCGAATAATCGAGGACATGAATCACCGCTTCCTAGTTGAAGTCGTGACGCGTAGCTTCGTCTCGCACGACCTCGGTTCCGCTGCGCAACTGCTGCGCCGCGAACGCAAGGCCCAACTACGCACCCACATTCTCGAAGCCGTCAACAGGGTGTCCGTAACAAGACGGCTGATGGATTCTTTGTCCATAATCGACAAGCCAGACCAGACTGTCCAGGTAGAGCCTGAACATGTACGCCAGATCGAGGCGTACCTTAAGGCACTCGACCTCATCATGACCTGTCCAATAGAATCTGCCGACCCCGAACAGACAACAACCGAGCGGATTCTCTTTACGCAGCCAGGAATGCGCTTTGCGCAGGCGCAAGCGCTGATACATGCGCTGGGAAAAGATAACGTCTTTCGTGCCGAGACAGCGCTCGAGCGACAGCGTATCTGCGCGAAAATTGAAAGTGACGTGATGGGGAGGATGCTTGAGGATATCGTACTGGCTGAAGCAATCCGGGCCATTCCATACCGCCGCGACAAGTACAGTCAACAGCGTGTATTCAAGCTAGTGTTCCCTCGTGGCGAGTTTGACATGGTGCTCCTCGACCCCGAAGCAGCCACCTGCCGCCTTTACGAAATCAAACACACGACCGAAAGCGACGACGGCCAGCTCCGCCATCTTACCGACCACACAAAGCTCGCCTATGCCGAACGCGCCTATGGTACGATTCTCTCACGTACCGTCCTCTACCGCGGTTCCTCATTTACGCACGCCTCCGGCATCGAATACGTAAACGTCGGAAAATGGCTGAAGAATGTAAAAAGAGAAACACAGGCGAAACGCTAGTTATTTGGCGAAGCCGAGGACG
Organism: uncultured bacterium; assembly: GCA_902769585.1. Lineage (GTDB taxonomy): Bacteria > Verrucomicrobiota > Kiritimatiellia > RFP12 > UBA1067 > RUG572. The sequence goes on from CACXPT010000156.1 coordinate 9,686, forward strand.
TCGCGCATCGTGTACTTGCCGGGCTTCTGTCCGGCGGCCCACTTGGCGGCACGGAGAGCGCCGGCGGCGAACGCCTCGCGGCCCTGCGCCTTGTGCGTGATCTCCACGCGCTCCACGTCGCCCGCGAACATGACGGTATGGTCGCCCACCACCGAGCCGCCTCGCAGCGCATGCAGTGCGATCTGCCCTTCCGGACGCTCGCCCACGATCCCCTCGCGACCGTAGCAGGCAACGTCGTCGAGCTTCACGCCGCGCCCGTCTGCCGCCGCGTGCGCAAGCATGAGGGCTGTGCCGCTCGGTGCGTCCTTCTTGTGGCGGTGGTGCATCTCGACGATCTCTACGTCATACTGCGGGCCGAGGACGGCGGCTGCCTGCCGTACCAGATCGATGAGGAGGTTGACGCCAAGTGAGTAGTTGGCAGCCTGCACGACTGGTATCTTTGCGGCGCAAGCGTCAACGCGCGCCTGCTCTTCGGGCGTGAGGCCCGTGGTGCCGATCACGTATGCGGCACCTTCCGCTGCGGCCTTCTCGATGTTCGCGGGAACGGCGGCGTGAAAAGTGAAGTCGATTATCGCCTCGGTGCCGACGGGCCATGTGGAGTCGAAGCCCGGAGCGACGTCCACCTTGGCGGAAATCTCGAGTTCTGGATCGGCCTCGGCCAGTTTCACCAGCATCTGTCCCATGCGCCCAGCAGCGCCCACAATTGCAACCTTCATGTTGTCTCTCTGTCCTTAACTATTCCCTATTAGGGTATCTCTTCTTGCGCTCGGCCATCAGGTCTTCCGCCTCCTTCGTACGGCCCTGGGCGCGCATGATCTCGGCTGCGCGGGCGAGCGCGACCGGAACAGCGTCCGGATCGTCGAATAGCGTGCCTACGAGCATGTGGTATCCGAGGGCAGCCGACGCGTCGCCGCGCTCTTCCTCGTTGAGCGCGAGCGCAGCGTACGCCTGCACGCGCAACGCCACAAGTTCCTTGGCACGCGTGCGTTCCACCGCGTCGGTCAGGTGCGCCTTCGCCTCGTCGAAGAGTCCGAGGCCTGTCTCGAGCTTGCCGAGCGCGAGGGCGGCCTTGGCGCCGTAGACAGTGTTGGCGCCGGTGGCGAGTGCGCGCTTGTACGCGGCCGTTGCTGAGTCTAGCTCGCCTGCCCCTTCGTGTGCAGCACCTTCAAGCGTGGCGGCGATCTGGTTCCACGTCGCATCGCTCTTGCGGGCGGCGATGGCCTTGGCGGCCGCGATGGCGGCCGGCCAGTTGGTGGCGTTGAGCATGGATTCCGCAACCCACTGGAGATTGTCGGAGGGGATGCGGTCCACGGCCTTCGTCCCAAGCAGGCTGGCGAGTATGCCGGCAGCTTCGGCCTCGGCCCCGCGCTTCTGGAGGACGGCGGCAAGCTCCAGCTTAATCTCGCGCTCGAATTCGGCAGTAGGCTTGGCGGACAGCGCCTCGCGGAAGAGCCGTTCGGCCTCGGGAGCGTCGCCCGCGCCCTTCGCCGCCACGCCGCGCCAATACGTGGCCTCGACGCGCTTCGGAGTGTCGGGGAAGCGGGTGAAGAGTTCGCTGAGTGAACGATGGGCGGCGCGAAACTCCTTGACGCGTATTTCCTCCATTGCGCGCGCGTAGAGGGCTTCGGCGGCGAATGGAGAGTCGGGGTGGCGGGTGAGGAGGTTCGTCCAGTCGCTTCGCGCCTGCTCGGGCCGGCCGGCCCTGACTTCTGCCACGCCCGCCTTGTAGAGCGCCTGCGCGGCGATGGCGCTTGTCGGCCAAAGCTCGGCGAGGCGACGGTACGTGACTGCGGCGGCGGACCATTCTCCCATCTTTTCCTGCAGCCAGGCGAGGCTGTGGTGCGCGTTGGGAGCGAGGGGACTGTCGCGCTTGTTGGCCACCAGGCGCGCGAACTCTATTGCGCGCGGGAAGTTCGTCATGGCGATGGCCGCCTCGTAGCCGTGGCTCCACGCACGGTCTGCAGTGGTCTTCGGCGGATTGGCGCGGGCATCAAGCGCGGCCAGAACGGCGGCGTGCTTGCCCATTGAGGCCAAGAGCTCCAGACGGTCGGTCCATTCCACGTCGGCGAAGCGTCCTTTGGGGAATTTCGCGAGAGCTTCGTCATATGCGGCTTTCGCGTCGGCACGCCGCTCGAGCGCCTTGAGCGAGGCAGCCGTGATGTACCATGCATCCTCGAGCTTCTCGTCACGCAGCGGCGACGCGATGGCTAGCGCCTCGGCCGTCCTGCCTTCCAGATAGTTCGCCCAGGCGGCGTAGATGGCCGACTCTCGCGTGCGTGGGCTTTTCGGGAACTGCTTCGCGAGGTTCTTGAAGATCGTGATGGCGGCAGGATAGCGGCCGTCGCGGTAGCTCAGCATGCCGGCGAAGAACAGCGACTCCTCTACAAGGCGCGGGTCGGAGGAATGCGCGAGATTGAGATATGTTACGAGTGCCCGCCGCCTATCCTCGGCGTTGTCGGACGCCGAGAGCAACGACGCGCTGCGGAGGCTGGCAAGGCGGGACATGTCGTTCGTGCCGGAGAGCTTCGCGGCACGCGTGTAGAAGTCGACAGCCGCGTTGACGTCCTTGGCCTTCTCAGCGGCCTCGCCGAGGTAGTAGAGAGCCGTCGCGCGGATGGAATCGTCTGCCGAGGAGCGGTCGAGCTCGCGCAGCTCCTTGTCGCGCGCCGGACCTTCG
>CACXPT010000157.1 GCA_902769585.1 uncultured bacterium
CCCGTCATGCGGACGAGGCGCGGGATGCAGTCCTCGGTCTTGAAGCGGCTGACGAGGCAGTCGTTGCTCGCGGCGACCGTCCATTCCCACTCCGTGCCGATGTCGAGGCTGTCCACCTCCACGCAGTTCGTGGCGACGACCTGAGCGAGCGCGACCTTGCCGTCCGGCAGCCGGCGCACGGTCACCAGGTACTCCTGCGCGTCGCCCTTCCACTGCAGCTTGATCGGGACGGGTGTGGAGCCCCGGCTTCTCAGCTCCTTCGCGTTCGCCGAGCCGTCGAAGTACTTCTCGCATTCGGCCCACGGGGCCTTGGCGTAACGCCGCTGGATCGTGTGCAGCTGGCGCACGACCGCGTTGCTAGCGGGCGCGACCAGCTCGATCTGCGCCGGGAGAGCAAGGGCGGACGCCGCCACGCAGAATCCGCAAATCCGTTTTACGTTCATTTTCATTATCCTTTGGATGGTTTCACGTGAACAAGATGGTCAACGCGCCTCGGCCAACAGGTCGAGCGCGCGGATTGACGCGCCCATGCAGTTGATCCAGAAGTTGTCAGCGTCGGGGCGCATCAGCATCTGCGTGCGGATGGAGCCGTCCGCCTTCTGCACGTTCACGAGCGTGTCGCCCAGCGCGCGCGCCTTGGCGAGGTCGAGGGGATTGCCCTCCGCCTTGTAGAGCGCGAGGTAGGTGCGGATGAGCTTCGAGTTGGACGCGTCGATCGGCATCTCCCAGCCGTACTGCTCGCCCACGCCGGGCGTGGCCCAGTGAAGATAGTCCCAGTTCCAGTCGCAGATATTCCCCGGCCAGGGCGTGCCGGCGCGATAGCCCGTGCCGTCCGCGCGGCACGGCTTCTCCCAGTAGACGAACTGATCCTCGGCGAAGCGCAGCAGCTCGCGCGCCTGCGCGAGGCGGCGCTTGTCGCCCGAGAAGCGCGCGAGGAGGAACATCGCCGTGGAGCAGGCCTGGTGCTTCGTGAGCGCCTTGTACGGCGGGTGCGGCTGAACGTCCTCGAACTGGCACTCCCAGTTCCAGGTCGTAAGCGGCCCCTTCTCGATGTAGGCGAACGCGCGGTCCGCCGCCGCGCGCCACGCGGGATCCTTCGTGCGCGCGTACAGTTTCTCGAAGAGCTCCAGCGGCTCCAGCGGGAAAACGCGGTTCGGCAGCACGGGCTTGCCGTCCTTCTCCCAGAGCTTGAGATACCACGTGCCGTCCGCGCCCTGGAGCTTCAGGTAGGTGCGGCCGATGTTCTCGGCGGCGACGGCGTACTTCTTGTCGCCCGTCACGTCCGCGAGCTTCAGGTAGTTCTCCGCCACGCGCGCGGGATAGAGCAGCATCTGCTGGCCCGCGTACTGCTTGGCGGTATTGGCCTCGCCGCGGTAGGTGGGCGGGAAGTGGGCGAGCGGCGCGTCCGCCGGCTGCGAGATGCGCAGGAGGAAGTCGGCGGCGGCGCACGCCACGGCGAGCGCCGCCTTCGCGCGCTCGGGACGGCGCTTCGCGTAGTCCAACATGATGCCGATCACGCTGCCGCTCATCTTCGCGGGGTAGCAGTTGAGCGAGTAGGAGGGGTCGGGCTCGCCCTTCTCCAGCAGATGGCGCGTGTTCGGTAGCGACCAGATGAAGTCGCACGCCTTCGCCGCCGCCTCGGCGTAGGAACGCGGCGCGGGCTTGTAGCCGCCCGGCGTGAACGGCGCGGACTTCCAGAACCGGCGCATCCCGGCGCGGCCGCACACGTTCCCCTTCGCGTCCAGGCCGTCGCAGATCACCGTCACGAGTCCGCGCGCGGGAATCTTCCCCCACATCGGCGTGAGGAGCGCGCTCGGCTCCGCCGCCTCCATCGTGTGCGCGCGGTGGATGTCGTCGATCGCCGTGAAGCGGTACTTCGCCGCGCCCGGCACCTTCTTGAACGCGAACGACGGCGGATACATGAACATCCACGACGCGCCGACGGCGGATACATGAACATCCACGACGCGCCGTTCCAGAACGGCTGGCCGTTCACGCCCGCGGGACGCACAGGCTTCGCCACGTCCTCCGCCACACGGCGCGCGAGCTCCGCGTTGTCCACAACCTGCGCCGCCGCCTCGAAAGTCACCTTCTTCATGCCGCTCGGCCACCAGCCGTGCGTGCAGCCCTGGCACCAAGTGATCTTCTTCCTGCCCTTGAGGTTGTTGTAGACGATCGCGATGCCGGCGGGCGGACACGTGTAGTCGCCCAGTCCCGCGCTGATCGTGACGGGGCACGTCACGCGCTTCGCGAAGTTGCAGATGTCGTAGTAGTTGATCTCGTCCACGTGCGCGCCGAGGCCGCTCGCGGCGCGTCCGTACTTGAAGCCGTAGACGTCCGCGAGCGCGGGCGTCGCGCAGTCGATCCGCGAGAGTCCCGACACGAGCGCGCCCATCCAGAAGGTCTGCATGCCGCCGCCCGAGGTGCCGTAGGCGATGAGGTCCTTCCCGTTCCACTCGGGCAGCGTCTTGAGGAAGCGGAACATCTGGAGCGCGCGGAACACCATCCCGCGGAAGTGGTCCGGCGGCATCGGCCACTTGCGGTAGAACTGCTTGTAGTAGTCCGGCTCGCGGTCCACCTCGCACCCGTGGCGGTTGATGTACATCTCGATGCCGTCCACGTGGTTCGTGAGCCAGCTCGGGCAGCGCTCCGGGGCGTCGTAGTAGCCGGAGAGCTTGCCCGTTGCCTTCAGGCGGTTCGCGGCGGACGCCGCCTTGGGGATCACGAGGTAGCCGGTGGCGGGCAGGTAACCCTCGGGCGCGTTGAGCTTCATGCGCCACAGGCGGAGCCCGGGATTCGCGCACGGGATCTCCGCGCGCTCGATCACCTTGAGCGGCAGGTCGTCGACGATCTTGCGCTCCGCCGCCCAGTGCGCGTCGAAGTCCTTCGGCTCCGGCCACGCCTGGAGCTTCTCGATCTCCACGCCCGCGCCGCCCTGGAAGAACACGCGCTTCTCCCACATGTGCTTCTTCGGCACGCGCTTGCCCGTCTTGTCCACGAGGTTCGCCTCGATCTTCACGAAGCCCGGACGGTCCAGCGACGTGCGGATCACGAGCGGCTTCACGAGCGACGCCTCCGCGCGCCCCTTCTCCGTCTTGCCGTCATTCGCGGTGCGCACCCAGTCGAGGAAGTACTCACCGGGCGGAATCTCGCCCTTCACGCCCTTCAGCTCGAGCGTGAAGACCATCTCCTCGCCCGCCTCGTAGAAGCACTTGTCGCCGTTGGTGTGGCCCACCACGAGCGCGTCGTCCCAGTTCACCGCGCTATGCGCGGCAAGACACGCAACGTCAGACTTTTGGCCGCGGAAACGGTCCCAGTCTGCGGCGCCGTGACGTTCGTATCCCGGCAGGACGTCATCCCCGACAACCTCGAACCGGCAGTTCTCGAACCGCACACCCTCGATTGGATTCTCCGGACGGGCCTTGAAGATCGGCTTCTCGAGTCCACGACTCGTCACATTGCGGAACACGAGGTTCCGAATCGGTCCAATCAACGTGCCTTTCTCGCGCGGACCATAGTAGATGAGGATGGGTCGCCCGTAAACCCCGTCCATCGTGATGTCCTCGAAGACGACGTTGTCCAGACTCGTCGCCTCGCGACCATAGTCCATGCCGTAGACATGCGGCAGCGAATAGGCGATGCCGACGGACATGTCGCGCATCCGCAGGTCGCGGAAGAGGCAATTGCGAATCAACCCGTCGTTCGTCCAACCGAGCCTTACGCCTGCCGACCAGCTGCGGAGCGTGCAGTTCGAGACGACCACGTTCTCGCAGACTCGATTCTCGGCAAGTGAACGGTTGTTTGCGCGCACGACGATCGAATCGTCTCCGGTCTCTATGTCACAGTTGCGAACGACGACGTTGCGGCACGAGTTGACGTGAATGCCGTCATTGTTGGGATACCTCACGTCCGCACGTACCTTCACGTCCTCGACGAGCAGGTTGTCACAGGCATGGAACCATGTGCTCCATCCCGCCGGTGGATGTGCGATCGTGATGCCGCGCACGACGACGTTCGAGCAGCCGGCGAAGAAGACGACGCGCGGCAAGGACTTCTCGGGCGGAACCTTGCGTTCGAAGTGCCACCCCCTCCACGCACTCCCCGTCTTCGGCTTCACGAAAGCGTCCCCGTTGCAGTCGATCGTTCCCTCGCCGGTGATAGCGACGTCATGACAGGCGTCGGCGAAGACGAAGGATGCGTTCCGCCGCCGCGGCAAGGCATCCGGCCAGGCGATCGACTTCACGTCCGTCCATTCGGCGAATGCCTCGAGATTCGTCGGCGACGACAGAACCCAGCCGCCGCAACGGCGTCGATGCGCGCCTGCAGATCCTCAAAAACTCCGGGCGCACAATTCGTCTCAACGTCTGCACCGCATACTGCGGCCACATACGCGGCCACCGCGAGAACGAATGCTGCTCTTTTCATCTCAACGAACCTTTCTCGAACGAAGATTGCGTTCATTTTATAACAACACGGCATTGCTGGCAAGTGTGACAGAGAACATTTCAAGCAAAAACAAGGCTGTTGTCGTCGCCCGCGAGGATTGATATACTATCCGCCCCTAAGTGAACAAGAAGGCAATGAGTAGTGATCGAGAGATTGGAGCCAAAGGGCCCAGACGGTATCTTTCACCGTTTTCCGCGTGGTCGCGGGCGTTCGGCCGTGCCATGAAAGTGACAACCATCCCTGTCCTTGTTGCCGCCTTTGCGTCGTGTGCCGCGCGCGCTCTCTTCGCCGAAGACGTGATCGCCGACGAAGCTGCGGAGTTGATACCGGCAGAGCACAAGCTGCTCTCGTTCAACGCATTCGCCGATGTCGAAACCGCCTACATCTGCCGCGGCTACATCTGGGACACCCGGCCGTATTCCGCCCAGTATGCGGCGGCGGCGGCCGACCTTGAGAAGTTCGGTATCCTCGAAGCCTCGGTCTGGACGCAGTCCGCGATGTCGGGAGATGGGACTTCTTCTGAAATGAGCCGCTACGCATACGCGGAAGCCGACTATCTCCTGCGCTACTACTATGACATCGACATCGCAGAGGGCTGGCGGCTGCGGAACGGCGTCGGACGCCAGTGGGTGACGAATCCCGGCTACGTTGGCGGACGTACGCTCTGCGACTGGCAGGCGCTGCAGGTGCTGAACACGCCGTGGATCACGCCGTACTGGCGCTTGCGCGTCATCCGCCAGCCCATCGACGAGACGTTCTGGTGCATCGGCGTGAAGCGCACGTTCGAGATCGTCGACAAGCTGACGTTCACCATCGACTTCGCCGGCGACCTTGGCGACCGCCGGCATTACCAGAACCTCTATGGACCGAAAGACGGAGGACGCGACTATCGTGGCGGCCTGAAGGACCTCATGTTGGTCGGGCGGCTGGACTACGCCGTCGTAGAACATGTTGACATCTTTGCGTTCGTCGGACAGTTCTGCCTCGTCTCGGACGATGCCCGCGACGCGGTGAAGGGAATGCGCGTGCCGGAGGCGAGGCGAGACCTCACCTTTGGCGGCGTAGGCGTCGCCGTCGATTTCTAGACCGCACCGTCAAGGGATGCTGTTGGGGTCGCATGCTTCGCGCACGCCGTCATGCGCGGACGCCGGGATGCGCTTGCCGTACGCGGCACCGCCGCCCACGTAGAGGCGCCTGCGGCCCTCGTAGCCGATGAAGCGGTTGTTGCGGAAAAGGATGTCGTTCCCGAACCCGCCCTCGAACCACTCGTACTCGGGACCGACCATCGCCGCCGCGCCCTCCGTGCCGTTGAAGGTGCAGTTCTCCACCCGGCCGTGCGAGGCGCGGATGCGGATGCCGTAGGCCCTGTTCGGACGTCATGATCTCCAGCGTGTCGCCCGCGAAGAGCAGCTTGCCGTAGCGCGTCTTGCCCTTGTAGAGGATACGCGCCGTCTTTCCCTCGGCCCCACCTTCTCGATCACGCCCTGCGAGAACGGCAGCGGATCCATGTCCAGCGTCACGTTGCGCACAACCGTGTTCGTGCAGTGTTCGAGGCCGATGTAGCGCGTGCGCTTCTTGCACACGAGCTCCGAGCCGCCGAAATCGACCGTCACGCCGTCCAGGCCCTTCAGGCGGAAGAACACCGTGTCGCCCGTGTCGATCACGTACCGGCCCTTCGGCACCGTCACCGTCTTCTCGCCGCGCGCAAGCGCCTCCCGCACGTACGCCACGGGATCGACCGCGCCCCGAGCGCCGACCGCCACCAGCGCCCGCAGAGTATAGCAAACCTGGATGGCAGACACCAGCAACGACTCTGCCATTCCCCACATTTTCCTTATGTGTGATTTCTACAGCAGCTGGCAGGCCTTTTCAAGTTCGAGCGCCAGTTCGTAGGCGAAACGCCGGATCTCCGCGAGCGGCGGCTTTTCCATCTTGCGCCAGGCCGCGATCCGCGCCGTGGGCGGGATCGCCATCGGCACCAGTTCGCAGCACTCCAGCAGGTTCGCGGCGTGCTCCGATGCCTCCAGCAACTCCTTCACGGACGAGGGACGGTAGTCGAACGCGTCCGACGTGTATTCCGTCAGCGCCTTGTGTATTTTCTCCACGGCGCGCTTGGCCGACCCCTCGCGGTTGGCGAGGCCGGGGATGATCATGGACGTGTCGCGGCAGCGGAAGCAGCCCATCATCGCCGCGACCGTCGCGGGATCGCGCACCGTGCCGTCGGGGTAGAACACGCCGTGCTCGCTGTCGCAGCGTCCGCGGATCATGAGGTTGAAGAGGAACCAGCCCATCTTGTGTCGCTCGCACGCCTCAAGCGCCATGTCGTACGGGTTGGACCGCGCGAGGCACCCCGTCTCCGTCTGGATCACCGGCTTGCCGTACTTCTTGCCAAGCGATTCGGCGAGCGCGAAGTTCGCCTCCTGGCGCGCGCGCGTGGACGAATAGTCGTGGAAGGAGATCACGTCCACGCACGAGACGGTCGGCTCCGCCTCGTAGGCCGTGGTGTAGCCGACCGTGATCGGCGAACCCGAGTCGAGTTCGCGCACGAGCGCGCATGCCCTGCGCAGGAACGCCCAGGTCTTCTGGCGGCGCCTCTCCTTTTCCGTCTTGTCCTTCTGCGCGTTCACCCACGAATTGCAGGTCGGCTCGTTCATCACGTCCCACATCAGAAGGCCCGGCTCTTCTTTCAGCGCCAGCACGATGTCCTTCGCGTAGGCGGCGCAGTTCGCCCATTCCCCGTCGTCCAGCATCTTCGGGTTGATCTTGTTGCCGTTGAAGAGAATGGGCATCGAGTAGTAGCCGTTCTCCCACGCGATCCGCACGAACGCGCGCACACGTTCCACGTATTCCTTCGGATCCTTGTTCCACGCTCCCCGGACGAGCCAGAAACGCGTCGCGTTCAGCCCCACGCGCCGACCGTAGCCCAGCTCGCGGACGAGCTGCTCGGGATCGCCTCCCGGGCCGTAGTGCGTTCCGCGCACCCATGCGTAGTCGTTCGTCCGCACGCCGCCGAGCGCCGTCCCCGCCGCCAGCAGCGCGCCGATGGCCATCATCTGCATCTTGTTCATTTTTCTTCTTCCTGTTGAGAGAGTTCGCACGCCATTACTTGACGGTGACATTCTCCGTGAACGCACCGATGCGGCAGGATGGATCGCCCGCCTTCACGGGCGCCCCGTAGAGCGTTGCGCCCGAGATGACGACGTTCTTCAGCTTATGCGACTCGTCGCGGCCGTCAAGCAGGAACCGGCAGTCCGCGCGTTCGCCGGTCACGGACATGTTCTCGAACGAGCAGTCCGCGATGTGTCCAGGCACCTTCGTGCGCATGTACTGGTTCACCGTAGGACGGGCCGAGACGATCGCGTACGTGCGGCCGGGCACGTCCGTGTTGATGCGGAAGTCCTTCACGCGGATGTTCTCCATGCGCATCTCCTCGCCCGGCTCCAGCAGGAACACGGGCATCTGGCAGTGCACCACGTCGCAGTTCTCGTAGAGGAAGTTCCGCATGTAGGGCGCGCGGCTCTCGTGTCCGAGCAGCATGATGCGCGCGCGGTCGCACCAGAACACGCAGTTGCGCACGGTCACGTTCTCGCAGTTGCCGTAGTCCACGTTGAGGCCCTTCGCGGCGATGCAGTCGTCGTCGGTGCGGATGAAGCAGTCCTCGATCAGCACGTTGCGCGAGTTGCAGGGGTTGATGCCGTCGTCGTTCTGCACGCGGCCGCCGCAGAGCTTGACGTTGCGCACGGTCACGCCGTCGCACTTGGTGGGCACCACGGTCCAATGCGAGGCGCCGCGGATCGTGATGTCCTCCACCGTCACGTCCTGGCACTCCCACATCTGCACCACGTGGCCCGTCGGACCCTTCCGCCACTCCCACGGCGAACTGTCCAGCACGCCGCGTCCGCAGATGCGGATGCCCTTCCCGTGCGCGTGGATGCCGCCCTTTACGAACGCGCCTGCCTTGAGGTAGAGCGTCTCTCCGTCCTTCAGCTCGATGCGCCCCTTCACGCCGCCGTCGTGGACGCCAGGTCCAAAGACCTTCACCTTGGGATCCTTCTCGTCGGGCACGTTCCGCTCGGGCGGGTTGGCGAAGACGAGCAGCGGATGGCGGCGGCCGTCCGGCTCCACGGAGAAGCGGCAGGGACGCGCCACCGAAAGCTCCAGCGCGCCGTCCGGCAGGCTGCGCAGCGCGACCGGGGCGCTCGCGGGCAGGATGCGCACCTTGCTCATGTCGCGCGCCGCCTTCGGACGCACCGTCACCTTCGCCGGCGCGTCCATCTCGAACGACGTGAAGGCGTACTCGCCGCCGAAGTCGTACCGCTTGTCGAACGGCGGATCGCACGTCCGCGCGCTCGCCACGCCGTTCTCCTGGCCGTCGACGGTCGCCTCCCACAGCACGGAACGGTATTCATCCGGCACCGTATAGCATGTCGCCGCCGCGAGGTTCGCGCTCGCCGCGACAACCGCCAGCGCACATACACATTTCAGTCTTTTCATGAGCTTATTCTCCTTAAGAGTTTGACTCAACGAGGTTGAAGCCGAATTTCCACGAAGCGTATCTGGCGGCGGTTCCACGTGAAGGTGATCGCCAGCACGCCGGGACGAGGTTCGATGACCGCCGGATAGGAAAACTCCGTGCCACGTCCGTCTGGTTGCCGGGGAGCATCGTCGGCAAGGACGGCGAAAGTGTTCCACGTTTCGCCGCCGTCCTCGGACACCTTGACCTCCAGATGGTCACGGATTCCCTTCCGCGCGACGCCAGGCCCGTTCATCGCCAGATAGAGCCGCCCGTCGGACGCGAGGACGCAATCGAGGCCCGAGTTGATGTTCTCGAGCGAGGTACGGCGGCACTCCTTCCAGGTCTCGCCGCCATCCGCCGAGTCCGTCCGCCAGATCCAGCCGTCGGTCGCACGCATCAGGGCATGAACGCCCTTCTCGTCCTCCCACAGCGTGGGCTGGATCACGCCAAACGGGCGCTTCCCCCATGCGGGCGCGTCGGTTGGCACGGGGAACGGCGACGATGATCGCCACGATTGGCCGTCGTCGTCCGAAATGTCCACGAACGCGCGCCACAGCGTTTCCAGCTTCCATTGCGCCGACGGGTCGAACTCGTGCGACGCAGGCGCGAGCCACCGGCCGCTCTTCATCTTCAGGCACTTGTTCTTGACGGGACCGCGTCCGCCCCAGACATCGCCTGCCACGAGTTCGCGCGCTGCGCTCCACGTGACGCCCTCGTCGCGGCTCACCTCAACGTAGGTGCGCCAGTCCGCGCAGTTGCGTCCCACTTTGAAAAACAACTCGATGCGCCCGTCATCCGCCCGCCGCAGCACCGGGTTCCAGTGTGGCGACTCGGGGTTGACCTTCGCGAACGTCCGCACTGGCTCCCATTTGCCGCCAATCCGCCGCGAGCCCCGGATCGCCACATCTTTTGCGCTCTCTTTCGTGCCCTCGAACCACGCCGCCAGATACTCGCCGTCCCCCTTCAGCGGCAGGATCGTCGAGGCATGGACATGTCCCGTTACCGGCGGCGCGACGAACTCCCCATCCGCAATAGACGGCCGCGCACGGTCCTCCGCAGAAACCGCAACCGTCGCCATGGCGACCGACAGCGCCAGCAAACTCCTAAGCAGTTCGGTTTTCATCTCCGTCACTACTGACGGTTCCACGCCGTCGCCGCACAGTCTGGATGGAAAGTCATGCGTGTCTGTCGCGAGTGGTCTCATCGGCGCATATTGTACCACATTTCAGCCTTCCGCGAATTGAGAAAACCGATTACCGTAATCCGGCCGATCACCGTGCGGCCTCGGCGCGGCGGATGTAGGCGTCCTGCTGTTCGCGGGGGAGGTCGTTCCAGCGCACGTTCCAGCCGCACACGCGCACCTGCAGGTTCTCGTAGTTGCGTGGGTGGGCCTGGGCGTCGCGGAGAGTGGCCGGATCGAGCACGTTGAACTGGATGAGCGTGAGTCCGTGCGCATGGTACTGCTCCACTAGGACGCGCATGACGTCAAGCCCCTTCTCGCCGGCGACGGCGGAGGGATGCATCATCACGTCGAGCGGCAGATCCATCGGCATGTCCGCCGGATCAAGCGAGGAAAGCGTACTGATGAGTGCTGTCACGCCCTCGGTGTCCGAACCGGGCGCGGGGGAGAGGTTCTTCGACAGCTCCTCGCCTTTCTTCCTGCCGTCCGGCGTCGCGCCCATGCGCTTGCCGAAATCGACGAACCGGCGCGAACTGTGTCCGCCAGCGACGAAGCGCCCGCCGCGCGAGTTGGGGATGTTGTTCGCCTGGCGCGCGAAGTGGCGGGCGATGTCGTGGCCGAGCGCGTTCGCCTCCGGCTCGTTGTTGCCCCACTTGCGCTTGGAGCGGAGCACGCGCAGACGGAGCTCCTCGTGTCCCTTCCAGTTCGCGGCCATCGCCTGGCCGAACTCGGAAAGCGTGAGGAGGCGATCCTTGTAGACGATATCCTCGACCGCCAGAAGCGAGTCCACCGTCGAACCGATCCCGACGAGAAGCAGGTGCGAGTTGTTGCCGTGCGCCGTGCCGTCGTGGAAGGCGTCGCGGCCGGTCTTCACGCTGTGGGCGATGGAGAGGGAGAAGAGCATGGACGGGTTGACCTCGTGGACCCACCTCTCCGTCTCGAACGCAAGCTCGCGCGCCTCGCGGGTGTTGTCCTCGAGCAGCTTGAAGTAGGCGTCGCGGAAGGACGGGTAGTCGGATGCGTCGAACGTGCCCTTGCGCGCGCGGGCGAGGAGCGTCTCGACGGGCTTGAGCGCGCTGACATATGACGGAATCGTGTCGTTGCAGCTGTCGAGTATGCCCCACTCGTAGCAGCCCCAGATGGCGCAGGTGCGCGCCTGCTCCGCCGTGTAGCCAAGCCCCGTGATCGCGCGAGCAAGCGGCTCTTCGCCGCAGAACGTCACGGAACGCTGGCGGCGGGCGAGGTCGAGCGTCTTGCGCCACACCCAGTCGGGCGTCGAGGGACCGGTCTTGATGTGGACCTTCGGCGTAGGGAGGCCAAGCTCGTCGTGCACCTCAAGGAGGATGCGGGAGACTTCGTTGTACTCGGTCGTGCCGTCGGCCTTCGTGCCACCGAAGTAGACGGGCTGGCCGAAGTAGTTGTCGATGGAGCCCCACTGCCACCAGAAGTGGCGCAGCTGGTCGCGGAACTCGGCCTCTGTGGTGCGTCCGGCGGCGAGGTCGGCGCGGTAGTAGGGCGTGAGGATGCGGTCGAGGTTCGAAAGCGTGCGCACCTGGAAGCCGTCGAAGTTCTCGCCCATCACCCATTCGAGGTAGATGAAGAGCAGCGCCTCGTATGCGGTGCGGGGTGGCCCCTTCGCGAGCCGGTCGAGCGCGGCGGCCTCGGCGGCGATGCGCGGATCGGGCGCGGACTCGTTCGCGCGCCTTGCGAGGTCGGCAAGACGCCCGACAAGGCGCACCGTCGCGTCGGCGGCTATGCGGCGCGCGTGGTAGTATGGCGCGTCCTTCCAGTTGGCAAGAAGCCTGTCGCGCATGCCGGGGAAACCGAGCTTGATGATGTCGTCCCAGTCCGGCGCGCAGTGGGAATAGTCTTTCCACACGACCCAGCGGCCGTCCTTCGTGCCGGCGGCAATCTTCTTCGCGAATCCGGGCGAACGCATGGCGTCCACTTCGTTTGCGCGGCGCGCCATGATCTTCCAGATCGGATGCCCGCGATGGAACGACCACGCCGCGAAGGCGGGGAACCAGTCGTGGGGCGAGACTCCAATGGCGGTACGGTCGCACCCGAATGCGAATATCTTCGCCTTCGTGACCTCCCACGGCTCGTCGCCGCGCGCGTCGACAATCTTCTGCCAGCCGTCGGCGACTCCGTCCTTGTCGAGTCCGGTGCCCTTGTCCGTCACGTCCACACGCCATTTGCGCTTCAGGTACGCGAGGTCATTCGTGAAGGCGTCGCCCGCAGCCGCGGCCAGCGCAGAAAAGCAGAGGATTACGGTAACGGCGCGCATGCGAACCATGCCGCCTGACAGAATGGAGTTACGGCATTTCATGTCTCGGATTTCATTTCGACGCGCCTCAGGAACCTTATCAGACGTGCGTGTATTCTACCAAAAACCTGCGGATCGTGCTTACATATTCAGACAAATAACATGTAGAATCGGCCAGTCTGGCAACCGAATCAGTTGCAGTTGCGGGCAAGCCAGATGCCGAACAGCCGATCATATACGACATATCCGCGATCTGTCTGATAGAGAAGATCGCTGCCGATCAAGTCGGACAGCGCAGACCTTACCGTGGAATGCGACTTGAATCCGTGCCGGACCAGGAAATCCCCTGACGTCGGCGCGGCCACGCACCCTTCCGCCGCCACGGCTTTCAGTAGCGCACGTGAAGCCTCGTTCTGGCTGCGGAGAAGATCGTGGAACACGATTGCGCTTCCCTCGACAAGCGAATCCACCGCTTCGTCGATCTGCGTAGAGGAAGTCAGTCCTTTACCTGATTCCCAAACTTTGTTCAGCACCGCCTGGACATACCATGTTATCCCCTCGAACCGATCATAGAGCGAGCGGAACACCTTCGCCTCGACACGGTTGCGCCGCGTCGCAAAGTGCCTTCGCGCGAAATGCTCGTATTCGACGGGGTCGATCGGCCCGATCGAAAGTATTTCGGTGGACTGGTAGAACGGCCGCTTGGCGGAACCGAACATTTCGCTCATCACATGATGCCGGGACCCGGCGAACACGAACCGCACCCACGGCACGAACTGGACATGGCTGCGCAACATCGCCTCAATGCCCTTTTCAGGGAACTCGGCGATCTGCTGGAACTCGTCGATGGCGATGACGGCGCGCCGTTCCTTCGACTTGAGATAGGCAAACGTCTCGTCAAGCGTGGTCGTGGCGGCCGAAGGCGCGATGTCAAACGAGAAGCGAGGCGTTCCATCCTCCTGCGGCGTAATCGTGGGCCGGCAGCTCTTGAAGAACCTGGCGACGGCCGACAGCGTCTTCTCGACCGGCGAATCAAGCGCGCCCGTCACGGCAGACGCGAACGCGGCCGCGAAAGAGGCAAGGTTCTCAATGGAGAATATGTCAAGGTAGATGCCCGTGAACTCGGATGGCATCTTGGCGAGGGCGTTCTTGATGAGACCGGTCTTGCCGTAGCGCCTCGGGGCAATCAGCGTGAGGTTACGGTCGTTTTCGAACGCCGCGATCATCTTGGCTGTCTCGCGCCGCCGGTCGCAGAAGTATTCCTCCCCCGCGTAACCAGCAGTAAGAAATGGGTTCTTAAGTTTCATCGCGGACATTATAGCACATCCCGACCATCCATGGCGAAACTTTCGTCACGAAAATTTCGCCATTCATTGTGCAGTCTCGACACTTCGCTCACTTCGTTGCCGACTTCTCCTTGAGAAAGTCGGCGCGCTCGCGCTCGGCGTACTTCACGCGCTTGCCCTGGAAGTGGAGGAAGATCGCCTTCTCCTCGTCGGTCCAGGTGTTCGCCTCGGCGAAGGAGCCGGCGAACGGGCAGAGCAGGTCGATCCAGCACGCGAACACGCGCTTCTCGTTGTCCGTGAGCTTCACGCCGTGGTGCGCGCCGTCGAACTTCTGGAAAATCTCGCTCTTGCACGAGCCGATGTGGTACGGCGGCAGCATCATCGTGCGGCTGCGC
>CACXPT010000158.1 GCA_902769585.1 uncultured bacterium
TATTACATGACGGAAGCGCGCGTTGCCGCAGAAAAGAAGACGTTGAAGTACCTCTACTCGCAGGCGTTCGCAGGTTCCTCCACGACGGCAAACAACCACTTGAAGCGCGTGGTGCTCGGCGGCGCGCCGGGCTTCACGTTCAAGGCCACGAACGTGTTCCTGTACCAGCCCCTGGAAGAAGTGGAGTTCACGGGCACGGTGCCAGAGTTCCCCTCCGGAACCTGCTGGCCGGACAAGGCGATCAAGACACTGACGTTCGTCGTGCCGCGCGGCAATGCGGACTGGGACGCGATCCTCACCGACACCTCGAAAGTGACGCCCCTCACGGAGGCGGAGCAGAAGGCGTACCGTCTCGCGAATCCGTCGAAGCCCATCCCGTACGGCGTGGTGAAGAAGGACGTGTTCCACACGTGCGCGCTCACGATCGACCACGACACGTTCTTCGACGACACGGTGGAGGTGTCCGGCGACTGGGGCGCGTCCGCGAGCAACAGCTATCCCTACGGCGCCACGGTGACGATCACGGCGCGGCCCGGCGCGACGGGCATCTTCAAGAAGTGGTACGGCGACGTGCCGCGCGACGACATGGACATCCGCACGAACGCGACGCTCACGCTCACGATGACGAACGACGTGTACCTCGACAAGAAGACGGCCTCCAACGGCAACTTCACGATCAACTGCTCGGTGGTGAACGCCTCGCAGCGGACGTTGAAGGTGGGCCAGAACAGTGTCCGCTACAGCATCTACGCGGACGATGACGTGGGGCAGGGCGTCCTCGACCTGGGCGGTCCCGTGCGGCTGGAAGGAGACGCTGCCGAGTGGAAGTTCGTCGACATGCCGTGGAACTACGCAACCTGGACCGCGCCGATGACGGCGAACGTCACGGGCCTCATCACGCCCGGCACGATCACAACGGGCATGTGGGGACAGTTCCTGCACACCTACGACGCGGCAAAGTCCTATCACCTGATCTTCATCGACGAGCCGGAAATGGGGTCGACGATCGGCGGATGGACGACGGCCTCCCAGAACCTGGTGACGAAGTTCATCCTGGAACTGCCCAAACTGAAGAGCCTTACGGGACAGGGCGCCGTGTGGGGCATCCCGATGAAGGAGAGCAAGTTCGACTGGTGGAACGTCGACAACGTCACGCAGATCGACATCCAGGCGTTGGGCGGCTATTCCGACGTCACCGGGACGGGCGACTGGGCCAACTACCTCCCGGGGAAGGGCACGCTGTCGCTGCCGAGCATGCGCGCCGCCAACGTGGCCGCCATCCAGAAGATGCGCAACCTCGAAGGCCTTTCCCTAGGCGGAAAGGACAAGTACACGACGGTAACGAACATCTGCGCCGACGCCTTCTCGGGGGACACGTCCCTGAAGCGCCTCACGCTGCACGGGGCGCGCGAACTCATGGTGGGCGCGACGCCGTTCTCGAGCGGCTACTCGCCGACGGAGTTCGTGTTCACGGGGCCGTCGCCCGCGAGCGAGACGTCCTTCGCGAACCTGCTCTCGCGCGCGACGGCGGCGGAGAAGAAGCCGGTGAAGGTCTACGCGTCGATCTTGCAGGACGGCTGGACGACCGACTCCTACATCGACCACAATCCCACGGCGGCGGAGCGCGCGGAGGCGCCGGGCGAGCGCGTGATCGGCGTGTACCGCGGCGGCGCGGAGGCGCCCCTCGGCAAGGCGCTCATCATCTTCCGCAAGTCGCGTTTCGATGCGCCAGGGACGGTGCTTATCTTTAAATAGGACGCAATAAATTGCGTCCCTCCCGCTGCTGCGCATGAGCCACGGGAAATGTGCTAGAATACTTGCCGTCATCCAGCCAAAGGAGATTCTAATGAAGATAGTCGTTTCCGTGTGTGCCGCGGCGGTCGCGCTCGCGGCGGTCGCGTACCTGCCGCCCGTCGAGGAGCGGTGCGGCGTGAAGGTGGAGATCGGGTCGTTCCCGCAGAAGATAGAGAAGAACAACAAGAACCCGTTCGCCTGGCCGCTCGGCGTCACCGAGGTCGAGGCCGGTGCGCCGCGCGCCTTCCCCGTCACGCTGGAGAACAGGACGGACAAGCCCGTCACCGGCAACCTCGAGGTGTGGATGAACGACGACTGGGACGTGGTCGGCCTGCAAGGCCCTCTCACCCTCGCACCTGGCGAGAAGAAGGAGCTGTCGTACACGGGCACGTCGCGTCCGCGCGCGCTGAACGCCCTCTATCCCGTCCACGCGCGCTTCACGCCCGCAGGCGCGAAGAAGGAGGACGCCCCGCACCCGATCGCGATCTTCATGTACAAGAACCCCAACGCGCCGCGTCCCGTGCGGAAGGCGGCTCCGCCCAAGCTCGGTCCCGGCGCGTTCTGCCTTGACGCCGGCTTCGCGCGCACGACATTCATCGAGGTGAAGGGCAAGGTGATGTCCGTCGATGCGGACGGCGCACCGAAGGAATGGGGCGCCCACATGTCGAAGGGGCGTCCCTCGCCGCGCGGCGAGGCGAAGGCTGGCTTCAGCACGCATCCGCCCTACAAGAAGGGCGCGGGGTTCATCTGGAGCGACTTCCCGCTGGATCTGCCGGCCGTGACGCCGCTCGCGTTCTCCTGCTCCAATTTCCTCGTGGATAACCACGACCAGTCGCCTTCCGACGGTGTGGAGTACAAGGTGTTCCTGGTGGAGGAGGGACGTGAGCCTAAGCTCGTCTGCTCGCAGATCGTGAAGGAGAAACTCACGTGGCACGACATGTCGGGCGACCTCTCGCCGTGGGCGGGGAAGAAGGTCAAGCTTCGTCTCTGGACGGGTCCCGGCCCGAAGATGAACACGTGCTGCGACGGCGGCGGCTGGGGCGACGTGAAGCTGCTGGTGGGTCCGCAGCCGAAGACGCCGGATGAGTCAGACTGGACGGCGCGCGGCGCGTCGGCGCTCGCGGCCGCGAAGGCGGCGCGCACGGCGGGGACGGACGCGGCGGCGGGGCGTTGGCGTCTGGAGGCGAACGGCGTCGTGTACGGCGCGGGCGTGGCGTATGGAGAGCGCGGCCTCATCGACGGCGCGCTCGCGTTCACGGACGGCGGGAAGTCGGTCGTCTTCCGCGGCTTCACCGCGAAGGTGGCGACGGACGATGGCACACCGCCGCCCGAGGCCAAGGCTTCGATCCGCGAGGAGAAGGGCACGCTGCGCGTTTCTTGGTCGATTCCCGGCGCGACGCGTAACGCGGCCGGCTTCCCGCGCATCGTCGACCTCGCGGTCGGTCCCGCCTCCGAGAAGCCGCATCGCGTCTACATGGGCTTCGGCAACGTCGTGGAGGGCCCGAAGACGTTCACGCTCCACGCGAACGGGTTCGGACTCTCCACGCGCCACGTGGGCGCGGACTACGCGAACGGGCTGTCCGTGGTACAGGCCGTGGACGTGGTACAGGACTCGGTGAGCTGCGACGGCGAGAAGAACCTCTTCGCGCTCCACGCGCACCATGACGCGACGTTCACGTTCGTGCCGTCGTCGAAGGGTTCGTTCGAGGCGGGACGCCGCTTCCGCGCCGTGGCGGGCTACAAGGCGAGCCCTGGACGCGCCGCGCTCGGCTCGCGCATGTGCCTCGACCAGTGGGGCGGCGACTATGCAAAGGCGGCAGAGGGCCTGGCGAAGGCGGCGAAGTACGGCCTGAACGACTCGATCTTCGTCAAGCACGCCTGGCAGCGCTGGGGGTACGACTATCGTCTGCCGGAGATCTATCCGCCGGCCGGCGATGCGTCGGCGTTCGGCGCGATGCGCGATGCGTGCCGTGCCGGCGGCATCCTCTTCTGTCCGCACGACAACTACACGGACATCTACCCCGACTGCGACGGCTACACCTACGACCTCACGGTGTTCAACCTCGATGGCACGCCGCAGCTCGCGTGGTTCAACCCCGGACGCCACGCGCGCTCCTACCGTTGGGCGCCGCACGCGTTCCACCCGTGGTGCCTCCGCAACGCAAAGCTGCTGAAGGAGGGCTACGATCCCGACGCGATCTTCATTGACGTGTTTACTGCACACGGTCCGTTCGACTACATCGACCGCGAGGGACGCTTCCACTCGAAGAACGAGACCTCGGCGAGCTGGGGACGCGGCTTCGAGATGTACCGGCAGGGTTTCCGGCGTCCCGACACGGTGTGCGTGAGCGAGGCCGGCCAGGACCACCTCGTGGGCATCGCGGACGCCGGGCAGAGCGACCACTTCGGCGCGCCGAAGGTGCTCGGTGGGGCGAACTTCGCGGACAGCGAGCGCACTCCGTGGCACGACATCGCGACGCACGGCTACTACGTGCTCTTCGCGGGCGGTCTCGGCGGCCGCTACCAGGAGGAGGCCGGCTGGCGCAAGGGCGGTGACGCTGAGCTGCACGGCTACGGCTCCGACGACTACCTCTCCAACGGCATCATTGGCGGACGCAACCCGATGTGCGATGGTCCGTTCTCGCGCAATGCGGTGAAGACGTACTGGCTCCAGCACGACGCCTGCGCCGAACTTGGACGCGCCGAGTTCCTCGACCTGAAGTACGAGGGCAACATCCATTGCCAGCATTCCTTCTTCTCCGACGGCGGCGAGGTGTGGGCGAACCGCCAGACGAACAAGACGTGGCGCTTGCCGAACGGCGTGGTGTTGCCGCCCTACGGCTACTATGCGCGCACGCGCGGAACGGAGAGCGGCGTGGTGGAGAAGGACGGTGTGCGCTGCGCCTTCGCGAAGTCGGCGAAGGGCCTCTTCGTCGACGCGCGCAAGCCGTCCCTCGGCCGCGCCTACGGCGCCGTGTCGCATCCGCTGCGCGCCGAGGCCGTCGCGCCTGACCGCCTGCGCCTCCACATATCGTGGGAGATGACGCGTCCGGCGCCCGACTACCAGCCGTTCGTGCACATCTGCAACGCGGAGACAGACCACGAGGGCATCGTGTTCCAGTGCGGCATGGCGCGCGCGAAGGAGATGTTCGCGAAGGCCGGCAAGTACGAGACGTTCATCGACCTGGCCGTGCCGGTCGGCACGGCCGCCGGCACCTACCGGGTGCGCTACGGCGCGTGGTGTCCGAAGGGCGGCCACCGCCTCCCGCTTGGCGGCGCGCCGACGGACGGCGGAAGCCGCATCAAGGGCGGCACGATCGAGGTGGCGCGCGCGGACGGCAGGATCTCCGGCGTCACGTGGAAGCCCGAGGGATCGCCGGACGAGGCGGCGGCGCGCGACAGGCTGCTCGGCGTGAACCGCGCGGGACGCGTCGTGCAGTTCGCCGGCGTGAAGACGGACGGCACGTTCCGCTTTGCGGACTGGACGATCACGCCCTTGCCGTACTCCGACGCCTTCTCCGCCGAGATCGACCTCGCCGCGTTCGGCGCAGCGGGCCGCACGGTCGCTGGCGTGGACGCGGTCGAGCCCGAGCAGGGCGCCGCCGCGCCGACCTGGAGCCAGACGGGCAACGTCCTCAAGTTCGCCTGCGACGCGAAGTCCTTCGCCTACCGCATCCGCCTGCGCTAACATCCCTTGGTTTTGTGGCTGAAATTTGATACACTGGGACTCGTCAGAAACATGGCATGAGGTTGGCAATGTCTGAAGCGGAAACAAAGAACAGTGAGCAGGTACGTGCCGGCAGTCCGGCGCGCAGGGATGAGCTTTTGCCGCCGCCTGTGGGGACGAGCGACTGGGCGAGGTTCTCGCGCACCTCATATTGCGTGGACAAGACGCTGATCCTCAAAGATCTCATCGACTCGGAGTCGACTGTGGTCTTGTTCACGCGCCCGAGGCGCTTCGGCAAGACGACGATGCTGGAGATGATCCGTGCGTTCTACGAAGGCGATGCGTCGTTGTTCCACGACAAGAAGATCTGGGCGGCGGGAGAGAAGTACCAAAGCGAGCAGGGGAAGCATCCTGTCATCTTCCTCTCGTTTAAGGACATCAAGCAGACTACCGCAGAGGAGGCGTTCACGCGCCTTGCTGCGGTGATCGGCGGCGAGGTCGGGAAATTCGCCGATTGCGTCAAGAACGGATGGGGCGACGAGGCCAAGAAGCGGTCTTTGCGCAAAGTGATGAATCGCGAGGGGACGAAGGACGAGCTTTCAGAGTCCCTCGGACTTCTCTCCGAGGCAGTCCATGCCTCCACGAAGAAGCTGCCGGTTATCTTGATCGACGAATACGACCAGCCGATCACGACCGCCTCCACTAACGGCTACTACGATGAGATGTGCAACTTCATGCGTATTTTCCTTTCTGGCGCGCTGAAGGACAACAAGCATTGCCACATCGGAATCATGACGGGCGTTCTGCGCGTTGCGAAGGAGGGAATCCTCTCTGGACTCAACAATCCTGCCGTATGGACGGTCTTCGAGCCGGAGTACTCGCAGTATTTCGGCTTCACCGAGGACGAGGTCGCCGAGATGGCGCGGTACTACGGTGCCGAGGACAAAATGCCGGAGATCAAAGCGTGGTACGATGGCTACGATTTCGGCGGGACGGAAATCTACAACCCGTGGAGCGTCCTCAGGTACTTTGACTGCCATTGCCGTCCCGACGCCTACTGGCTCGACACGAGCTCCAACGACCTCATTACCGAAATCGTGCAGGAGTTGCCGTTTGACATGGAGGTGACTCTCCATAAGCTGATGGAGGGGAAGCCGGTTACCGTTCCAATGACGAAGGAACTTGGACCCTACAAGCAGATTCGCGACAACGAGAACACGCTGTACGCGCTGCTGGTGTCCGCAGGTTACCTGAAGGCGGTTGGGGAGGTGAAGGACGGCGAGTGCGACGTCATGATCCCCAATCATGAATTGAAGCAGGTTTTCTACAGCGAGATCGTCCAAAAGGTGCGTTCCTTCGACAAGAGCGGCGGCATCGTCGCAGTCGAGCGGGCCCTCCGCGAGCGCGATCCGTTCCTCTTCGGAAAGTACCTTGCGGCCTATCTCAAGGAGTCGGTGAGCTTCTTCGACACGGCTGCGGAGGGGTTTTACCACGGGCTCGTTCTCGGGTTCATCGCGTGCTTCCGCAACCGGTTCGTCGTGAAGTCGAACCGCGAGTCGGGCGAGGGTCGCTACGACATCTCCATGCGCCCGCTCATCGACGGCATGCCCGGCGTGGTGATCGAGCTCAAGGCGGCGGAGGAGGAGACGGAGGACCTCGACGCGCTCGCCAGCGAGGCGCGCCGGCAGATCGACACGCGCGAATACACCACCGAGATGCTCGCCGACTTCGCCGCCCACGGAGAACAGCGCGACATCCTCAAGTTCGGCATGGCCTTCTACAAGAAGAACCTCGTCGTCTGTAAGGACCTGCCCAAATGACCGACTTACACGGCCATAGTTCGTTGAGCGACGGATTCGACATGTCGCAAGATGGTCAAGAGGGAAAGTGACTTTATGAACTTCAATCGTCAACAACAACACAAGGAGGTCTTGCCGACGTAAAGACGATATAGGCGGGCGACGGCCCGTCAAAAACGATTTTGCGTAACTGCAAACGCGACGTTCAACCGAAAAGCTTGAGACTCCGTACCTCGAGAAGCCCGAGGACGTGGAAGCGGTCAGGAAGTTTGTCGTCGCGAAATACGGTGCCGCGATGTTCGACCGCATGTTCACCACGGTGCTTGGCGGAATGCCGCACTTCTTCCTCAACGGCGCGCTCGAACTTCTCCGCTGGTCGCACGAGCAGGGTCTGGAGATCGTGTTCTTCAGTAACGCCATCCGGCCCAGGAACGAGGAACTCTGTCCGATCCTGATGGAACGCGCTTTTTCAGGGCGCAAAGTCCCCGGATACAGGCTCTTTTCGCGTCCCGACTGCATCAACCTCAACGGAGGCGATGGCGACAGGGATGACTTCGACGGTCTATGGGGCGGCGGATACAAGAAGAAGCTCGTCGGGGTAATCGTCCCTGAGTCTGAGGTCAACAATACGCTAATGATCGAAGACGATTCCTCGTACGCCTGCAAGGGCGAGGAACGGAATTTCGTCTACGGGGAGTACGGCGGTAGCGCAAACGAATTTCTCATGTACGAGGCATACGGCGGCCGGCGCGGTAACCGGCGCAGGGTGGCTACGTTCCATCTGCCGTTCTGGTTCTGCGGCATGGTGAAGAGGACCTTGTCGATAGCCGAATCGGAGGATATTTCCCTTGCGGATGCAGCCGTGCGCGCGCTGTATGCGGACAGGGCCGGCGATTTTCCTGTGAACGGGGAATACCCGGAGGGAGAGCGGGGCTGGAGTGCAAGGGACAAGCTTCCAAGGCCACCGTTCCGGGATTTTACCGTGTTCAAGGAAGGACTTGCCGAACTGCGGACGATCAACCCTACGCTCACGTTCTGGGGGGATGTGGACGAGACAGCGGCAGACTGGCCCGAATGGGCCCAAGAGCGATACTGACCTCGAAAAAACAATGAATAGAGTCTCATGATGAGGCACATTGCGGGGGGGGGGCTTGCGATGCCCCCTGCACTATTCCCCGGATTTGAGACACGGCAGTAAATGACGTCAGTGTTTCCTTTTTGTCGAGAAAAGGAAACACATGACACAACAAGTCAACGGACA
>CACXPT010000159.1 GCA_902769585.1 uncultured bacterium
CGAGCCCGTCCTCTGGGTCGTGGTGGTGCTGGCGATCATCGAGAACCTCTCCACGTACACGAGCGACCAGTGCGTGATCCAGCGCTACATGTCGGTCAAAGACGAAAAGGCGGCGGCCCGTTCTATCTGGTTCAACGGCGTCTTCACGGTATTCGTCTGCCTCGTGTTCTTCTCCATCGGCACGGCGCTCTGGACCTACTACCGCAGCCATCCCGAGATGCTTGATCCGTCGTTACCGAAGGCGGACAGCATCCTGCCGTTCTTCATCGTGTCGGGTCTACCGCCGGCGCTGGCGGGTCTTGTGGCGGCGGCGCTGTTCGCGGCGACAATCTCGACGCTCTCCGCGAACCTCTCCAGCGCGGCGACCGCGCTGACCACGGACTTCGTGCTGAAGTTCCGTCCGTCGACCACCCCAGAGGCCCAGATGCGCTGGGGACGCGTCTTCACGTTTGCGACGGGCATCCTCGGCGTCGCGGCGGCTCTTGTGCTCGCGCACACGGAGACGCGGTCGCTCTTCGACAAGTTCAAGGAGTTTATCTCGGTGCTGACGGCCGGACTCGCGGGGATGTTCTTCCTCGGCGTGTTCCTCCGCCGCGTGGGCGGCCGCGCCGCGATCGCCGGGCTGGTGGTCAACTACGTCGCGTGCTTCGTCCTGCGCTACGCGCCGTTGCCGTTCGAGCGTCCGCACGTGTTTCTCGTCGGGGGAATCGGGTTTGTCCTCTGCGTCGTCTCGGCGTGGCTCCTCTCGTTCGTTGTCCCCGAGCGCGAACGAGACCTCACGGGGTTGACGCTCAAGACGCTGAAGTGTTAGCTGATGAAAGGATGAAGATAGAGCAATGAAGATAAAGGTTCTATTTGTCTCGATGGCGTTGGCCGTTTGTGCCGCGGCCGACGCCGCGACCTATTCGAACATTTCCGTGGACGTGTCGAACCTGCCGAAGGAGAGGCAGTGCATGCGGGGGATAATCCTTTCGCGTGTCTGGGCGCGTACACCGCCTTCGACCGGCGCCACGCTCGGGGTCCGCTTCGAAATGGACGCCTCGATTCCCGGCGAAAAGGCAGTCATTGACGTTACGAATGGCGTCGCGACAGTAAGGGGCGGCAGGTTCCGGTCGCTCGTGTTCGGCGCGGGCAAGCTTTTGCGGGCGATACGGTACGGCGAAACGACGTTCTCCCTTGCGGACGGCGAATACGGTTTCTCGCCCGTCAACCAATACCGCATCGTCTATTTCGCGCGGCACTTCAACAACTGGTACCACCGCGCGGGCGCGGACGAGATGGTGCGGTACGTCGAGGATCTGGCGCTTTGGGGCATGAACGGATTCCTGATGCAGCTCGATTATCCGGCCGTCGACATGGTCTGGGCTTCGGAAGGCGACAAAGCCGTGTTCGCGGCGGCGTCCGTCGCGTTGGCCGAGCGCGTCAGGTCCCTCGACATGGACCTGATCACCTTCGGCGGGGACAACTGCATGCCGGAGAACATGCCGCCCGGGATTCGCGCGACGAAGGATCCGAAGGGCAGTCGCGGCGCGGACGAGTACAACGTCTGCCCCGAGAAGCCGGGCGCGCTCGACTGCCTCATGCGTTTCTGGCGCGAGAAGATGGAACGCCAGCGGCATCTCTCGATTTCGGGACTCGTTTACT
This sequence comes from uncultured bacterium, assembly GCA_902769585.1. Classification (GTDB taxonomy): domain Bacteria; phylum Verrucomicrobiota; class Kiritimatiellia; order RFP12; family UBA1067; genus RUG572. The sequence goes on from CACXPT010000159.1 coordinate 1,645, forward strand.
GGCCGTTTGACGAGGGTGGATGCGCCTGCGAGAAGTGCGCGCCGTGGGGTGGTAACGGATACGTCAGGCTGATCGAGCGCCTCAGGCGCATGAACGACGGCATCTGTCCTGGCGCGCAGCACATCGTGTCGACGTGGTTCTTCCGCGACGACGACTGGGAGGGGTTCTGCAACTATCTTGCGAAGCAGGACTGGATCAACGCCCTTGTCATCAACGACTACGGGGCGAAGTATCTGCTCAAGCATCCGCTTCCAAAGGACGTTCCTGTGATCACGTTCCCAGAAATCAGCATGTGGGGACGCTTTCCGTGGGGCGGCACGGGGGCGAATCCGCTGCCGACGCGCTTCGAGCGCCTGTATCGCCAGTGCCAGCCCGTCGTGAACGGATTCATGCTTTACTCGGAAGGCATCTACGAGGACGTCAACAAGATCGTGGTCAACGGCCTCTACGTCGATCCCCAAAGCGCGCACGACGACATGATACGGGAGTATGCGCGGTGGGAACTGCCCGGGTGCGACGAGCGCGATTTCGTTTCCCTCTGCACGATGCTGGAAGAGATTTACGAAACGAGAAGTTCAACCGGCATGAAAGGCCGCAAGAGGCCTCGCGTGTCGCAGCATGTGAAGGATGCGCCGCCGGAAGAGCTCGCCCGTCGCGAACGCATTGCGCATGAGGCGGCGGCGCTTGCCGACAGGATCGACGGCATGATCCTGCCGCGGATGCGCCGTTGCTGGCGCTGGCGCCAGCTCTACCTCAGGGCCAAGATAGACGAGGCGGTCTATTCCGCGCGCGACGCGCGAACGCCGGCGGCGCTGACGGCCTACGGGGAGTTGACGAACCTCTACCATGCCGAGAAGCAGGTGGAGCGTCTCTATGACGGCACTTGGCGCGGCTACACGTGTCCTCCGTTTGCGGACCATGAATGAGGGCGTTTTCCGGAGAAACAGGTCGGCAGGTGCAAGGATTTCTGACATGATTCAAACACTAAAAGATGAAAGGTTGAAAATGAATAACGGTTCGGCGGGATTGCCGTTGCCCCGCGGCAAGGCGTTCACGGGAATGGCGGGGGCCTACTCCGCGCTATACACCCCGTTCAAGAAGGATGGCTCGCTCAACGAGGAGATGATCGAGAAGGTCATCGACTACGGTCTGTCGAAGGGCTTGAGGGGTTTCTACCTCACGGGCTCGACGGGCGAGGGCTTCCTGCTTTCGAAGGACGAGCGCAAGCGCGTCTACGCGCGCGCGGCGAAGGCGGCGAAGGGGCGCGCGAAGCTGATCGCCCACGTCGGGTGCCTCTCGACGGACGATGCGGTGGAACTGGCGAAGTTTGCGGCGAAAACGGGCATCGACTGGGTGAGCTCAGTCGCGCCGGTCTACTTCGGACAGTGCTTCGACGCCGCATACGACCATTATCGGCGCATTTCGTCCGCGACCGACCTGCCGTTCATGATCTACTCGCTCGGCGCGGACATCGTGCCGGACCGCGACGCGAAGTTCTTCGACCTGAAGAACGTGAAGGGCATGAAGTACACGAACTACAAGTACTGGACTGTGCAGGCGCTCCGGAACAGGCTCTCCAAGGAGGTCATCTTCTTCTCGGGCGCCGACGAGCAGGCGCTCTCGGCTCTCGCGACGGGCATCTTCTCGGGCAACATCGGCTCGTCGCAGAACATCATTCCTGCGCATTTTGCCAAGATCTGCGAACTCGCTGGCGCCAACGACTTCGCGGCGGCGGCGAAGCTCCAGGACGAGGTCGTGCGGTTCGTGGAGCAGCTCATCGCCAAGCCGAACGGATCCTGGCATAAGAGCATGATGAAGTACATCGGGCTCGACTGCGGCGAGGGTCGCGCGCCGAACGGACGTCCCCTTTCCAAGGCCGAGCTGAAGGATCTCTTCGCCCGCCTTGACGCGCTCGGCTTCGTCCGGCGCAACGACGCGCGCAAATAAGGGTCTCATCGATGGGCGAATGTTCGTTCAAGGCCGGCTTCTCGCGGGTGGATATCACGCCGCCGCTGGGCACGCCGATCGTCGGATACTTCGAGGAACGGCATGCGAAGGGCATCCTCGACAACCTGGAGGCCAACGCCGCTGCATTCTCCGACGGGAACGACACGGCGGTGGTGATCGCAGCCGACCTCCTCGGAATAGAAGGCGTCGCGTTCAACGCGTCCCTGCGGCGGCGCATCGCGGAGGCCGCAGGCGTGCGGGACGACGCGGTCTACGTGCACTGCACGCACACGCACACGGGGCCGGGCGCCGGCAAGGCCGACAAGGGGCGCACGGACTTCTTCGACGGGACGGACTTCTACAACGAGTTTCTGGCGACGCGGATTGCGGATGTCGCTCGCCTGGCCGTCGACGACCTGGTCCCCGCGTCCCTGGCGATCGGATTCTCGGAAGCGAAGCGCATCTCATTCCTCCGCCGCTACCGCATGAAGGACGGATCCATCCGCACCAATCCCGGCGTGAACAATCCCGACATCGCCGAAGCCATCGGCGCACTAGACGAAACGGTCCGCGTCCTGCGCATCCGCCGCGAGGGGAAGGGCGATATTGCGGTGCTCAACTTCGCGACCCATCCGGACGTCGTGGGCGGCGAGATGATCTCCGGCGACTGGCCCGCTTTTGCGCGCCGCATTTTCGAACGCGCGGAGCCGGGCGTCAACTGCGTGTTTCTCAACGGCGCGCAGGGCGACGTGAACCACGTCTGCACCGATCCGCGCCCGGGCGAGCGCGAGGGTCTCCACCCCGATTTCGACGACGTCGACCGCGGCTACGAGCATGCGCGGCACATGGGGCGCGTCGTGGCGGCGGCCGCGCTGTCTGTGTGGGGCAAGTGCGAGCCGGTGGTCGCGGGACCGCTGCGGTTCGGCGTGCGCACGATCTCCGTCCCGGCCCAGCGTCCGGCGGCGGACGACCTGCCGAAGGCCCGCGAATACGTGCGGCTGCACCGCGAAGGCCGCGACGCCGAGATTCCCTTTACGGGCATGGCGCTCACGACGGTCGTGGCGGAGGCGGAGCGGATGCTCCTGCTCGAAAACGGACCCGACTCGTTTGCGTTGCCGCTTTCCGTGCTGGTCCTCGGCGACGCCGTGGCGTTTGCCGGCATTCCCGGAGAGCCGTTCTCCGAGATCGGACGCGCCGTCCGCGACGGTTCGCCGTTCCGGATGACCGTCTGCACGTGCCTGACGAACGGGTCGTGCGGATACTTCCCCGTCGCCTCGGCTTATGCGGAAGGCGGATACGAGGCGAGGTCGTCGATCTTCGCGTCGACCGTCGCCGATGACATCGTCTCCGGCCTCAACGACATCATAAAGAGAAAAGAAAAATGAGAAGCAAGATACTGGTTGCACTTGTCGGCTTCTGCACGTGCGCATTCCAATCGGCTCTGGCCGGCAACGATACCTCGCCGGCATGGTCGCCTGACGGAAAGACCATCGCCTACGTCTCCGATGCCGACGGTGGAAGCAAGCTGAAACTCCTCGACGTGAGGACGCGCGAAGTTCGCGCAATCGACATCGGCGAGGGCGACGTGTTCCAGCCGGCATGGACCCGCGACGGAGGAATCGTGTTCTCGCGCTACCGTCCGAACGGCACGGCGTTCCAGACAAAGAAGGATTCGCCTGCCTGCCTGTGCCTGTGGCGCAACGGCCGTCTGGAAGAACTGCCGTCCGATCCCAAGCCAGGCCGCGACTATGCGCCATGCGTGGCGCAGGACGGCACGATATATTTCACCACCACGCGCGGACTGGACTCCTGCGATACCGCGTTGGACAAGATATCCCCTTCCCGCACCGTGTCGCGCCTGATCGGCGGCGGCAGAAAGGAGGAAGGCTGCGTCTCCCCAACGCTGTCTCCCGACGGCCGCACGATCGCCTACGCCTACCTGGACGGACTGTACGCGCAATGGAGAATCGCCGCATCGTCCTTGGACTCGCCCAACCGCCGTCTCATGCTCACGCCATACGGCATGTATGCGTACTCGCCGCGCTTCTCGCCGGACGGGAAGCGGATGGCCTTCACCGGATTCCGCACCGGCGAAACTGGCTGGGGCATATTCGTGCAGGACCTTGCGAGCGGCGAGACGTTCCGCATCGACACCGGACTGGCCGGCAACAGCCGTTCGCCAGATTGGTCTCCAGACGGCTCGCGCCTCGTGTTCGAGAACAACGCGTCGGGCGCATACAAGATATGCTTCAAGGATGTTCAGAACCTTGTGCCTGGCACTGGCGAGATGCCGATCGAACCTCCCGTTCAGCCAGCAAAGCGGACGGACAGCTTCACGTTCGGCGACCAGGACTTCTACCTTCGCGCACGCGTCCGCGTGGACCGTCTCGCACCTGGCCAGTTCGTGTTCTTCCTGCGCGCCGCCTACGACGAACATCCGCTAGGCATCCAGCTTTACCTTGACGGCAAGCACCTGCCGACATTCTCCACGCGCCGCGCGTCGGACGGCATCTTCGTCATGGCGCAAGGAACGACGCCCTTCCCTGTCGGACGTGATGTGGAACTCCTTGGCATACGGGAGCGTGGGGGGCGCATATCCCTGTACATCGACGGCGCGCTGGCGGCGAGTTCGTTGCCAGGCAAGATGCTCGCCCTCAACCATCTCAAGAAAGTCGAGAAGTCCCCTTCTCTGCTCTCGTTCGAGATCGGCACAGGCATTCCATCAGAGGTGCTGGCCAGCCGCGCGACGCGTCTGGAGCTGTTCGGTCCGCCGGCCTCAGCCGCGCCGCGCGTCCTGCCGCCCGCCCGTCCGTTCGAGGTGATGGCGTTTGCGGATTCGCTCGACTTCGGTGCGCTCATGGACTCCGAGACAGCCACGGGCAACATCCAGATTCTCGACCACATCCTCGAGACCGGAGCCGACGTGATTCTGTGGCGCACGGGCGCGGGCGCGACGACGCGCTATCCGTCGCGCGAGGAGCCTGCCGCCTACTGTCCTGCGGAAATCAGGCGACTGCCAGACAACCGCAAGTTCTACGGCTTCCTGCGCTATCCCGACGCTTCGCCCGACATCCTCAAGCTGATCGCCAAGACCTGCGCGGAGCGCGGACTCCGCTTCGGCAACCATTCGCCGTTCGAGGAGACGCACTGGACGAGCTGGACGTTCGGCGTGTGGAACGCCGAGCATCCGCAGTACTGGTCGCGCGCGCAGAGCGGCACGCCGTGGGCCGGGCGCTGCTCGCTCGCATTCGACGAGGTGCGCGCGCACAAGCTCCGTCTCGCGGAGGAGGTCCTCGCCTACGGCTCGAAGGACTACTTCCTCGACTGCTGGCGCAACGGCGGCTGGGGTCCGCAACTCGAGTTCGTGGAGCCCGAGCTGCGCCGCTGGCGCATGAAACATGGCGACATAGCACCGACGAACGGTCCCGCGTGGCGTGCTCACGTTTTCGAGTCGACGCACGCATTCTTCAGCGGCCTGTCTGCGCGCGTGCGCGCCCATGGCGGAAGGTTCCTTCTCGGCGTGCCCTTCCCCGATGACGTGGAGGGAGAGGACGCCTGCATGAAGCGCTACGGCATCGATTGGCGCGCGTGCGTCGATGCCGGCGAAGTTGACTGCCTGATCGTGATCAATCCGGACTGGGATGCGAAGCGCCCATTCGAAAGCACGCGTGAGATCTACCAGCGCATCGTGCGCCGCTGTGCCGGGAAGTGCAGGGTCTACTTCCCCGTGAGCGCATACGATTTCTGCCGCAAGGGCGTTCCAAGCTACTGCAAGGCGACAGGGAAGCGCTTCGCCGACGTGGCGGAGACCCTCACGCGCATGGCGTTCGAGGTTGGCGGCGACGGCATCACGCTGGAATGCGTCGACTACAACAACTACCCCGCATCGGCCCGCCAGCGCCTGCGCGAAGTCATAGCCACACTTCGCAAGACCAAACGGTAACCGCACGCGTCGCCATCAGGGGCGAGACACGATCGCGTGGATCGCGAGCAGCTTCTTCCATAGCGCCTTGACGTCCTTGAACGCGATCGCGTTCGCAGCGTCGGAAAGCGCCCTTTTCGGATTGACATGCGTCTCCATGAAGATGCCGTCCACGCCTGCGGCCACGGCCGCACGCGCGAGCACTGGCGCGTACTTGCCGTCGCCGCCTGAACCTGTGCCGAGTCCGCCTGGCCGCTGCACGGAATGCGTCGCGTCGAACACCACCGGATAGCCGAGGTCACGCATGATCGGCAGAGACCTCATGTCCGCCACGAGGTTGCGGTATCCGAAGCTTGCGCCACGCTCGCATAGCACGATGCGGCGGTTGCCGGTCGAAGCGATCTTCTTCACGACGTTCGCCATGTCCTCGGGGGCCATGAACTGCCCCTTCTTGACGTTGATCACCGCTTCCGTCTCGCCGGCGGCAAGCAGCAGG
>CACXPT010000160.1 GCA_902769585.1 uncultured bacterium
TGCCGGCAGAGATGGAACCTGCCCGTTTCATGGTCGCGCGAGATCGTAGCTCCCGCAGTCCCGGCGAAGAGGTGGTTCGCCTCGAGCATGGCCGAGAGCAGCTGCTCCAGTCCCTCGGGGGGCGGATCGCCGATTTCGCCGTGGACGGCGAGCCTGTCGGAGTCCGGCAGGCTCATGAGCGTCACGACCATGTCGTCTACGTTGATGACGCACGACCCGTCATCCGATGTCAATTCGACGCCGATTTTGGAACCCAGACCGGATATTAGTTCTTCGAATGTCATTTAAACCTTTCCGCTGCAAACGGGCTGTTGATCAAAAGATGCTGAACTGTTCGGCTCCTCGGCGGCGGTAAGCCGGTCATCCGGCGGATTCGACGCGACTGACTTCAGGAACAGGAGCGCGTTCTTCACATCCACGTCGTCGCCGGCGATCTGGTCGATACCGGCGGCGTTCACCTGCTCGAGGGCGTGGTACCATTCGGGATGGGGCGCGATCAGGTGCGTCATCGCGAGTTCGATGAACTCCTTGCGCTTCACCTCATCGGCGACGCGCTCGGCGAAACCGGCACGGGTGAGGTCGGCCATGATGTTGCCGATGTTGAACTTTAGCGACTGGACGACCGCCAGACGGTTCGCCTGCTTGGTGTGCCAGTCCGGCTTCGTGAACGTCTTCACGAGGTCCGGCACGAAGCGGAAGTCCTGCATCGACTTCTCGATCTGGGCGACCTCCGCGTCGTAGAGACCGTGCTCGGCGGCGTAGTTGCCGTAGTTCGTCGTCACGTAGGTCTCGCGGTGGGCCTGGCGGCCGGCGTCCTTCGCGACTTCCTTCATCGCGTTCTTGAGGCTGAGTCCGCCGCCGCTGACGGCGCTGAACACCCCACCGAGGCCCCTGAAGGACGCCGCAAACTTCTCGCTGCCGCGCATGATCGCCTTGCCGAACCCGGCGGACACATCTTCGTATGGCTTGATCAGCGGGATAACTTCGCCGTTCAGGTCCTGGCCGTCCAGAAGGGTCTCCCTGAGGTTGCTGAAGATGCTGGCGATCATCGGCTTGAGCTGGTTCACGACCAGCGAATGCACGAACTGGCGCCACTCTTCGCGGTGTTGCGAGACGGGCTCGGAAGGCGTGGCGGCGAGCGTCGCCAGAATCGAGGTTGCGTTCAGACGGGAGATTGTGGCGCCGAATCGGGCAACGAAATCTGCGTACTCGCGAATCTGGTCGAGCTGGGCGAAGACGGCCGACCTCGCTTCGGCGGAGTCGGGATTGTTCGCCCAGTTGTCGACCAAAGTGTTCAACTTGGCTTCGTAGGTCTGATTCTGCCGGTTGTCGCCCTCCTGCTGCACACCCATGCCCTGCACGTAATAACCGAAGGCCCGGACGTGTTCGCTGAGAACCATCTCATCCTCGACGTTTCCGGAGGAAATCAGATCCTGGAATTGGGTGAAGACCGCCTGGAGGGTGATTCCGTTGTGAGCGACTTTCGTCCGCGTCTGGGGATCGATCATCTCTTTAATCTGCACGAGGAAGTCGGGCATCGTCTCGCCATCCTGGAGGGTGTCGGTGAGCCTCATCGACCTGAGCGCTGTCTTGATCTCCGACAGCTGCTCGTTCATGAGTCTCACCGTCTCGTCCAGACGCTGCATGCTCTGCAGCATGCTGAAGATCGGACCCGGCAGTTCCACGCCCATCTCCTGGATGAGCTGGAAGGCCGCCGACATGATGCGCCCGATGTCGGAGGCGTCCGCGCGGTCGAAGACCTCCTGCAGCGCCCTGACGAGGTCATTGCGCTTGGCGGCGAGGGTCTTCTTGCCTTCGGCCGAGAGAAGATTCTCGTAGTTTTCCAGGAACTTGGACGCTTTCTTCGCCGGAATCCAGGCGAGCGCCCACTTGAGGCTGTTGAGCTCGCTCGCCGAGAACCTGGAGGCGTTGCCGTAGTCGATCACCGTGAGGCGCGTTCCGTCGCACATCAGGTTGCCGGCGTGCACGTCGCCGTGGAAGAACCCGCCGTCGAAGATGGCCTCGAACGTCCACTTCTCGATGAAGCCGGTGAGCTGCTTCTGCCGCTGGAGGATGTCGTTGTAGGTGTCCAGGAGCGCCTCGCGCGTCGTGAGGATCTTGGTGGGGTCGCCGCTGAGGTAGTTTACGCTTCCGTCAGCGTTGCGGACCTTCTTCAGCTTGCCGAGGACCGTGTCGACCCTGGCCTTCGAGTCGGCGATGAAGCGGTCGTAGGTGACGCCGGGGGCCTTGCGGACGACAAGGGTGTTGGCGGTCGCCGCGATGAACGGGTAGAGCTCCATGCTGCGCACGCCCTCGATCTTGTCGTTGACGACGCCGGAGGTGTAGATCGAGCCCTGCTTGACGTTGTTGGCCTCAACCGTGAAGTCAAGCTCCTTGAAGATGCCCTCCAGCCGGACGTCGAACACGCCCGCCATTCCCTTCGTCCGCTTCGCGATGTCGAGGAAGAGGTCGCGCTCGCGGCGGGCGCGGGCCTGGACGTCCGGACGCAGGATCTTGACGACGCACTCCTCGCCGGCGGGGTTGTCGACCGTCACGATCTTGCAGAGGAACGCCTGGCCGACCGTCGCCGCGCCGAGGGACTTCGTCAGCTCGATAGACGTGATGCGTCCGTTGGAGCGCTCGACCATGTCGAGGAGCGTGGCGCGGACCATCTCCGGCGGTATGGACGGGAGGTTGCACTTGAGGTCCGCCACCGCCTGCCGGAGGTCTTGCGGTAGCGCGGTCTGCGGCAGGCCCTGCATGAGCTTCTGCAGCACCGGGCCCGCGCCCTTGATGAGTGCGCCCAGAATCTCGCCGGAGTTGGACTCGGAGCCGGCGTAGCGCAGCAGCGAGGACGCCATGCGGTGGCGGTCGATCGGCTCCATCTTGGAGAAGTAGGTCGAAAGCGCCTCCATGAGAAGCTGACCGTAGCCGGTGTCGACGTCGAGCGTGCCGGATCCCGCGATTTCATCCAGCGTCTTCTGCCAGAGCTGCTTGTTCTTGGCGGTCGCCGTGGACTGGCGGAACGCGGTGGCGAGCTTCTCGGTGAGGACGCCCTGCATCTTCGCGAGCACCTTGTCCGAGGCCGAGGCGAGGTCGGAGGAGAATCCATTGAGGAAGTCGGCGAGCCCGGGAACGCCCGCGCCGTCGTTCGTCTCCAGCGCCTGGAAGAAGGCGTCCAGCCCGCCCGCCGCGTCCACCATGGACTTCAGCTGGATCATGCGCGCCTTGAGGGTCGTGGTGATCTCGTGGGTGCGCGGCACCACGCCGTCGACTTCGCCGCCGGTGGCCAGGCTGAAGGTGTCGAGGAGGTCCGAATCGGAGCCGAGCGAACGCAGCACGATGCCGAGTTCGTACTTGTGGGAGAGTATCGTCCGGCGCATGATGTCAGCGTCGGTCCTGCCGGCGTCGCGGTCGATGTCGTAGCGAGTCGTGTCGTCGGGCATTACGAGTTCGGCGATGAACTCGTGGACGCGGCGACGGCGCGACTGGACGAGCGTCTCGCCTTCGCGGGTCTTGTTTTCCACGGGCAGCTTGACCATCTCGTCGAGCTGGTTCCGGTCGGTCGCCTGCATCTTCCGGTAGAGTTCGAGCGTGGCCGCGCCGTTGAAGCGCGTCACGCCGTCGCCGTTGAGGCCGGCGAGCCTCTCCTTGAAGAACGCCTTCGGGTCGCCCTGGGTCTGCAGCATGCCGCGCGCGAGTTCCGTCAGGTCCGTGGTGGGCACGTGGCAGAGTTCAGTCGCGAGCGTGCCGGTGATGCCGGCGATCACGTTCAGCGCGAGCTGGCGGGCGCGGCTGGAGCCGGCGTCGAAGCCCTCCGCGTTGAAGAGCGCGAGCGCCGCCTCGCGTCCGTAGACCGTCGCGTTGGCCGCGATCTCGTCTTCGATCTGCGAGAGGAAGCCGCGCACGTCGAGGGGGCACACGATCGGGATTTCGACGTCCTTCCGGACCTTGTCGAGATGGTATTCGTGCGAATTCGACCCGTCGCGCAGCTGCCAGACGTCGATGTTCACCCGCTCCTTCGCGGTGAGGACGCCGTTCGCGACGCTGAGCGTGAACTGTACGCCGTTGTAGGTAACCTGCGACTCGGCCGGACCGTTCGGCGCGGACATCTGCTTGAGCACGTTGTAGACGGCCAGCGTCTCCGCAACATGGGCGGTCGTCGGGATCGCGGTGCGCTTGAAGAACATCGCGCCTTCCCGCTGCTCGGCGTTGAGCTGCGACATCGGATCCAGATCCTGCAGGCCTGCGGGCGGAGGGGTGTCGTCATTGGGATCCGGGTGATTGATGAGATCGACCACACCCTTGCGCATGAGGGAGAGCTTATTCGAGAAGTCGTCTGCGGTGGTCTCGTAGACGTGCTTGTGGAGGACTCGCAGGCACACCTCGTCGACGCTCCCCGCATCGCACCTGCCGATCACGTACAGGTTGGAGAGGATTGAAAAGAGCGAGGAGACCTTCGAGTCCATACGGACGTTCGCCAACTCCTGATTCGGTTCGTTTGCTACGTTGCAGAACTGGGCGATCCTCTCGGGAGTGAGCCCGTTCCTGAGGAGCATGATGTAGTTCTCGCCGGGATTGGGGTTCACGAACCCCGCGTCCGCGTTGATCAGCTCCCCGTTGGCGCGTTCGCCACCTAACTTCGAGAGGTCCTGCAGCAGAAGCGCCGTCGGCAGATTGATGCTGCCGTCGAGCGGCAGATCGCCGTTGAGGAGCGACGCCTGAAGTCCCCTCAGCGCGGCGCCGTCGATCATCATGAGCGTTTTCAAATCGTCACCGAGGGGCTCCCGCTGGCTCAGCCACCGCTCCATCAGCTGGTTGGCGGCGGCGGGGTCCTCGGCCTTGAGCGTCAGGTAGGCGTCGCGGGAATTCGAAATCATCATTCCGAGGACTATCGTCTTCAGCGCTTCGAGCTTCCCCTGCCTGCGGACGTATTCAAGGTCGAGTCCGAAGATGTTGTTGCCGCGCTTCAGGACTTCGCCCGGAAGGAGTTCGCCGACCGGCCGTGCCTCCGCCCGGGCGACCACCGCGAAGCGGTTGATCTCGGCCGGGAAGGCATCCCTGATCGCCGCCTTGAGCGCCGTCATCCCGGCGGGTCCGGTGTACTTCTCGACATCGAGCGCGACGCCGTTCTGGAGCGTCGCCAGCTCGGCGACGCAGGCGGCGGTGCGCCTGGCGACCGCGGCCTTCAGCGCCGCGGCGACGATGAGCTCGCCGGTCTTCTCGCCGTTGATCTCCTTGAACCCCAGGATGTTGTTGTCATCGTCGATATCCAGGTACGGCCTCGCCTCCTCGAGTTCGTAGAAGACGTCGAGCGCCATCGTCTTGAGCTCGGGGTTGTCGGCGTTGATCGTCCTGCCGATCGCGGTCTGGGCGCGGATGGTGCGCGACAGCTCGTCGAAGGACGCGAACCCGGCGCCGCCCTGTCCCGCAAAGGGATTCGCCGCGTTGGTGGCGGATGCGTTGTAGTCCGTCGGCACCGCCGGCAGGGCGATGCGGTAGTCGGCGTCGCCATCCAGCTTGCCGCCGAGGCCGCCGAACGCTTTGGCGAAGAAGTTCTGCTTCGGGGCGCGGCTCGGACCCGGATTCGCCAGCTTCTCCATGAACTTGCCGACGGCGCCGTCAAGTCTGGACATGAACGCCGCGAGCCCCTCGCGGGTGATCGGACGGCTGTCGCCCTGCACGTTCTGGAGGCCATCCTTGAGGGCGCCTATCCTGGCGATCGCGTCGTCCACGTCGGCGCGCTGGGCTTCGCTCAGCGGAACGCGGACGCCGTTGACCGACACGCCGTTGTTCCGGATGTCCTGGAGCGTGGCGATGTGCGCGTCGGCCTTCCGGGAGAACGTGTCCTGGATGTTCTGGCGCTCGTAGTTCGCGAAGGTGCCGAAGATGGGCGCAAGCTCTTCGGCGAGGACCCCGCCGATGCCCTGGCTCAGGTCCGTCCCGCTGTCGATGCCGCTTACGACCGTCTGGATTATGCGACGGAGCCTGCCCTCGGCGAGGTTCCTGAACTCCAGCGCCTGAGCGTCGTTCCCCCATCCGCGCGCCTGCGAGAGCAGATTGTTGACGACATCCGCGAAATCGGAAACCGCCTTGGCCACGGGACCGTACCCGGGCTTTCCGATCGCCGCCCGGTCGACGGCCTCGGTTGAGAGGAGTCCGCTCGCGGAAAGCATCGCGGTGCGGGCGCCCTCGGAGAACGTCCTGAACGCCAGCACCGGGAAGCGCAGCGACTTCAGTCCTGTCGCGAACGCCACGGCGTCCTCCGCCGTCGGCTTGTCATTGAGCGAGGTCAGGACGTCGATGGCGCGCCGGGCAAAGGCCTTCACCGCCGTCGTAAGCTCCTTGGCCGCCCTTTCGGACACCTCCCCCGAGAGGATGAAGTTGGACCGCAGGTCCGCGAGGTAGGTGTTGGTCCGCACCATGAAATCCCTCACGACGTTCGCGAGCCCGTTCATTCCCGCCGCGTCCAGCCTGCCGGCAGCTGCGTTGCACTTCGCCGCGATGTCATTGAAGGACTTCTTGAAGTCGACCGCCAGGAAGAGGTTCGACTGGATGCGCGCGAGCGTGCGCTGGCGCAGGTTTTCGATCTGCGTGGCGAAGTCCCTTTCGTACTGGTCGGGCGTCTTCTCGAGACGCGCCGCGGGATCGTCCGCGAGGTGGCGCAGTTCGCCGATGAGTCCGTTGAAAAGCCCGGTGACGGACACCTGGAGGGAGTTCATGTTCTCTTCGCCGATGCGTGCGGACACGTTCGGCGCTTCGACATACTGCTTGATCTCGGCGAGCTTGGCGGCGGCCATCTTGACGATGGAGCCGGTATCAGGATTCATCCTGGCGACGAAGGCGGAGCGACGTTCGGCCTGCTCGACCTTGTCGGCGAAGGCGTCGCTCGTCTTCACGCCAGAGAACGAGACGAGCGAGCGCTCGCCCTCCGTCGAGATCCTGAGCGTCAGCGAGCATTCCACGCTGCTCTCCGGCTTGGTCGAGAGCGTGACGTCGATCGATCCGTCGTCGTTGAGCGTCAGGGTGCAGTCGCATCCCTGCTTGAGGCCCTCACGGAGCTTGCCGTCGAGATGCAGATCCTCCGCGATACCGCCCACGAGCCGGCCGAGGTCGAGCATCATCGCGGCCTTGACGGCGGTGGACTGCACGCCGGCCCCTCCGCAGACCGTGTCGACATGGGAGGCGACGCAGCGTTGAAGCGAAATGACCGATCCGTCTGGATTGACCACCTTGACGAGGGGCCTCGCTTCGCCGCGGGAACGCATGTTCGCGGTGAAACTCTCGTCCATGCTCCTGCTGTTGTCCGACGGCTTCGGCTGGCCCTTGAGGAACACGGTCGTGTCGAACTTGTCCGCGCCGATCGAGAACCCCGGCACGGACGTGAGGTTCGTCCCGTTCTGGACGAGCGTCTGTCCGGTCGCGATGGAATCCTGGAACTCGGCGCGGACGGCGTTCATCTTCTCCTGCGAAAGGCCCACGGCGGCGGGCTGCGGGACGCCGGGCTGTCTGGAGCTGAAGACGAGCGGAGAGGAGGCGTTCGCCAGTGCCTCATGGACGATTCCGGGCAGTGCCTCGGCGATTTTCGCCTTGAATGCATCGAAGGTCATCCCCGGCTCGATCATGCCCATGGCGCGCTTGTGGAACTGCGCGCAGAATCCGGGACCGAGGAACTTCCCCGTCGAGTCCGTATATTCCTCGATAGCCAGCTCGATCGCAAAATCCGCCCCCGGCATCTCAGCATCGAGCTGCGAAGCCTCGCGGATGAACTTGTCGACCGTCGCGACGATCGACGCCTTCGCCTTGGCGCGCGCCCTCTCCGTCGTCGCCGCCTCGAGCTTGGCGCCGCACTTGGCGAGGTCGATCTCGAGCTTCTCCACCATCTTCTGGACGGTGTCCGTCTTCCCGTGGAGGGAGGCGTTGGCGCAGAGTTTGGCGATGAGCTTTTCGGCGTTGTCGATCTTCGCGCTCCCGGCCGGGAGCGCCTCGAGCGCAGCCTGCGCATGCGCCTTCTGGGCCTTTGTGACGAGCTGCTTCACCGTCCGCGCCGTAATCGGACGGTAGATTTCCATGTCCTTCCCGAAGTTGCCGGTTGCGTCCGTCGCACCGAACAGCGTCGTAAAAATCTCGTCCAGGGCCTTCT
>CACXPT010000161.1 GCA_902769585.1 uncultured bacterium
TGACGGTGGCGGCCGGCGCGGCCGTCAAGCTGGGCGTGGGCGGCACGAACTGCGTGAAGATGGCGTACATGGATCTCAAGAACGTCGGGTTGGGGAAGCGTGACCAGGGCGTCTACGACAACATGGACGAGGCCATGGCGTACGACGGGGATTTCCCCTACCGCCCGACGAGCCTCAGCCTCGTACACGGGAAGTTCACGGCCGCAAACGGCGATTTGCTGGCGGACGGCTCCGCCGCCATCTACGAGGGACAGTTCTATGCGCCGACCTCGGACACGTACACCTTCGCGGGCATGTACAACAACGGCATCGAGCTGAAGATCGACGGCGCGCGCGTGGCGTGGTGGTGATGAACATGGGCGGCGCAGGGGGCGGCCAGGACATTGACGGCTGGCATAACGCGGGCATGGGGCTCGCCTGGACGAATGCCGTGGTGGACGCGGCGAGCATCTCGAACGCGCCGACGGGCCTGATTCGGTTCGACACGGACACGCTCGCCATGCGTCCCAACGCGCCGCTCGTCCCGACGGCGGGCCTCGTCAACTGGAAACACGCGCCGTATGCAGTGACGGGGGAGCCGACGAAGGAGCAGATTCTGCAGGCCCGCGAGTGGGATACGGACACGACGACCAACTCATTCCGATTTATCAACGTCTACAACGACAAGCAGAAACCGTACGCTCAAGCCGTCAACGACTTCTCCGGCTGGTTCTTCGTGCCAGAGGGTGATGCGGGTTCGTGGATGTTCTCTGTCGGCTTCGACAACGCCATGTACTTCTGGCTTGACGATAATCCGGGCGTCTACGTCGACTGGTATCCTGTGACGAACAGTTATTCGGTGGTTTCGGGATGGCATAAGTTCCGCATTCGCACGGTTGATAATGGCGGCAACGTTGGGTGCTGGCGCAATGGCAACTGTACCGTCCGCGCGAAGAAGCCGGGCGGAAGCTTCGTGGCGTTCGACGAGCGGAACTTCACGTTCCGCGCGTCGATGGACGACCTCTTCGACGCATTGCCGAACGGCATTGCGGGCGACCTGACGCTCGGTGCGGGATCCGTGGTGTCGAACGTGTCGGCGACGGGCGGATGTCCGGTACGCGGCACGGTGTCGGGCGCGGGCACGCTCGCGGGGCAGTGGCTCCTGACGGGCGACGCGACGCTCACGTACGCGGACGTGCCGAAGACGGTGCGCGACCTCGGAGACTACGGGCCGAGGTTCACGGACGCGCAGGCGGCGCTCTTCCGCCACGGCGGCCACGTGACGGTGGCGTTCGCGGAGCAGCCGACGCGGCAGAACATCCGGTCGCGGGCGGGACGGCCACGTGGTTCGAGCCGGGAATCAAGGACGGCTGGCTCTACCTCAACAACCTGCGCGCCGGCGCCACGACGATCATCTTCCGATAGGGAAAATTAGAACCGAAAGGAAAGTGAGCAAATGATGAAAAAGATTGCCTGTTTGGGCGCGATGATCGCCGCGTGCGCGGCGTCTGCGGCGGATCTTCCCGCCGGATACGTGGAACTCGAATACATCCGCGCGGACGGCGCGCAGTGGATCAACACCGGCTTGACGCCGGATTGTACCGACATCATCTCGGCGAAGGTGAACTTCACCGCCGTCAACGCCAATAACTGCATCTGGTGTTCGCGCGGCACGGAGGCGAAAGACGCCACGTTCACGGCACACCTCATCGGCTCGGGCTCCAAGATACGGTTTGACCGCAACAACTCCACGTCGGGCGCCGATTCATACGTAGTTGCGGCCGGAACCGACTACATGATCGTCGCCAATGGCAGCACGCTCGCCGCCACAGTGAACGGCGAAAGCGCGGGCACGATGGGCAGCGGTACTTTCACGCCTCCAAACCCGATCACGCTCTTTGCGTCGTATACCACTGCCCCCGGCACGAGTCTCGGCAACTGGGCGACCTTTCGCATGTACTCCTTCTCCGTGACGGACGCGGGCGGGACTCCGAAGTGCTCGCTCGTGCCGGCGGTGCGCGTCTCCGACGGCGCCGTGGGCATGTACGACACGGTGGGCGGCGCCTTCAAGGAGAACCTCGGCACGCGCGCGTTCGAGGCCGGTCCGGTCGTCACATCGAACACCTACACCTGGATCGGCGGCGCGAGCGGCAACCTGGCGACTGCCTCCAACTGGACGCCCGCCCCCGCCGGCCCGTTCACGGCCTCGGACGAGCTGGTCTTCACGACTCCCGCCGAAATCACGCTCGATGCTTCCGCGACCGTCGGCAAGATCACCTTGAACGCCGCGGGAGGGACGCAGTTTGCTGCGTCCGAAAACGCCACCCTCACCGTCGCCAACATCGAAAACGCGGGCACGGGCACGACGACGTTCAACTGCCCGGTCCAGTTCGCCGGTCCCTACTACGTGACGCAGAACGGCGCGGTGAAGTTCCCCGGCGGCGCGACGGCCACGTACCCCGACAACGCGCTGCGCACGGCCGGCAGCATGGACCAGACGCGCACGCTCGACGGCGACTTCACCTTCACGTCCGACTGGGTCGTCAACCGCGTGGGCGACTATCCGTGGATCATCGCCTCCGGATCGACCGTGCACGGACAGCTCTTCACCGGCATCCAGAACGCCCATCACCGCATCCTGCGCATCGAGGAGGGCGGCAGCGCCTACTTCACCTGCGTCACGAACGGCTGGGACATCGGCGACGTCGACATCGACGGCTACCTGGAGGTGAGCGGCGAGTATGTCGTGCAGACCGCGACATCAGGGGGAACGGCGGCCCGTTTCGGACGCGCCGGAAACACCGGCACGGTGAAGGCGTACCGCATCGTGAAGAACAGGAACGGCTTAGTCTCTTCCCTCATTCCGAACTTGATCGTCGGCGCGGGAGGTATGGGCAGCGTCCACCAGGACTACTACTGGCGCTTCGACGCGGACACGACGGTCACGGCGGCGGAAGATTTCGAGTTCGTCGGCATGTACCGGTCGGGCTACACCTACGACTGGTGCCTTGGGTTGTCCGCCAACGTCACATTGACGATCAACGTGCCGGAAAACATGACGGTCACGTTCGGCGTCTCGCTGAGACTCAGCGGAGGGTTCGTCCGCAAGACCGGCGCCGGCACGCTCGTGATGACGGACACCTACAACGGCAACTCCGGTTACGTCAAGCAATTTTCGGGCATGTTCATCGACGAGGGAAAGGTACGCCTCGAGGCGACCGGACAGCTCGGTGCGGGGTCCGTGGAACTCGCGTCGGGCGCGCGGCTGGAGGTCGCGAGCGGCGTGACGCTCTCCAACGTGGTAAACGGAGATGGTACGCTCTATCTGGAGAACGGCGTGACGGTTGCCATCCCCGGCAACCCCGTGTGCGTCGGCGCGGTCGAGCTTGCGAGCGGGGCCTCTGTCGCCGTCACGAACACCGTTGGCACGACGACGGCGCCTTACGCGTTCATCTCGGGCGTTTCCGCGGCAGACGCTTCGCGCTTCACGTACGCCGGCCAGGCGCTGAACCTCCTCGGCGACACGCTCATGCTTCCCTACGCGGCAGCGACGGGCGTCTACGTGTGGAACGGCGCGAGCGGCGCGGACTGGGCGGTGCCCGGAAACTGGCTCGTGGACGGCGTGGCGCCCGCGGCGGCGCCGGGTTCGGGCGACACGATCCTCTTCGAGAACACGGTGCCGGTGACGGTGGGCGGCACGGACGCGCTGACGGTGACGAAGATCGTCACGCTCTCCGACGACGCGGTAACGTTCAGCTGCCCCGTGAAGTTCGCCGGCACGTATCTCGTGAGCTGCGCCGCGAAGGAACCGATCTTCGCGGGCGGCGCGACGGCGACCTTTCCCGACGCCTCGCTCGCCGGCATGAACGTGCCCACCCACACGCTCACCGGCACGATCGCGTTCACGGCGGACTGGACGGCCCCGCTTCAGGCGACCCCGTTCGTCGTGTCGGCCGGCTCGACGCTGACCGGCAAGAAGCTCGCGGCGACGACGTACGACTCCGGCAAGCCGGAACTGCGGATCGACGAAGGGGCCGTCGCCACGTTCGAGACGGTGGCGGTGGGCAACCTGCTCGTGTTCCATCTGAACGGCGGCCGTCTCGTCGCGACCGGCGACGTCACCCTTGCCTCACGCGACTTCGGCTACTACGCGCAGCCCAACACCGGCATTCTGGAGGCCAACGGCATCTATAAGAGCGTGACGGGTGCCGGCCTCATCAGCGTCTACGTCACGAACATGGTCGTGGGCGCGGGCGGCTTCGGCATGAAACGCAAGGATTATACCATGAGGTTCATGAACAACGCGCGGATCACGGCGAAGGCCGACATGACCATCTGGGAACCTCAGGAGCTGGGAACCACCGCGCCGAGAGACACCGACTGGGGCCTGAACCTCCGCAGCCACACGCTCACGATCGACACGGCGGAACATACTGTCAACTTTGATTCCTGGGTCGCGCCTTCCAACTGCGTGATCGTGAAGGAGGGGACTGGCGAGATGGTCATGCAGGGCCGCCTGAAGCCGTACAAGGGCGGTACGGTCGTGAAGGCCGGCACGCTGACCGTGGGGCGTTCGGGCTCGCAGGGCAACGGCCCCTTGACGGTGAACGAGGGCGCGACGCTCGCGAACACGCTTGTGGTGAGTCATCCCTACCAGCTCGCGCTTGAAGCCGGCTCGGCGCTCAAGCCCGTGCAGAACATGTACTTCGACGTGTCCGGCGGCACGCTCGTGCTGCCGTCCGAGGGAACGGTCCAGGTGGACATGACCGACTTCACGTTCGTGAACGGCGTGGCGAGTCCGATTCTTGCCGGCGTCGCCGCCGGCGACGAGGCGAAGTTCTCCGCGCTCGTACCCGCAGGCGTCTCCGGAACCTTTTCCGTGTCGGACGGATTCCTCTACTACACGCCGACCGCCGGCGGCAGCGCGGCGGCAAGCCTCTTCTGGCATCCGACAGGTGAGGCCGTCTGGTCGGACTCCGTTGCGGCCTGGACGAACGCGGCGGGCGAGCAGGTCGCATTCTCGTCCTACGCGAACGCGACGGTGGCGGACGCGGCGACGATTTCCCTGCCGGCCGACGTGGAGGCGAACGACGTGACGGTCTCCGCCGACGCGAACGTGACTCTGAACGGCGCGGGCAAGCTCGGCGGGCCGGGCACGATCATCAAGACCGGCTCGGGCACGTTCACATTCAACGCGACGGGCGGGCTTGACGCGCAGACAATCATCGTCTCGAACGGCGTGTTCAAGATGGGCGAAGACCTCACGGGTCCGCTCGGCAGCACGGCGGACACCTCGCCGATCGTGGTGGCGAAGGGCGGTACGCTTGACGTCAACCACAATGCCGCGGCGGACAACGCCGCGCGCAACAAGGTGACGCGCGAGAAGCTCGTCCACGTCGCCGGCGACGGGTACGACGGACGCGGCGCGATCGTGAACGACAACTCGAACACCTATCACACCTTCAGCGACATGGTGCTGGACGACGATGCGACGATGGGCGGCACGAAGCGTTTCGACGTGCGCGGCAACCAGACGGCGTACGTCCGCAACGGAGGGTCGATCTACGGCCCGGGCAAGGACCTGACCGTGCTGAACCCGGCGTTCTTCGGAATCGTGAACGCATCGGTCGACCTAAAGTCTATTATCGTCACGAACGGCGGCGCCCTGAGAGTGGAGGGCTCTACTGCCAACTGGACCCTTGCCGATGGCATCCGGCTCCGCGGCGGCAGGTTGTCCGTATACAACAACACATGTGGCGCGAACGTGCCCGTCTTCGTGGATTCCGGCATGAACACGATCGACAACGGTTCGGGCACGGCGACCATCAACGGCCAGGTTACGGTCGCTTCCGGCGCCACGTTCCTGCAGACCAGTGGCAATATCGTCTACCAGCAGCCTGTCAGTGGCGAGTTCGACATCACCAACGGCTACGCGTACCTCGACGGTGCCCTCCGGGATGGGTTCACTGCGAGCTGCGCCAGGACGGGCACCGGGGCCTTGCGCATACGCAAGAGCGGCACGTTCTCGAACGTGGACATCTCCTGCCGGCAGGTGGGTGTCGCGGACGCCTCGAACTCGACCGTCAACGTCACGTTCCGCGATTCGACGTTCGACCTCGTGAACCTCTATCTCGGATGGGGGACGGCGTGGATGGACGCGTACATGTCGATCGGCGAAGGCACGGAGATGACCACCACGCTGCTCTGTCTCGCCTACACCGGCACGGCCACGAACAAGACGAAGTCGGTCTTGTCGGTGGACGGCGGCACCCTCCATCATACGGGCAGCAATTTCTACATCTGCCAGAACGGGCCGAACGCGGACTTCATCCTGAACTCCGGCACGGTGACGGTGGACCAGGCGACGATCCAGTTGCGCCAGGGCAATGCCGTGCTCGGCGGCTACAACTCCGCTCGGTTCATCCAGAACGGCGGCGCGTTCAACTACGGCGGCGGCGGGTTCACCGCACGCTTCGAGGACAACTCGGACGGCGGACAGATCGTCTTGACGGGCGGCGATTTCAATGCCGCCGCAAGCTGGTCGATTCCGTTCTACATCCCGCTCTTCTTCGGGTATGAATCGACGGAGGGGTGGACGCTCAACCAGGCAGACGGCACGACGGCCACGTGGACGACGGCGCTTCTCGGCAACGGCGACGTCACGCTCAACGGTACGGCGACGCTCGTGGGCACCAACGAGATGCAGGGCGCGGTCGGCGGCAAGTGGACGGTCGGCGACGGCTTCACGGCGGGCCTCGAAGGCGCGGCGTCGCTCCTCGGAGGACTCGCCCTCGGCGAGGGCGCGACGGCGACGGTAGACATCGCGACGAACCGCAGCGCGGTCTTCACCTCGCGCGACTTCGGGCACAACCCGAATGACACGAACGGCGACAAGTGCATCACCAACCGCTTCAACCGGGCGATCGGCGGCACGACGCGCGGTACGATCACGCACAACGAGACGCTCCTCTTCAATTCGTACACGTCTGCCGTCCGTCCGTTCGGCAACATGAACTACCAGTCGACGTACGCCGTGGGCGATTTCTACGTCGAAGATTCGGCGGCCGGCACCTGGTCGTTCTCCGCATCTTGCGACGACTGGGCGTTCCTGTGGATCGACGGTGAACAGGTGGGCGTCGTGACCAGCAAGACCTGGACGGCGACGAAGGAGCTGACGACCGGTTGGCACGCCTTCCGCCATGTGACGATCGACAACTCCGGGACCTTCGGCGGCGCGCGGACCGTTGGCTACAAGGACGGCAGCGGCACGATGTCGGCCTACGCGAACTTCAGCGTGGCGAACCTGAAGATGCGCCCGGCGGCGGACTTCGGCGACCCGGACAACGCGAACACCGTCCGCTGGAGCCATTTCAAGGGAACGTCGGCTACGGCTTCGGCGAGCACGTTCAAGGGTGAACTGGACTGGGACTTCTGCTTGATCACGAACAACCTGCAGATGCTCCAGTGGTACGGCAACACCGACCCCGAATACTTCAACACCTACACGGTGAACCGATATGACGGTTGGTTCCTCGTGACGGCGGAGAACGCGGACAAGGAATGGACGTTCCGCACGCAGTACGACGACCGGGGCGCGCTCTGGATCGACGGCGTCGACACCGGGTTGAACGGCACGAACAAGAACACGCTGGTCTACTCCGTCACCCTTCCGCGCGGCTGGCACCATTTCCAGATCCGCACGCTGGACAACACGGGCAACGCCGGTCCATGGAGCGGGAAGGGGAATGCCGTCTCCTACCAGGTGGCGGACGGCCCGCAGACGCTCTTCTCGGAGCAGACGCTCCAGCTCACGGTCTGCCCGGACGGCTACGTGCAGGGCGGCGTGACGCTCGCCTCGGGCGCAACGCTCGCGAACGGCGCGGCGGAGAACGCGGCGGTGATCTACGGCGACGTGACGGCGACAGGCATGGGCGCGACGATCTCGGGTCCGTTCAAGTTCGAGGGCGGAACGCTCGCGTTCAAGAACGTTGCATCGGCCACCACCAACCTGGCAAACGTGCTCGCGTTCTCGAACGTGCCGGCCGACATGCTGGCGGATATCGGCGCGATTACGGTGGACTATGCGTCCGCCCCAACACGCGGCAAGATTCCTCTTTGCCCGCTGTACGGCCTTACGGAGGAAGCGGCCAAGGCGAAGGTTACCGTGACTATCGCTGGCGAGCCTGCGGACCATGTCGTCTGCACGGTCGAGAACGGCAACATCACGCTGCGCAACACGAGCGGTACGTTGCTCCTCTTCCGCTAACGGTCGCCGCGGGGCGGCGTCCCTACCAAAGGAGACATGATGACGAAGCGAACTACTCTTGTGACGGTTTTTCTGGCGCTCGCCCTTGGCGTAGGCGCGACTAACTGGTTTGACACCGGAATCTCCGGCTATACCCAATGGCCTTCCGACGGATCGGACTTCCCGATCCCTGGCGCGGGGACGTGGACCGGTACCGCGAACGCCGCGCTGGTGCGCGCAGACGGGCAGTCGCGCCTGCGGGTCATGACCGATAATCTCTCGGATGCGCTCGTCTTCGGCCCTGACGTGGCTAAGGACATCTCCGAAAGCCCCGTTTTCAAGCTGACGCTCAGTTTCTGCGTTTTCCTCGAGCTGCCGGCCGTCGATCCGAGCATGAAGACCGCGATTTCAGCCCTTGACAGGGACGGGCACGTCGCCTATTACGGCCTCGTCGCGGACGAAGTCGGCCAGACGAACCGCTGGGCCGAGCTGTCGGGGGCGACGCCCCGGGACGGTGAGGAGGTCGAGGTTGAAGTCTTCATGCGGACGACGGACGACGGTTCGGAGGTGCGCTATGTCGTCGACGGAACGCCGCTTACGCGGAACGGCGGCGAGTGGCAGCCGATCGTCGTGACGGACGGTTCCGCGTCCATTACCGAAGTGGGTTACTCCGGACGCGGCGAACTGCTCGCGCTTTCCGCCGAATCAGACGGGACGGTGAGGTCGACAATCCTCACGATACCCGCGATAGCCGGCATGGAGCTTGTTTCCGTCAAGGTCGGTGAGACCGACATCGCGGTCTCGAACGGCGTCTACGTCGTGGATTCTGGGGCGCGGGTGGTCCGTGCTCAGCGCGGCGACGATGTCCTTCCGCGCCGCAGGCGAAACGATGGAGCTGCCTGAGGAAGGGCGGCCGGTCTCCGTCCTCGCATCGGACGTCCTGCGCGTCAACGAGGTCATGGCGTCCAACGAGACCGTCCTGAACACGGCGGGCGGCGTGCCCGGTCTCGACTGGGTGGAGATCCGCAACACGGCCGGCTTCGACATCGACATCACCGGCTGGCCAATCACGGACGATCCCACGAAGGTCCTTTCGAAGTGGAAGCGGATCGCCGGTCCCGCCGTGGTGCCCGCGCACGGCTATCTCGTGGTGTGGCTGGATTCCTCCTTCTCCGGGTGGGATCCGCAGGACGTCCATGCGCCGCTTGGCCTTTCCGCGAGCGGCGAGGGGATCGGCCTCGCGACGCCCGACGGGACGATCGCCTCCCAATACACCTTCGGACAGCAGATGGACGACGTGTCGTTCGGGTACGGGCATCTCGCCAAGACGGTGCTGAACCGCTACGCCCCCGCCGAGTACAAGGTCGGCAATGGCGCGTGGACTTCGGTGGCCGGGCCCGTGGGCATGCCCGGCACGGCCAGCGGTTTCCAGGTTGTGGCGTACGCGATGAACGTGGCCGTGGACACGATGGACGCCGCCGAGCAGTGTCTCCGCGACAGTTCCAAGTGGAAACCCGGCTATCCCGTGACGAACACCTGCGCGACGATCGCGTTCCAGGACAACTCCAGCCAGACAAACTTTCCCCCGTATTCCGCGTTTCCGGGCGTGAGCGGGGACAACTTCGTGGTGGTGGTGACCGGAACGGTCAGGGTGCCGGAGGCCGGGCTGTGGTCGTTCTCCGTCGGGTCCGACGACGGCTTCTCGGCGAAGATCTCGCGCCTGGAGAAGTCCTGGTCGTGGGAGAACAGGGGCGCGCGCAGCTACGGGCAGTCCACGGCCACGTTCAACCTGCCGGAGGCCGGCGCGTACGACGTGGAGCTCGTCTAC
>CACXPT010000162.1 GCA_902769585.1 uncultured bacterium
GTTCGTGGGGACGCACTGGAAGCACGAGGACGAGACGGTCGCGTGGCTCAAGGCGCACCCGGAGGTGGACACGTCGAAGTTCTTCGTGTACGTGCAGCATCCGCAGCCGGCGGAAACGGTGTTCTACACTGCCCGCAAGAGGAAGTCCTACAAGGGACTACGCGAGGAGATGCGCGCGTATTCCAACTGCTTCGTGGTGGCTGGGCACAGCCATCGGTCGCTCTCCGACGATCTGGCCCTCTGGCAGGGAGACTTCACGGTTCTGGGGGCTGGTTCGACGAAATCGGTATCGGTGAGGGGTGGCTACGAGAACTCGCCCGGAGTGCCCGAACCCGGCAAGTACGTGCCGCACACGCGCGCCGTCGAGAGCGGGAAGGCGAGTCAGGGATCGCTCGTGAGCGTCTACAGCGACAAGGTGATCGTCGAACGCATGGAGTTCTGCCGTGGGCAGGCTATTGGCGACGCCTGGGAGCTGCCTCTGCCGCTCGAACGCCATGTGGATGAGCCGTTCGTGATCGCTGCGCAGGCACCGGCTCCCGAGTTCCCCGAAGGCGCGAAGGTGGAGGTGTCGCCTCGCCCGAAGTCGAAGGACCGTCTTGGCAGGGTTGAGGCGCAGTTCAAGGTTTGGGTGCCGTACGCGCAGAAGCAGGGACGCTACGGCCGTGTGGTCGATTACGTGTTCGAGGCGCTCGATGCCGAGTCTGGCGACGTGCTAGTCAAGCGCAAGACGCTTCAGGACTTCTACACCTGCTCAGAGAAGAAGGCCATGGAGGAAGGGGGCCGGTGCAAGTTCGCCGTCGCCGACCTGCCGGCTGGCAAGTCCGTCAAGTTCCGCGTGACGCCGCGCAACGCGGCTGGGAAGGGCGGACGAAGCCTAGTTTCCAAGGCATTCACGGTTCCGACCCACGAAAAAGTTTGACGAGGTGCATTGTCATGAAGGTATTCCTTGTGCCTTTGATTGCTGTCGCGGCATTGTGCGCGACGGGCGCGAACGTCGATCTGGCGGACGAGGAACTGTCCAGCTCCGTGAAGTGGATATGTCCAGATGAGGCGTTTCCAGATGGGATCGGGAAGCAGAGGTTCTACCGACATGCGTTTGAGACGCGCGAGGGGCTCGTACGCGCGACTGCGCGCTGGTGGATCGACGACTGGGGCTTCGTCCACTTGGACGGAAAGAAAGTGCCCGCGTCGGCGAAGATGGTGGAAACGCCGGTGGACCTGACGGCCGCGCTCGCGAAGCCGGGACGGCATGTGCTCGCAGTGGAAGGTAAGAACATGGCGGGGGCTGGCGGCGTGTGCCTCTCCATCGCCATCGAATACGCCGACGGGAAGAAAGAGTCGATATTCACATCGGAGAGTTGGCTGTGCGCCACGAACGCGCCGGACGGCTGGACATCGCTCGCCTTTGACGATTCATCCTGGCAACCTGCGCGGCTGCACGGCGACGTTTACTCGTCTCCCTGGTGCAGTCTGGCCGATATGGCGTCGCTCGCCATCCCTTCCGAGAACGCACGCCGTGCCGCCATATACGCGGCGCGGGAAGCCCGTGCCACAAAGGCACTTGAGGCAATCAAGCAGGAAGCGGAACCCGTCTGCCGCATCGTGTACGAGAACGGCAAGCCGTACTTCGACATTGGCGGACGGCGTTTCGAGACGACCTTCTACAACTGTTCCGAAGGATGGAGCGGCGACAACCTCAAGCTGCGGCGGCAGACGGCCCTCTTCCGCGATGCTGGCATGCACATCTACGGCATCGGCGTGCATACGCCGCGCGTGTGGCGTCCGGACGGCTCCATCGACTTCGCGGACGCCGAGGCGAAAATGCGTTCCGTGCTGTCGATCGACCCCGAAGCCCGCTTCCAGTTCTGCATTGACACGTGCACGCCTCCGAAATGGTGGTGCGACGCCCATCCCGACGAGCTGATCGGCTACGCCACCGGCACCCCTAGCTACGAAGCCAAGCGGCAGTACTTCAACTTCGTGGCCCCATCCATGGCCTCCGCCACGTGGCGGCGCGAGATGGCCGACTACATCACCCGCCTCGTGACGTACCTTGAGTCCACGCCATACGCCAAGCGCATCTACGCCTACCGCCCCGACTATGGCGTCCATCACGAGTGGCACTACTACGGCTTTTCCGGCTTCCTGCCAGACGTCGGCAAGGCGATGACGACCGCGTTCCGTCAATGGCTCGAACGCCGCTACAAGGGCGACGTCGAAGCACTCCGTCGCGCCTGGAACGACGGTGCCGTCACCTTCGCCACGGCCGAAGTGCCCCGCAAGGACGTCCGCCTGCGCCTGTCGGCAGGGGACATGCGCGACCCCGTGAAGGACCGTCCTGCCATCGACTACGAGCGTTGCCATGCCGAGCAGGTGCGGGACTGCCTGTTCGCATTCAACCGCGCCGCGAAGGAGTCCTGCGGCGGACGCGCCCTCGTGGGCAACTACTGCGGCTACTTCTTCGGCATGCCGTTTCCTGCGGAGGCGTTCCACCTCGAGAACGACGCCATCCTCGATTCCCCGCTCGTCGACTTCCAGTGCTCGCCGTACGTGTACGGCCCTGCGTCCCGCGCCGCCGGCAACGTGCAGTATGCCCGCTGCCTCCTCGAGGGACTTCGGCGTCGAGGCAAGCTCGCGCTCCTTGAGGCGGACAACTTGACGACCTTGTACAATGTCCAGCACCCGCACGGCAACTACACGTCTAGCCGCGAGGACGACTTCGCGATCCTGGCGCGCGACTTCGTCCAGACGCTGTGCTGGGGTTGCGGCTACTGGTACTTCGACTTCGGCATCGGCTGGTACGACGACCCGTCCTTCGGCGATTTCTTCAAGAAGATATACGCCATCCGTCGCGAGATCAAGGACTGCCGGAGCGTCTCCGAGGTGCTGGTGGTGGGCGACTACGAGAGCGTGATGCTCACGAACGCCGGCTCGTCGAGGTTCAACGACCAGCGCACGACGGATCTCGTGAACGCCCTCGGGCATGCTGGAGTCCCGTTCGACACGGCCTCGACCGTGGACCTCGCATCTGGCAAGCTCAAGGACTACAAGGTGTACATCTTCTGCAACCTGCATTTCCGAACGCCGGAGAAGGACCGGATAGTGGCAGACCTGCGCGTACGCGGCAAGACGGTTGTGCTGCTGGATAACCCCATGACGGCGAAGGATTTGCGAGCTCTCTTCGCGGCGAACGGCGTCCATGTGTGGAACGACGACCCAGACGCGGCCGTCTACGCCAGCGCCGCCTGCGTGGGGTTCCACTGCGCTTCCGGCGGCGAGAAGACGATCCGCCTCCCGCGCCGCGCGCGCGTGACGATGCTGTATCCCGAGCGCCGCGCGGTTGCCGCCGACACAGACCGCATCATCTTCACGCCGGCAAGGAAGGGCATGTCTACGACGCTCTTCCGTCTCGATGCTCCCTGACGCGCGCCGCAAGGCGCTTGGGCAGTTGACGGGCACGGGAGAATGGTTTAAAATGCACGCATGGCAACGAGGAAAAAAATGACGATGAAGACTTTGGTTGGATGTTCGCTGGTGTGTGGCATGGTTGGCGGCGAGATGGTGTCGCTGGTGCCTGGTGCTTCGCTCCATGGTTTTACGGTCAAGTCCGTGACGGAACTGCCGGAGGTGAAAGGGCGGCTCGTCCGGATGACGTACGAGAAGAATGGCGCGGACCTGGCGTGGCTCGACCGCGACGACGACAACAAGACGTTCGCGATCGTGTTCCGCACGATTCCCGAGGACGATACGGGCGTGGCGCACATTCTGGAGCACTCGGTGCTGTGCGGATCGGAGAAGTATCCGGTAAAAGAGCCGTTCGTGGAGCTGCTGAAGAGTTCGTTCTCCACCTTTCTGAACGCCTTCACGTCGTCGGACTGGACTGCTTATCCTGTCTGCTCCCGCAACAACGCGGACTTCCTGAACCTGATGGACGTATACCTCGACGCGGTCTTCCACCCGCTTAGCGTGAAGGGGCCGCTTCCTTTCAGGCAGGAGGGATGGCATTATGAGGTGAAAGGTGAAGGGGGAAAGGTGAAGGGTGAAGGGGGAGAGGTGAATGGTGAAGGGGGGATGGGAGAACTGACGAGGAACGGGGTGGTGCTGAGCGAGATGAAGGGTGCGTTCGGGAATCCGGAAAGGCTCGCCCATCACGAGCTGTATCGCCTGCTCTTTCCTGACAACTGCTACGGGCTCGTCTCGGGCGGCGATCCGGCGAGCATCCACAAGCTGACGTTCGAGCAGTACAAGGACTTCTACTTCCGCCACTACCATCCGTCGAACGCGCGCATCTTCCTGGACGGGCGCATGGACCTGTCGGCTGCGTTGGCGAAGCTCGATTCGTACCTTTCGGCCTATCCGCGCACGGAAGTGTCGACGTTCGTGCCGCTCCAGAAGCCGGTCCAGGCGGAGAAAACCCTTCAGTATGAGATTGGCGCCGACGATTCTGTCGCCGACAAGACGCTGCTCCTTGAGGGCTGGGTGTTTGGCACGTTTCGGGATCGCGAGTCGCGATTGGCCTTTGACGTCCTCTCCGATGTTCTTGCAGGCTCAAACGAGGATCCGCTCGCGAAAGCCCTTCTCTCGAAGGATCTTTGCGAGGACGTGAAGCTCGGCTTGGATGGCAGCGAGCAAATGGCGGCGACGCTTCTTGTCAAGAACGCCAAGGACGGCAAGGCCGACGAGATACGGCGGATTGTCCGCGAGACGTTCGAGCGGCTTGCGGCAGACGGTCTTGACCATGCGCGCCTGAACGCTGTCCTCGATCGTCACGAGTTCAACGACCGCGAGAAGGACTATGGCGGTTTCCCGCGAGGCTTGGCGTTCTTTTGCGATGCCATCGACCAGTGGCTCTACGGCGGCGATCCGGCGGATGTGTTCCGCAACGCCCATCTCTACAAGTCCTTGCGCGAGAAGGTTGGGCAGGGTTGGTTCGAGCGGTTCCTTAGGCAGACGCTCGTTGACAATCCGCACCACGTGAAGCTTACGATGACGGCCTCGAAGACGCTTGGCGAGGAGCGCCGCAAGGCGGAGAAGGCAGAGCTGGCGGCGATCCAGGCGAAATGGACACCAGCCGAGCGAGAGAAGATTATGGCCGAATGCAAGGCGCTGGAGGCGTTCCAGAAGAAGGTTGATGCGCCAGAGGATATCGCTAAGCTGCCGAGGCTCTTGCTGAAGGACATCCCTGAAAAGGGACCGGTTCCCGAATCGACGATCGTGACGGTTGGCGGCACGAAGGTGATCCGCGCGAAGACGGCGGCGAACGGCATCGCCTACCTTGAACTATACTTTGAGCTGGCTGGGTTCTCGGAAGAGGATCTCTCGGACGCCGCGATCCTCGCGAACGTGCTGGAGGAGCTGCCTACCGAGAAGCGGAGCGTGCTGGAGCTGAAGAACGCGCTCGATGCGGGACTGGGCCGTTTCGAGACGGAGGTCAAGGCGTATGCGAAAACGGGTGACGCGCAGCACGCGAAAGCTTATCTGGTGGTACGTGTTTCGGCGTTGGAGTCGAAGCTGGACGAAATCGTGCGGCTCGTGCCTGAGGTGCTGCTGGAGACGTCGTTCGCCGACACGAAGCTGGTGGGCGACCTGGTCAAGCAGCGCCGCAGGTCGATCGAGCGCGGCACGACGGGAATCAGCGGGCGAATCTACGCTGCACGGCGTGCGGCGGCGTCGCAGTCAGTGCGCGGCATGATGGAGGAGCAGTACGCCGGCCTTGCGCATCTGCGGCGCGTGCAGGAAATCGACGACTCGTTCGGCACGAATGGTGCGGCATTCTGCCAGCGCCTTGCAGGAGTTTCGCGGCGCACTTTTGTGCGCGATGTGCTGATCGCGTGCCTCTCGGACAATGTCGCGACGGACTGGCTGGGGGGGCTGTTCGCGAAATTTCCGCGTGGCAAGGTGGCGTCGCCTGCGACTATTGTTCCATTGCCTGCGCGGCGAGAGGGGTTCCGCACCGCTGGACGGATCGGGTCGGCGGCGAAGGCTTCGTTCCCGAACGCCCATTCCGGCAGTGGCCGCGTGGCGGAGAAGATGCTTTCGCTAAACTATCTGTGGAACGAGATTCGCGTGCTTGGCGGCGCGTATGGAGGCGCGCTCGTTTTGAGGGCAGAGGGGGACGCGCGGTATCTTTCGTGGAACGATCCGAATCCGGCGCGGTCGCTGGGCGTTTACGACAGGTCGGGCGATGCGCTGCGGAAGATGGTGAGGGAGGAGCCCTCCATAGACAAGTACATCATCAGCACGGTCTCGGACACCGAACCGTACCAGACGCCGAGCGTGGAGACGACACGCGCCGCCGAACTGGTCCTGAGAGGTCGCACGCCGGAGGATCTGCAGGAGCTGCGGCGCGAGATGTTGCGCACCACCAAGGAAGAACTCGTGCGCTTCGCCGGAACGCTCGATTCGCTCACGAACTCGACGGCGATCTGCGTCATCGGCGGCGCGGCGCAGCTGGAGGGCTGCACGAACATTCTCGATTCCGTCGAGTCTGTCACTCGCTGAGCATTCAGCACCAATCACCCCGCACCAAGCACCAAGCACCAAGCACTAAGCACCAAGCACCAAGCACCATGTACACAGATATCCCATTATGGTTGTCAATCCTGTTCCTCGTCGGGGGCTTGTATATGCTGGCGAAGAGCGCGGACGTCTTCATCGACAGCGCCGCGACCGTGGCGACTGCGCTGGGAGTCAACCCGTTCATCATCGGCATGGTGGTTATCGGTTTCGGCACTTCGGCGCCGGAACTCTGCGTGTCGGCGCTTGCAGGCTTTTCCGGGCACTCGAACGTGTCGCTCGGCAACGCCTACGGGTCGTGCAGCTTCAACATAGCGCTGATCCTCGGCGTGGCGGCGATGATCCGCCCGATCGTAGTGGTTTCGAAGAATGCGCTAGCGGCTGCGTTGGTGCTTGCGGCGATTTCCGTGTTTTCCTGCGCGCTGGTCGGGTTTGGCAATGGGTTCTCGCGCACTGACGGCGTGCTTGCGTTGGCTGTGTTTGCAGTGCTGCTGCCGCTATATTGCTGGTTCGACCAGAAGATGAAAGGTGAAGCGGGAAAGGTGAAAGGTGAAGGGGGAAAGGTGAAAGGTGAAGGGGGAAAGGTGAAAGGTGAAGGGGGAAAGGTGAAAGGTGAAGGGTTGGGGAAGGCGAGCGTGTTGCTTTTGGTAGGATTGGTGGGGCTGGTGGGATTTTCGCACATCCTCGTGTGGGGAGCGGTGGATGCGGCGCGGGCGCTAGGAGTTAGCGAACTGCTGATCGGACTTACGATCATCGCTGCGGGAACGTCGTTGCCAGAGCTGGCGAGCGCTGTCGTGTCTGCCCGCAAGGGCGAGCACGAATTCGTGCTTGGCAATATCATCGGCTCGAACATCTTCAATACCCTTGGAGTGGTGGGGCTGGCGGGTACGATCTC
This sequence comes from uncultured bacterium, assembly GCA_902769585.1. Classification (GTDB taxonomy): domain Bacteria; phylum Verrucomicrobiota; class Kiritimatiellia; order RFP12; family UBA1067; genus RUG572. The sequence continues at coordinate 7,412 of CACXPT010000162.1, forward strand.
GCCGTTCAAGGACGTTTCGCCGTACATCCTCTCGCGCGACCTGCCGACGCTTGTGCTGCTGTCGCTCTCGATCGGATTATTCGGCGTCAACTTCAAGAAATGGCGCCAGCCCGCGCGAATCGGGCGCTGGGAGGGGGCGCTTTGGGTCATTGCTTTTGCTGTCTATCTGGGAATCATGATCTACCAGGAATGCGGAATGTCGGCTCGTTGACACGAATAAATTCGCGCGGCACGACAATCATCTTTCGTTAAAGGAGCAGACCATGAATCGAGTGTTCGGAATTGCGGTGTTGGCGTGCCTGGCGGCGTGCGGAGCTGAGAACCTGCCGCCGGTGGAGACCGACGTGCTCGTGGTGGGCGGCACGGCGAAGGGCGTGGCGGCGGCGGTCGCGGCCAAGGCGGAAGGCGCCGACGTGTTTCTCGTCACGCCGTTCACGTACCTCGG
>CACXPT010000163.1 GCA_902769585.1 uncultured bacterium
GGCAGGGCGCATGGTGGAGGGCGAGCGCGTGGCTGCAGGCGAGTTCAAGGTGGCGTCGTGGCAGTACGGCCGCCTCGCCGACGTGCCGGTGAAGCTGCCATACGAGACGGCGTGCGGCGCGGTGTGCTTCACCCTTTCCGACGGCGACGAGGAGGTGGCGCGGAACTTCGCGTGCTTCGTGACGCGTGGATTGCGTCCTACGAACGCGGTGTCGCTGCCGCCTTCTGCGTTCGCGAAGGCGGAGTGGTCGCAGAAGCAGTGGAACGTGCTCGACGGACTCAAGGTCAACGGCGCAGGGAAGGGCTTCTTCGAGTACGAGTTCTCTGGCGTGCCGGCGGACAAGCCGATCACGTTCCGCGCGGAGGTGTCCGCAAAGCGCCTGAACGCGAAGGACTCGAAGGACATCGACAAGGGCGTGCGCGACCTCGACTGCATGCTGGGCGGTGGCTTCGCCGACCGCTCGAAGAACCCCAACTCCTACCCGATGACGTGCGCGGAGAAGTGGAACGGAGCCGTGAAGGTGTACGCGAACGGCGTGTTCGTGAAGTCCGTTGATCTGCCGGATGACCCTGCCGACCATCGCGGCATCCTCTCTTGGTTTTCGCAGCAGCGCAACGACACGTTGCAGGAGGCGGGCAGCTACGGATATCTCGTGGAGGCGGCGATTCCTGCCGACGCTCTCGCGCAGGGTAAGGATGGCAAGCTGACGATCCGTCTTGAGACGGAAGGGCGCGGTCTCGCGATCTACGGCGCGAAGTTCGGCCGCTTCCCGTTCGATCCGACCGTTTCATTCTGACGGCGAGCAAATTCATGGCAAACCATTCTTCCCGATTCCCGGTCGCGCTTGCTGCGGCGTTGGTCGCGCTTGCTGCGCAGGCCGGAGACATGTCGTTCTCGATGAAGGTGGCGCAGTCCACCGCGCAGCCGCAGAAGACAATCACATCCGACCAGATGAAGAGCTTCCACGAGGAGGCGGATCGTCTCGTCTGGCGCGGACATCCGCTACTCGGCGACGCGTTCACGGTGACGGCGACGCGTAAGCAGACCGCTGTCGGCACGGAGTGGAACGTCGGCTACGAGGGGAACGAGACGGACTGGTTCGTGGAGGAGGTGGCGTTTCCGCAGTGGGACGTGCCGCGGACGAACCGCACTAAGGTCTTCTTCCCGCGCATCTGCGGCATGGTGCTGGCGCCGGAGTGGGAGAAGGCAACGGCGGGGCAGGTGGTGGCGCGGCAGGGCCCGGGCTTCGGCGCGCCGCATCTGATCGCCGCGCTTGGCGAAGACGGACGGTCGTTCTACCTCGACCAGCGCGGCGAGGCCCGTCTCTACTCCACGCGCTTCGAGATCACGAAGGGCGCGAAGCCGGACACGTGCGTACTCAAGAGCGTCTGCATCCTTCCGCTCACGGAGGAGACGCGCCGTGCCTACCGCGTGCCGTATCCGTCCGTCACGGCCGAGTTCCGCGGCGGCTGGTTCGAGGCGACGGCGATCCACCGCGACTGGGTGCACGCCCAGGACTGGTACAGGAGGGCCGCCGCGCGCGACTTCGCGAAGCTGCGGGAAGTGTCGATGTGGATGTGGAACCGTGGACGGAGTGAGGTGACGGTGCCGCCGGCTCTGAAGTTCATGGAGGACACCGGCCTCAAGGTGGCGCTCGACTGGTACTGGTGGCACGGCGTGCCGTACGACACCTACTATCCCAACTTCTGGCCGCCGCGCGAGCCGATTTCCTCGTTCAAGGACGGCATCGCCCGCATCCACGCGGCCGGTGGCTACGTGCAGCCCTACACGAACGGCATGCTCTGGGACTGCGACGACGCGCAGTGGGCCGAGGGCGGCGACGACAGCACCATCGTCCTGCGCGACGGCAAGGTCAAGTGCACGATGTTCAACCCGTACACGAAGCAGCGGCAGGCCTGGATGTGCGGCGAGGCGCCGAAGTTCCAGGAGCGCATCCGCATGATCGAGCGCACAATTCGCGCGGCGGGCATGGACGGCGTGTACATGGACATGATCGGACACGCCGCGCACGGCTGCTGCTACAACCCCCGCCACCGCCACCCCAAGGGCGGCGGGCGGCACATGGTGGACGGTTACCGCGCCTACGTGGAGAAGGTGCGCGCCGACAATCCCGGCTTCTACCTTTCCACCGAGGAGCAGGGCGAAGCGTATCTGGAGCTCTTCGAGTCGTTCATCTTCGTGCATTCCAGCGCCGAGCGTTTTGGCACGGGGATCCTGCCGAAGTATGAGCTCGTGCCGGCGTTTCAGGCCGTCTACCACGGCGCGGTGGTCGTGTTTGGCTCGTTCGCAACGATCGACGACCTGCCGCCGTGGGACGAGCGGTGGGGGGCGAACCCGTACGGCGTGGAGACGACGGAATGGGAGAAGAAGTATCCCGACCAGTTCGCGGTCGAGGTCGCGCGCGGCGTCGCGTGGGGACAGCAGCCGACCGTCCACAAGTTCCTGCTCGAACACGCCACGTCGCCGCGTTTCGCCGCCGACTACGCGTTCATGAAGGACACTGCCCGCTTCTACTACGACAACCGCGACCTCCTCTTCGACGGCGAGATGCGCGCGCCGGGGCGGCTGGAATGTCCCACGCAGCGCGTCGTGTTCTTGCGGCGCAGTTCCTACACGAAGCCGCAGGACGTGAAGGAGGCCGTGCAGAACGCCCTGCCGACCGTGTTCCATTCCGTGTGGCGCTCGAAGGGCGGGCGTACGGCTGCGGTGCTCGTGAACTGGTCGCGGAAGGAACATACCTACAACCTTGACTCGCCCGACGTCAAATCCTCTGGCACCATCCCCGCCCTCAGCTGGCTGCTTGTGAAGCCTCAGTGACGCGCAGTTGTGGTATACTGCTGCGCATGGAAAACAATCATGTGATGAAGCTTGCTCTGGCAAGCGGAATTTTCTTCGGGGTGCTGAATTGCGCGACTGCCTCGTCGCTCGTCGCGGTGTTCGACGACGCGGTTCCCGGACAGGACCGCGAGTCGAACCGCGTGGTCGTCGCCGCGCTGGAGTCGCGCGGGTTCAAGGTGGAGACGCTCGATGTCGCCGGTATGGCGAACCTTTCCACCAACCGCTACGCCGCGCTCGTGGTGCCGTCCTGCGAGGCCATTCCCCGTTCCGTCGCGGCGTCCGCGCTCACGTTCGTCCAGGCTGGTGGCCCCGCCGTGTTCATTGGCGGACCGATGCTCGATAAGGAAGTGTTCCGTCGCGACGGACGTTGGTACACGCGCGAGATGGTCGAGGACGAACTAGTCCGCGCGCCGGTCGGGTTCCGTCCGCCGTGCCTTTCCGACGCCTTCGATGAACGCGCCTGGCACCGGGCCCACAACGGGCGCGCGCCCGAAGGCAGTTTCTTCCGGCGGGAGGGGGACTGCTTCCATCTTTCGACCGTACCGCTCATGGGCTGGGACGTGTTCCACTCCCCGCGCGGCATGCGCTTCTTCGGCGACGGTGAGACGATGTTCGCGTTCACCGCGAAAGCGGACGAGACGAACACCGTGCTGTCGGTTGAGTTTGTGGAGTCGGACGGCAGCCGCTGGATCGCGACGCCACAGATCGGCGTGGAATGGACGCGCGTGACGCTGACGCGCGACGATTTCCGCTACTGGCGCGATTCGAGCGCGAAGGGACGCGGCGGTCCCGGCGACCATTTCAATCCCGCCCGTGCAATCGACATTGGCTTGGGCTTCTCCCAGTCGCACACGCCGGTGATGGCCGGGCGTGCAGGATCCGTCCGCTTCCGCGATTTTGGTTCTTGCCGTGATCCCTTCGCGGGAGCGGACGCCGTACCAGAGGTGAATGTGCCCGAACAGGACGGCGTGTATCCGCGCTACAAGACGATGCGCGTGGCCGGCGAGCTGTGCGCGGTGCCGCGTCCGCTCGGCGAAGGATTCGGACAGGGCATCTGCTGGCGCTTCATCCCGCTCCGCACCGTACGAGCCACATGTGCGGGAGGGTCGCGCTCCTGCGCGACCGAGGGTGGCGAGGGTGCCGCCGAGTGGATGCTGCTGGAACGGCGGTCGGGGAAGCCAGCGCGCAGGTTGGCGGGAATGGCGGTCGCAGCAAGCTGCGACCCTCCCGCGGGAGGGCCGCGCTCCTGCGCGGCCGTCGGCGAGAGAGGCGCCGGTGTGGCCGAGATGGTTATGCGGCTTGTGAAAGGCTCGTATCTGTACTGTGCGGGTACGGACAAGTTCGCGTATTTCCCCAGCGAGCCGATACGGGTGGGCGCGGACTGGTACGGCCCCGCGACGTCCGCCGAGGCGGAGGTGCACGACGCGGAAGGGCGCGTCGTGTGGCGTGGTACGCTGACAAACGGTGTGGCAGTAGCGTGTCCGGCGGCGTTGTGTCCGAGCTATGCTTCGTGTCGCGTGTCCGTACGTCTGGGCGACGATGTGATCGCGCACGAGTTCGCCGTGCTGCCGGAGGGGCCCGATGTGCCAAGTGATTTCATCAAGGTGAAGGACAATAACTTCATGTTACACGGAAAACCGTGGTATCCGGTGGGCGTCAACTTCTGGCCGGGCTACATCGCAGGCATGATGCACACGGACTACTGGGATGGCTGGATGCGCGGCGAAGCCTACTCGCCCGCGCTCGTCGAGCGCGATCTCGCCCATTTCGCGGAGATGGGAGGCACGATGATCAGTATCCAGGCGCCGGCGGTCAAGCACGTCCGCAACCTCCTCGACGTCATGCGCCGCTGCCGCGCGCACAGCATCTACGTGAACCTCTACGTGGGGTGGGCATCGCCGCTCGACTTCCGCGAAAAGGAGGGCGCGGAGTTCCTTGCGGCGGGACGGCTTGTTGGCAACGCGACGATCGTCGCCTACGACACGATCTGGGAGCCGGGGAACCACCTCTTCAAGAACGACGCGGCGCGTGCGCGGTGGGATGCCGCTTGGCGGCAGTGGATCGATGACCAGTACGGCGGCGTGGCGCGCGCGGAGCGGGACTGGGGCGTGCCCGCGCGCCGCAACGCGAAGGGCGAGGTGATCGGCCCGGCGGACAAGTGGTTCGTGGAGGACGGCCCGTGGCGCGTGCAGATGGCCGCGTACCGGCGGTTCATGGACAACGCGACAAGCCGTGCGTGGAACGACGCCACGCGGCGCCTGCGCGCGCTCGACCCGAACCACCTCGTGAGTTTCCGGCAGGGCAACACGCTGCCGTACGACTTCGCGCTGTCGGGTCCGGTGCGCCACATCGACTTCATCTGCCCCGAGGGTTACGCCGTGCCGGACACGGATGCAGGCGAGGCGGCGATCGGGTGGATCACGCGGTACGTGGACGCCACGACGTGCGGCAAGCCGATCGTGTGGTCCGAGTTCGGCCGCAACGCATGGGACGCGCGGACGATGGAGACGTCGCCGGCCGGCATCGAGAAACAGGGAACCTACTCCGCGCGCTTCTACCGCGCCGCACTGCGCGCGGGCGCGAACGGCACGGTACCGTGGTGGTGGCCGGGCGGCTACCGCGTGGGCGAGAAGAGCGACTACGGCATCATCGCGCCGTCGGGCGAGGAGCGTCCGGCCGCCCGTCTCATCCGCGAGTATGCGCCCGCGCTCCGTGCGGCACGCTCTCGCGTCGCACCGGACACGTGGATGACGTTCGACCGCGACGCGCATACGGGCGGATACTGCCGCGCGGCGTTCGGTGAGGGTGCGGACGCATACGCCGCAGCGCAGGCGGCGGGAAAGATGTTAGGGGTGCGCCTGGACGGTTCGGAGTTCGATTCGGGGAATTGTCCGCTCGTGGCCGTCGGCGGCGTGCCGTACGACGGCACTAACCCGCCGAAGCATCTGGATGCGGAGTTTGATATGTTCACGACTGAGCACGTGGGCGATGATGTCATCGTGCGCGCGCGTTTGGGGAACGTGGGCGCGGCGGCGTGGGTGGCGGCGGACGCGCAGGGGCGAGTCCCTCCCGGCGTGGTGGAACTGGTGGCGCGGGATGAGGTCGGAAAGGAGCTCGCCCGCGCGCCGGTGGTGTCGCGGGTGGAGCGCCTTGGCGCGACGGGCGAGTTGACGTTGCGTGTGCCGGCGCACGGACGTGTATCCGTGCGGCTCGAGGCACGTGGCAGATGCGCATTCGGCGAGAAGAGGACTTTCCTTCCATGAAACTTTCAGCTCTCTGCGCCCTTGCGGCGGTCCTGCTGGCGGGAAACACGTTCGCCGCCGAAAGTTTTCTGGGCACGCACGAGCCCACGTTCTGGCACGGGGGCGAGTTCCCCGGCGCGACGGGGCGCGTGGAGGTGGTACAGGACGAACTGCGCCTGCACTACGACTTCAGCGGCGGCGGACACTACGTCGCGGCGCGTTTCGCCCTGCCAGAGCGCCCGAAGGCGAAGCGGATCGCCTTCGAGGCCAACCTGCCCGACTCGACTGAGATTACGCTGCGGATCGTCGACACCACGGGGCAGACCTTCCAGTACGGCTTCTCCGGCTCCACCGACGGAGACTGGGAGGAGTTCTCCTTCGTCACGGAGGGAATCGGCGCGCGCTGGGGAGGCGCCAACGACGGCATCCTTCACCTGCCGTTGGTGGAATTCGCCGTGCTGGCGGAGAACAGGGGCGGCGCGAAGGACGTGCTGCGCGCGCGGAACTTCCGGTTCTTCGAACACGCCGAGAGGCCGCAGAAGGCGCCCGAGCTGCCGTTCGACAAGTCCGCCGCCGAGGCGGGACGCCTGCGCGACGACCTTGCCCGCGCGTTGCCGAGCCTGGAGGCGCAGGGGCTGGGCGCGAAGACGAGCGCGTCGCTTGCGGTGATGGACTACTTCTATCCGTGGATCCTCGAGGACATCGCGCGCGGCTTCACGAACCGGGCCGTCCGCGAAACGCGCGAACTCGTGATGGTCGGACGCGACGCGAAGTCGCGTCTCCAGGCGATTGCGGAGGGGAAGGTGCGCGACGAACCGGTGCCGCATTTCGTCACGGGGCCGGTCGAGACGTCACACGCGCAGATCATCGGCACGCGCGAATGGCCGGACGGACGGCGCGAGCGCGGGAACGTGATGCTGACCGGCTTCGGCCATTTCGGCAAGGTGCAGCGCGAGCAGGAGAAGCTGCCGCCGCTCGGCAACCACATCATCCAGATGGAGATCGGGCCGTGGTCGGTGCTGAAGGACGAGCATGTGGTCGACACGAACGGGTTCGCGTCGTTCGTCCGCGCGTCGATGCTTGGCATGCAGGAGGATGTGCAGATCTGCCTGCTGCTGAGTCCGCACTACTTCCCCCAATGGGCGCTGAAGAAGTGGCCGCACCTGTCCGGCTGCGCGGGCGGGTTCTTCAAGTACTGCGTCCATGACGAGCACGCGCAGGGCGTGATCGAGAGGTACCTGCGCACGGTGATTCCGCTCGTGCGCGGCAACCCGGCCCTGCATTCCATCTGCCTCTCGAACGAGCCGGAGCAGGGACACTTCGGACCGGACTGCGCCCTGCGGAAGAAGTGGCCCGGATGGCTGGAGAGGCGCCACGGCACCGTCGCCGCGCTGAACGCGAAGTGGGGCACGACCTACGCCTCGTTCGTCGACGTGCCGATGCCGAAGGACTTCAAGAGCAACCCCGCCACGCCGGCGACGCTCGATTTCGTGCGGTTCAGCCGCGAGTCGTTCACGGTGTTCCACCGGCGGATGGCGGACGTGATCCACGAACTCGCGCCGGAACTGCCCGTCCACGCGAAGATCATGATCTTTGCCGACTTCGGGAACAACGCCAC
>CACXPT010000164.1 GCA_902769585.1 uncultured bacterium
CTGGTCTCGGCCAGGCCGAACATCATGCCGCGCGAGGCGCCGTAGCCGAATCCGAGCAGCCACTGCGTGCTCAGCAGCGGCGCGGAGAAGTCGGGACGGAAGCGGACGATCCAGGTGTAGTGGCTGACGAAATTCGTGAGCGGCGTGCCGCACGTCACGGAGCAGGGGGTGACCTTGCCGAGCGTCTGCGCCTCGTTCGTCCAGACGACGTCCTGCGGGAAGTAGAGCGTCTGCATCTGCCGCCCCACGCCGCGTCCGGGCAGGCGCACGAATTCGTTGGAGATGACGGGCTTGTGCCCCGCCGCGCCGTAGGAGCCGGTGGTGAGCGCGACGGTGTTGAGGGAGTTTGTGATCTCGCCGACGTCGAGGACGTGGTTGCTGTTCGTGTCGATCGCCATGCCGCGCATCCAGATGTAGGCGTCCGCGAACACGTCCTCGCTGCGCGCCGTCGTGAGGTCGAGCGGGTCGCTCGCCGCGCCGCCGGTCCCGTCGCCGCGCCCGCCGGCGATGAACGCGCCCGTGCCGCCGTTCGCGTAGAACTGGTTGTGCACCGTGTCCATCAGGCCTGCCTCGCCGGACTGGACGTACGGCGCGAAATTCCGCACGACCGCGTTGGTGAGCGAGACGGAAGCGGAATAGACGCGCATCTTGCCGTAGCCGGCAATGCTCCCGCTCAGATTCTTGTACGCCAGCAAATAGAGCGGGATTGAGCTCGTCAGCGTCTGGTGCCCGACCACGACGGCGTGGTTCGTGAGCTTGTAGGTGTAGTCGGCAATCCCCTCCTGCTGGAGCGTGTAGAGCTGGTTGTGCGCGTCGAGCGTGATCGTCGCGCGGCGGTGGAGGGGCATGTTGCCGGACGACGCCCAGTTGCCGAAGTGGTCCTTCGCGGCCCAGGCCCACAGGCCGCTGCCGTTGACGTAGGAGGCGAACACGAAGCCGTTGGTGTTGTCGCCCACGCCGAACGTGCGCTGCTGGCGCGTGTCCATGTCGTCGAGCAGGAAGGTCATGCTCACGGCGGTGTGCGGGTCCGGGTAGACGCCCGTGTCGATGTACTGCGTGCCGGTGGAGCGGATGTACGCGAGCGGATACGTGCCGCCGGTCGGGAAGAGGAAGAACCGCGCCGCGCGCCCCGGCCGCGCGTCGTCTGGCAGACGGTACGTGGCGGAGGTCCCGCCGGAGGCGATCGTGTCCAGCTGCTCGCTCTCCTTCCACTGCGTGATGTCAGCGCCCTTGTCGGCGTCGTCCCACGCCACCCACAGCTCCTGCGCAGATGAGACGCCGCCGAACGCGAGCGACACCTCGCCGGGACCGTACACGGTTCCATGGAAGCCGCTCACGGACACCGTCGCCGCACTTGCATACAATCCAAAGGCCGCCAGACAAACGCCGGCAAACCGACCAACCACCATCCTGTAACTTGATATGGGCATAGCTCCTCATTGAAGATTATGCCCATATCTTACCATTTACACTGGCGGATGCCAAGTGTTTATTGGTTAGTCAAGACCGGGGAAGTCGAGCGTAGCGAAGTAGTCCTTGAGTGTTTCGGCACGGCGTATCTCCTTCACCGTGCCGTCCGGGCGCAGCAGCAGCTCCGCGCTGCGGAGCTTGCCGTTGTACTGGAAGCCCATCGCGTGGCCGTGCGCGCCGGCGTCGTGGATCACCAGGAGGTCGCCCGGCTCGAGCGGCGGGAGCTGGCGTCCGATCGCGAACTTGTCGTTGTTCTCGCAGAGAGAGCCGGTCACGTCATACGTCTCTGTGGCGGGCACGTCCATCTTCGCGGGCACCGTTATGTGATGGTACGCGCCGTAGAGCGCTGGACGCATAAGGTTCGCCATGCAGGCGTCGAGGCCAGCGTACTTGCGGTAGGTGTCCTTCACGTGCAGCACGCGCGAGACGAGGTATCCGTACGGTCCGGTGATGCAGCGGCCGCACTCCATGTAGAGCTTCAGGTCGGGATGTCCCTGCGCGCGCAGGTGCGTGGCGTACGCCTCCTCTATCCCCTTCCCGACGCGCGCGATGTCCATCGCCTTCTGGTCGGGACGGTACGGGATGCCGATGCCGCCGCCTATGTTCACGAAGTCGAACGTGATGCCGACCTTGCGCGATATCTCCACGGCAAGGTCGAAGAGGAGCGTGGCCGTGTCGATGATGTACTGCGGATCGAGCTCGTTGGACGCGACCATCGTGTGGAGGCCGAAGCGCTTTACGCCCTTCGCCTTCATCGCCGCGTATCCCTCGAAGAGCTGCGCCGTGGTGAAGCCGTACTTGGCCTCCTCGGGCTTGCCGATGATGGCGTTTCCGCCCTTGAGCGGGCCGGGGTTCCAGCGGCAGCAGAGCAGTTCCGGCAGTCCGCCGCACGCCTTCTCCAGGAAGTCGATGTGCGTGATGTCGTCGAGGTTGATGATGGCGCCCAGCTCGCGCGCCTTCACGAACTCCGCCGCCGGCGTATCGTTCGACGTGAACATGATGTCCTCGCCGCGGTTGCCGACGGCGTTCGCCAGCACCAGCTCAGCCATGGACGAGCAGTCGCTGCCGAATCCCTCTTCGCGCAGGATCGCCATCAGGTGCGGGTTTGGAGTCGCCTTTACCGCGAAGTACTCGTGGAATCCCCTGTTCCATGCGAACGCGGCCTTCAGCTCGCGCGCATGCGCGCGGATCGCCGCCTCGTCGTAGATGTGGAACGGCGTCGGCCAACGCTGCGCCAGCTCCTCCAGCCTCTCGGCCGTGAAAGGTATCGTCCTGCCCATGTCTGCCTCGCGGTATTCTTTACTTCTTCGGGAACTGCGCCTCGAGATACTTGACCGTCAGCGCCTTCTGCGCCGCCTCCTTGGCGACGTCCGCCGCCGACTTCGGCGGCGCCAGCTTCTTGCCGGCAGAGACGATGACGAACGACGCCACCAGCACGCAGATGCCGATCGCCAGATACGCCTTCGTCTTCTTGCCAGTGCCCTTCCATTCGCCCAGCAGGATGCCGAGCACCGACGAGAACATCACGCTCGAGCCCATCACCACCGCAAAGCCGATGTACGCCATGTCGTCGCCGACGATCGGCTCGCCGTACTTCTGGCACGCGAACTGGCACGCCCAGATGACGCCCGCGAGTCCGGCGAAGAAGATGTTGGCCACGACCGGCGCCTTCGTCCCCGGCTCCGCATCGGCCTTGCCGCGGTTCTTCGCCATCTGCCACAGGCACCAGGCGGCGTTCACGGCGAAGCCGCCGAGCAGCACGACCACCAGCACGGCCATGCCGGCCCAGCTCGCCTTCGCGCCGGCGTGCATCGCCAGGTCCGACATGGACACCGTCACGTCCTGCCCCGCCACCGACGCCTTCCAGATGCCGCCCTGCAGGCCGAAGTTCATGCCTGCCGAGGCAATGCCGGAGAATATGGCCACTGCCATGCCCTTCTTGAAGTCGAACTCGGCCACGGCCTTCTTCTTCTCCTCCTCGGGCAGCTCAGACTCCTTGGACTTGCCGGCAAGGCCGACGAACACGATGCCGAGGAGCGACGCCAGGACACCCGCCAGCACGACCACCGCGCCGGTATTCTCCACCAGTCTGCCAGCCTCGCCGGACACCACCGGCGGAATGAGCGTTCCCGTGGCCGAGCAGAGTCCGCACCCGATCGCGAGCCCCAACCCGATGCCGAGGTAGCGGATCATGAGTCCCCACGTGAGGCCGCCAAGCCCCCACAGGGCGCCGAAGCCGGCGCAGCGTGCCAGCACGGCCCCGGGCGTGCGCGAGATGACACCGCACGCGTCAGGCACCGTGGCGAACGCCAGCAGCGCAGGGAACAGCACCAGGCCGAAGATGGCGTACACCAGCCAGTACTTCTCGTACGCCCAGCCCTTCACCTTCCTGAACGGCACGGCGAACACTGCACCTGCCAGTCCTCCGAGCGCGAAGATCAACGATCCGACCAACGGGTTTGCTGCTGTTGCTTCCATTTCTCAATTCTCCTTTATGGGTTGCTGGAAATTATACCACAAATAGGACACGTGCCGCGATGGCGCCCATCGAGTCACCGCCCACGCGCGTGTCGGTCGATGCCCACGCGATGGTGGAGCGGCGACCATGCGTGCCCTTGACGCGCGTGGGGTCCTGGCACGTCTTCGGAGGTATCGACCAGCCGAAGAACAGCTCGCAGGGGTCGTAGCCGGGCTTGTTGTGGATGTCCACGTGCGTGGCCCAGTCGGGCGCCTCGCGCGCGTCCTTCCACCACTGGTAGGCGCACCAGCTTCCCTTCTTCGCCGTGAGCAGCAGCTCGCCGGCAGACGGATGCGCCCAGTGCTGTCCGGCGCGGCGCTCGACAGTCTCGTACTCGCCGGTGGCCTCAAGGACCTCCGCGACCTTGCCGACATCGCCCGGATCGCGCACGTAGACGTGCGCGATCTCGTGGTCGCACATCGCGAACGCGCGCGAGGAGTAGAAGTCCGGATACGCGCGCCCTTCCACTGGCCGCACGCTGAACAGGCCCTCTCGCCGCAGCGTCGCGTTCGGGAAAGCCGGCGGAAGGTCGACCGCGCCGATCGCGTAGTCGCCGCACACCGTCAGCTCCGCGCCTTTGATCTCGGCAAAGTCCGCCAGCTTCTCAAGCTGCGACCGGAACTCGCGCAGGGCGCGCCACGCGGAACGGCTCGCAGGGCCGTGCCTCTGCGCCTGGTAGTCAAGCGTCGGCAGGTAGAGAAGGGCGATGTCGGGCTCGTGCACCTCGGCCATCGCGAAGAAATTCGCCAGCACAGCGCGCCCCACCTTCGGAGAGGCGAGAGGTCCCCAGTAGCGGTGGAGCGGGAACGTGCCGCACCGCCGGTTCAGCACGTCGTCCATCTCGGCAGGCTGCGTGTAGCTGCGCATGATCATGCCGCCGCCGTGCTTGTGGATGGGAGCGGGCGAAAGGACGTAGTCGACGGACTCTCCCAGCGACTGCTGCCAGAAGTACATCCCCACCTTCGCGCCGCCGGCGCGCAGGGAGTCCCAGATGCGCGGCCCCGTGACGAGCGAGGCGGACTGCTCCCAGAAAGACGGCTTCCGCACGGCGCAGCGGTACGGAAAGTCGCCTGCGCGACGCACGTCACGGCAGGGAACACGGACTCGGCCGGGCGGAACGTAAGCCCCGCCATATCCAAGATCCGGCGCCGTTCCAGAGCCTCGTAGCCCAGGCCTGCGGCAATGGCGATCAGATGCTTCATCGACGAATCAGTGGCGGAAGGAACGCTGCCCCGTGAACACCATCGCCACGCCCGCGTCGTTGCAGCAGTCGATTACGTCCCAGTCGCGGATCGCGCCGCCAGGCTGGACGATCGAGGTGATTCCCTCGCGAATGCCCACCTCGGCGCCGTCGCGGAACGGGAAGAACGCGTCGCTCACCATCGCGCATCCGGGCAGACCGCCCTTCTCCGCGCGAGTCTGCTCCATGATCTCAGCCTGTTTCTTGGCGCCGTCCTCCTCGCCGAACTTGAGGCGCAGGTCGTTGTACGGCAGCTGGTACTTCTCCCAGCTGATCCAGTCCGCGTGCTTGGTGTACGCCTTGTCGCGCGCGATTTCGGCGACGCCGACGCGGTCCTGCTCGCCGGTGCCAATGCCGACCGTCACGCCGTCCTTCACGTAGAGCACCGAGTTGGACGTGACGCCGGCCTCGACCAGCCATCCGAACACCAGATCCTCGTACTCCTTCGCGGTGGGCAGGCGCTTGATCTTGTGCTCCTCGTAGCGCACCTCTTCACCTCCACCTTCACCTTTCACCTTAATCTTCCGGTTGCAGTAGGCAGGCATGAAGTCCTCTGGCTTGCGCGCGTTCGCGCAGAACGACGTCTGCGCCACGAGGCCGCCGTCGATGAGGCTCTTGAAGTCGATCACGTGCTTCGCCACGAAGTCGGTGAGGCGAGCCATGTTGCGGATGCGGAAGACGCGGAGGTTCTTCTTGGTGGCAAAGAGGTCCATCACGCCCGGCGCGAAATCGGGGGCGACAACCACCTCGGCGTAGTTCTCCACGATGAGTTTCGCCGTCTCCATGTCGCAGTCGCGGTTGAGCGCGATGCATCCGCCGAACGCCGCCAGGCGGTCGGCCTTGTTCGCGCGGAAGTACGCCTCGGCGAGGGTGGAGCCGACCGCGACGCCGCACGGGTTGTTGTGCTTCACGATCACGGCGCACGGCTTGTCCATCAGGTAGCGGAGGATGTTGAGCGCGTTGTCGGCGTCCGTGACGTTCGTCTTGCCGGGATGCTTGCCGCTCTGCAGCAGCTCGGGGATGGAGGCGAGCGGCTGGTTCGGGCCGAGCATCGCAACGTCGCCAAGGACGAGGTTGCCGTTCACGAGCTTGTAGAGCGCGGCCTCCTGGCCGGGATTCTCGCCGTAGCGGAGGCCCTTCTCCTCGCCGCCGATGTTCCACGTCACCTTCTCGTAGCGGAGCGTCTGGCGGGAGTCGCCGTCGATGAACGAGATCTCGAGCGCCGGCGCGAAGTGGTCGGCCTCGATCGTCTTGTATGCTTCCTTGAGGTCTTTCATGTCTTTCTCCGGTCGTGATTTTCCCTAGCGCAGGAACTTCGTCGTGAAGTCCTTCAGCCCGAACGCCTTGATGATCTTGCGGATGCCAGCGTCGGTGATCGTCGAGAGGCGCTTCTTGCCTGTGGCGGCAACCTTCATGTATATCTCGGCGGACTTCTCCACCGTGTCCATCAGGCCGAACGCGCGGTCGAACGTCGTCCCGGCGCAGAAGAGGCCGTGGTGCGCCCACACCACGATGTCGTACTTCTCCATGAGCTTGGAGGTGGCCTGCGCGATCTCGCCCTTTCCGGGCACCATCCACGGCACCACGCCGACGCCCTTCGGGAAGATGACCGGGCATTCCGTCATGATCTGCCACAGCGCGCGGGAGAAGTCCTTGTCCTTCAGCGGAACGATGAACGTCATCGCGATCAGGTTGACGGGATGCGCGTGGTAGATGACGCGGTTCGCCGGATCCTGGAGCATCTTCACCTCATGGTTCTTGAGGTGGCTCGGGAACTCGCTCGTGGGACGGCCACCGTCGGAAAGCCCCCACCAGATGCGGTACTTGGTGCCCGTCGAGTCCAGCTCCACGATGCCGAACGCCTGCTCGGGCGTGCGCTTGACATTGCGCATGTAGCCCGTCGTGCGCGTCACCATGAAGAACGCGCCCGCGAGCTTCGGCACCGACTCGCCGAGCTCTGTCCAGCCAGAGGCCGGCTTCCTGCACACGGCCTTGACGTTCTTCGTCTCGGCGTCCGTCAGCCGGTAGCTGAGGTTGCCGCCGTTCATCTCGTGCCAGCCCTTGTCCACGCCGTCCTGGGCAATCTGCATGAAGCCCTTCGTGCAGGGCATGTCTAGAATCTTCATCGTATGACCTTTCTGGTTCTTGAAAGGCCAACATTATACCACAAGCCGCCCTTCGCACGAAAGGCGAAAGACGAAAAGCGAGCGGCGCGGCAGAGACGGCTCAGAGGCTCTCGGGCGTCTTCTCGATCGGCAGCCACACGCGGAAGGACGAATCGTCGCCCCAGGTGTTGCCGGCGGAGGCGTAGTCGCAGAAGTCGATCACGGAGGGATAGCGCTCGCCCGCGTTCTTCGTGTGGACACCTGTCATGAACAGTCCCATGAACGTCGCGTAGAAGCAGTCGTCCTGCGTGCGCGTGCGGAAGATCTGCGGCTTGTCCACGTTCGCCCAGCGCGCGAGCACCTCCGAGATGTCGCCGCGCCCGAAGCGGGCGTCACGCGCGAGGAGAAGCGGTCCCACGGTGAATGCGGCGCAACCGTTGAGGCGGTGGCCAATTGGCGTGAAGTCGAAGCGAATGTCGATCTGGTCACCGCATTTCCACTCGCGGTCGATCGCGAGGTACGAGCCCGCCTTCGCGCCGGCGACCGCCTGCGGGCTGCCGCCCACGGACTTCACCGTAACGTGCGTCGCCGCACTCCACGACGGGATGCGGAGCTTCAGCTTGAAGCTCTTCGGCTCACGCTCGCGGTAGCGGATCGACACGGTGTCCATCTTCGGATAGAGCGTGTAGGTTTCAAGGGACACTTTCTCGCCCGTCTTCGGCCACACGACAGACGCGGTGCCGGAGGCGTAGAGGTTCATCATCACCGCGTCATTGTCCGCCGTCAGGAGCGCCGTGAGGAACGCGAGGTAGCCGCGCGGGCCGTTCGCGTTGCAGCAGTTGGTGTGCAGGCGGCTGTGGTCCTCGCCCAGGTGACGCCGCCCGGAGAGCGACGTGTACTGCACGAAATGGCTGCCGTCCGGACGCTGCGAGGCGAGATAGGCGTTGTAGAAGGTCTTCTCGATCTCGTCGGCCCACTTCGGGTCGGAGGTGGCTACGAGCAGTTCGCGGCAGAAGCGGAGCCAGGTGGTAACAACGCACGTCTCGTTCTCGTAGATGTACGTGTCCGTCTGCTTCGCCGCGCCGCCGTACCAGTTCTCGTGGCACGAGGCACCACCGGAGATGTTTACCTCCGTGGCGGCGATGTCCTTGCCCGTCTTCACGCACGCCTCGAGAGCGCGCTTGTCGCCGGTGACGCGCGCCCACGCGAGAAGCCCCTGGTAGCAGCTCATCATCTCGTAGCTCTTGCGGCTCGAGAGTACCCACATGTTCTTCGCATCCGTGACGCGCGCACCCGGCAGCACGCCTGCGAGGGCACTCGAGATCAGCTGCGGCGAACGCTCGCCCTCGTCGAGCTGCGAGACGATGTAGCGCGCGAACTCGAGGTAGTCCTTGTTGCCCGTGCGCTCGTAGATCTTGACGATCACCTCCAGCATCGAGCAGCTGGGGAGTCCGCGCCAGCATCCCGTCTCGTTCAGGTTGCGCTTGCCGGGACCGAAGATGCCCATCACGTAGCGGGCGAGGCGCTCGGCGGCCGCTAGGGCCGCCTTGTCGCCCGTGTACTCGTACCACGTCATAAGGCCGAGCATCGTGTACTTGTTGCCCCAGAGGTCCCAGCCGCCTGCGGCACGGCGGTCCTTCGGGTAGTTGCCGATGTAGCCGTCGGCTTCCTGGTTGGCGATGACCTCCTTCACAGAGTTGGCGATCTTGGCCTTGAGCGCCTCGTCGTGCGTATAGAACGCGAATGGTACGGCGGAGAGCATGTACTTGCCCCAGAACTCGGTCTGCCACGCGCCCGGCTCGGCGGGATAGCGGAACTCGCGCGCGAAGTACATGGGATCGGTCGCGCACACGTGGTTGGCGACGCACGCGTTCATCCGGTCGGCCACGGGGCCGTAGATGCGCACGTCGTCCATCGCGTTCGCCGCCGCAGCCTGCATCGCGGCCGCCGCCGCTACGCCGCACAGAAACACCTTGCTTGTCATGTTCATCTTGTTGTCCTTTCAGTTCTTGTTGCCTTTACTCAAATCATCGCGAACAGGCACCAGACGCACGAAACCGGAGGCGAGCGGGGGCAGTTCCACCGACAAGACGGCAGGCGAGGTAAGCATAGCCGACACGCCCGCCTCTGGCGCGGCTTCGCGGAAGGAGGAGCCCAGCTTGACCGTGGCCGTCACCTTCGCGCGGTTGGCGTTGCTGAGAAGCAGCCACGTCTCGCCGTTGGCCGTCGTCCACGTGCGGCACAGCAGGTTCGTGGCGTCGGTGGTCGCCGACGGTCCGGGATCGGAGAGGATG
Organism: uncultured bacterium; assembly: GCA_902769585.1. Taxonomy (GTDB): domain Bacteria; phylum Verrucomicrobiota; class Kiritimatiellia; order RFP12; family UBA1067; genus RUG572. Next base: position 9,628 of record CACXPT010000164.1, read on the forward strand.
ATCGCCTCGCGCCGCTTGACGGACGCCATCACGGCCTTCACGTCGCCCATCGCCTTGTCGTAGTCCGCCCCCTTGAGATTCTTCCGCATCCCGTGGAACGCGTACGGCACGAGTCCGTTCGCCCCGGCGGCGATCGCCTGCCAAAACATGGAATCAAGCTCCTCCCGCGTGGGGAAGCGGAACTCGGGGTTGGTTACCGAGCCCCGATACCATTTCCAGTTGAAGCACTGCGGCACATGCCACATCGGCACAACGTCGAAGGATCCGGCGCGCGCCTCGAGCGCCCATCCGCCCGCGATGTCGATGCCGCCACGGTTGTTGCCGATCGGATACGGGTCCATGCCGATGCAGTCGTATGAGCCGACGAAGGGCCGGACGTGCCAGGGCTTGTCGGTGACGGCCCACGTGGGATGGTCGGGATCGAGCGCGTGGATCATCTCGTTGATCTCGCGCAGCGGACCGATCTGGCGCTCCGGCGCCTCGTCGTTGACGTACCACGCCAGCAACGCAGGATGTCCCTTGACCGCCTCGACCACTTCGCGAATCGCCGCCAGCGACTTCTCGCGCGTCTCCATTCCCTTGCGCACGAACTTGCTGCCCCACACCATGTCCTTGACGCTGTAGATCACCTTCAGCCCTGCGGCGTGTGCGGCGTCCAGCTGCTCGCGCTTGGGATTGTACGGCATGATGCAGTTGAACACGCCGTTCGTGAAATTGGAGATCGCCTCGTCACTCAGGACGGACGCATACATCCCCAGCGGCAGAAACGGCTTGCCGTCCACGAGCGTGCGCTTGTGCTTGTCGAACGCGACGCGGCGCACGACCGTTCCGCGCGTGAACGAGCATTCGGCGCGTCCCAGCTCCTTGCCGTCGGCGCGGTTGCGCAGCGCGAACGCCACCGTATGCGGGCCTTCCGCCATCCGCTCGACGGGAATCGCGACCGACGCCGTCCTGGGCGACATCTCGTCGGGCGCCACAGAAACTGTCTGCCCGTCATTCGCCTTGTAGACGAACTGCGGGACGAGCGTGTCCAGCGGATGCTTGACCCGATTGATGTACAGGTTAGCGTGGAACGTGACCGCCCCGTCTGCGGCGGTGTTGCGGTAGGCGGACGACATCAGCCAGTCGACCGGGCGCGACTCCTCGGACCTGAAGAAGAAGTCGTCGAACTGGACCTTGCCGGTGGCGCCACGAGGCATGAAGCAGAGCAGCGTGCCGCTCACCGCTTCATCCGGCAGGGGCGAGGTCAAGCCCTCGTAGCGAACCCAGCCGTCCGTATTGGGCTCGTTGCTGGCCACGGGAAACGCGTACGCGGCGGACAGCCATTTGCCGTTGGCGTCCGACCAGTCCAGCGACACCGAGGGAAGGATCGCCTTTCCGTCCTTCATGATCTTGCCCGCCTTCACCCAGCATCCGAAGCGGTACACGGCGCCGCCCTCGAGGGCGATGCGCTGCCCCGGAAACGAGTAGGAGCGCGGATCGTCGTTCTCGCCCACCACGCCCTTCGAGCCGCCCCGCCCGGCACCGTCCTCCACGCGCCACTTCGGCTTGGGGACGCGCCAGTACTTGGCCCCTTCCTCGAAATCGAGGTTGGACGGCACGGACGGCAGCTTTTCCGCGGCGATTGCCGCGCAAAAGGCGACGCACAGTCCGACAAGGAATTTCGACTTAACTTTGAGCACTATAGCATCTCCCGTCATTTTACCTCTTTGCAAATTCGCAGCACGCTGAACGAGAACGGCGGCAGATGCAGCTCCATCGTCTTGCCACCGGTGAAGAGCAATTCGTCTTTCCGCGGAACGACGCGCTTCGGCTCCTCTGGCGTGTTCTTCGCGCCCGGCTCGCCGCACAACATCTCGCGCGCCACCTTGCCGGCGGGAATCGGCACGTCGAAAGCGAGTGTCACGGGACACGCCTCAGGCGCGGCATTCACGAGCTTCACGACGAGCTCGTCGCCCGCAAGACCAGCGCCCGCGTGGAACGACGTCACGTCGATCGCCTCCGCCTTCGGGTTGAACGGACTCTTCTCGCGGTCCCAGCCGGCCGGCTGGCGCGTCGTCACCTTCGTGTAGGTGACGGGCACGACGCGGTCGGGACGGTTGTGCGTGAACATCTTCTCGGCGTAGTAGGTAGGGTTGCCGCAGACCGCGTCCGTCGTCACGTCGAGGAGCGAGAACCCGTCGCGCGGCGCGCCCCGCCGACGTGCGAGTGGCGCGTAGGCCACCATCTTTACCACGTCGCTGTTCTTCTCGATGCCGATGCGGAACGCCGCTTCGGCGAGCGACACGTAGAGTCCGTCGATCCAGTCGGGGCGGATGTCGCGCGTGCCCCACTCGCCGATGTACACCGGCACGTGGTCGCGCGGATACGAATCGTAGCGGTCCGTGTGGTTGAGCCAGTAGCTCGGCGAGGCGTACATGTGCTCGTCCGCGAAGTCCACCTCCCCCTTCCGGATCTCGGCCCAGCTCTCCTTTCCGCGCGGCGGGTCACGGATCACGTGCGGATCGATGGCGGCGATCACCTTGAGGTCGGGATGCACGGCCTTCACGCCCGCCGCGAGCGGATAGAAGCGCGAGTAGTACTCCTTGCCCCAGTTCTCGTTGCCGATGCCGATCGTCTTGAGCGGGAACGGCGCAGGATGCCCCATCTTCGCGCGGAGCGCGCCCCAGGTCGTGTTCGTGGGGCCGCGGATGAACTCCACCGCGTCGAGCATGTTCGTGACGAGCCAGCCGAGGTTCTCCTTCGGGAAGAGCTTCGAGTTGCGGAACTGGCACGTGCGCCCGCCGATGAAGACGGGGAGCGGCTCCGCGCCGATGTCCTCGCAGAAGACGAAGTACTCGTAGAACCCGAGCCCCACGTTCTGGTAGTAGCCCCAGATGTTCCAGAGCGGCTGGCGCGTCTCGGGCGCGCCCACGGTGCGCTTCCAGTCGAACCACCCCGCGTAGTCGCAGCTCTCCAGCATGCA
>CACXPT010000165.1 GCA_902769585.1 uncultured bacterium
CCCTACTTCGAGCAGCAGATGTATCCCGGCGACACGCGCGTGGTGATGCTGATCGCGGACGCGCTGAGCGGCGACGCGCGCCTCACGCGGTTCGGCATCGGCCACTTCGACTACGCGCGCCGCGACAACGGCCTGGTGCCGATGAACAGTCCGTGCTACCTCGTGCAGGATTCCTCGACGTATTCGATGTGCTGGGTGGCGATGCTGGGCGACTACGCGCTCTGGAACGGCGGGAAGGATTTCCTGAAGGCGCGTCTTCCCGGCATGCGCCATACGCTCCACTTGCTCTTGAACTACACCAACGAAGAGGGCCTGCTGGAGAACCTGCCGGGCTGGAGCTTCCAGGACTGGGTGGAAGGCTGGGATTTCTACGGGAACGCGCCGGACGGCAGGCTCGGCCTGAGCGCGGTGAACAACCTGCTGTGCGTGTACGCGCTGGACAGCGCGATCCGCGTGGAGGAGCTGGCGGGCGACAAGATGATGGCCGACTACTGGCGCGCGCGCAAGAAGGCGCTGGCGGACGCCGTCGTCGCGAGGTTCTGGGACGACGGGCGCGGGATGGTCGCCGACACCGCGGCCCACGACCGGTTCAGCGAACACGCGCAGTGCCTGGCGTTGCTGTCGGACATCCTGCCCCCCGACCGTGCGGCGCGCGCGCTGGACGGGCTGCTGACGAGCTCGGACCTCGCCCGCACGACCGTCTACTTCTCGCACTACCTTTTTGACGTGTACGTTAAATACGGCCATACAGACCGTTTCCTCAAGCGGCTCGACCTGTGGCGCGATTACGTGCGGACCGGTCTCCGTACGCCGCTCGAGGCGCCGGGCGTACGCGCGCGCAGCGACTGCCATGCGTGGGGTTCGCATCCGATCTACCACCTGCTGACGGGCGTGGCCGGCATCAAGCCCGCGTCGAACGGGTTTGCGTCCGTACGCATCGCGCCGCAGCCGGGCGGGTTGAAGCGCATTTCCGCGCGTATGCCCACGCCGAAAGGGATGGTCTCGGCAGTCCTACATTTCGAGGATAATGCTCCGACCGGAACGGTAACACTGCCCGACGGTCTCCCCGGCACGTTCGTGTGGAAGGGCGTGTCGCATCCCCTGCACGCCGGCGAAAACATTATCCGCTGATTTGATTTCGGACAAAAGGAGTCAACAATGGGAATGAGATCGCTAGTCAAGAGTGGCGTGAACATAGGCTTTGTCGCGTTTGTGGCGACTGCTGCGGTGGCGGCGGAGTTTGTTTCGCCGCAGGAAAAGGCGCCCGCCAACGGCGCGGCGGCGGTGTTTGAGAAGAGCTTTGCGAACAGGGGTGCCATCCGGCGCGCGACGTGGGACGTCACGGCGCAGGGCGTGTTCGAGGCGTTCGCCAACGGACGGCGCGTCGGCAACGACTTCCTCAAGCCGGGCGTGACGGAATGCGGCAAGTGCCGCCACGTCTATTCCTACGACGTGACGGGCTTGCTCGATCGCCGCGTCGGGGCGACGAACGTTCTCTCCGCGACCGTCACGCCCGGATGGTGGTGCGACCAGATGATGCGTCCGCCGGCCAAAGTATCAGACTGGCAGCGTGGCAACAAGCGGGAATGGCAGCTCGGCAAGGAGATCGCGTTCCGCGGCGAACTGCGCTTGGAGTTCGACGACGGTTCGGCGCAGACGGTCGGCACGGACGAGAGTTGGCTCGCCGCCTACACGGGACCGCTCGTCTCGGCGGGAATCTACGAGGGCGAGGTCTATGATGCGCGGCGGAGAGTGGATGGGTTGAAGGGCGTTCGCCGCAACACCGAGTTCGCGGGCGAGTTGCGTCCTGCGGCGGCGAAGATCGCGCTTCGGGAAGACCTCGTTCTCACGCCGCGGGAAATGTATGTCGTCAAGGGCGTGGAAGGTGCGTCGAAGGATGCGTTCGGCGTGGCGAAGACGATCCGGCACTACAAAGACGGGGAGGACGTGCGTTTGGAACCGGGCGAGATGCTGGTAATCGATTTCGGACAGAACTGCTCAGCCGTCCCGTCGTTCGAGGTGACGGGCGAGGCCGGGGCTGAACTCGAGATCCGCGCGGCGGAGATGCTGAACGAGTCGCACGGCGAGAAGTCGCGCGGCAACGATGGTCCGGCGGGGACGCCTTACCTCGCTTCCCTGCGTACCGCCTATGCCGGCATCCGCTACACGCTCAAGGACGGGCGGCAGGCGTACATGCCGCGCTACACGTACTTCGGCTACCGCTACCTCGGCGTGACGGCGACTCGGCCGGTCGTGTTCGCGCGTTGGCGCTCGACGCCCGTTTCGTCCGTCACGCGCGAGATGGAGCGCGGACGCATCGTCACGGGGAACGCCCGCGTGAACAGGCTCATCGCGAACATTCGCTGGGGACTGCTCTCCAACTATCTTTCGTCGCCGACGGACTGTCCGCAGCGCGACGAGCGCATGGGGTGGACGGCGGACACGCAGGTGTTCATGAACAGCGCGGCCTATTTCGCCGACACGAGTGAGTTCCTGGGCAAGTACCTGGCCGATCTGCGTGATGCGCAGCGCGCCAGCGGCTGCTACATGTGCTTCGTGCCGAACGTGCGCCATACGTTCCCCCCGTGGGCGAGCGCAGGATGGACGGACGCAGGGGTGATCATCCCCTATCGCCTGTGGAAGTGGTACGGCGACCGCCGGTTCGTCGACGCGTCGTGGGAATCGATGGTCCGCTACATGGACTTCCTCGAGGGCAATACGGACCCGTACCGCATCAACCACGGCGACTGGCTGGCGTTCGAGCACCACAAGAAGAATGCCGGCGACGCCATGGACGGACGACAGGTCAAAGCGCTCAATGCGTACTTCCGCGTGTGGATGGCGATGCTCATGCGCGAGATGGCGGGGGCGACTGGGCGCGGCGCGGCGGAACGCCACTATGTGGAGGAGGAGGCGAAACTGCGTCAGGCGTTCGCGGCGGCCTACGTTGGGCCGGATGGGACGATCAAGGACGAATACAAGGGCCAGTGCAACGACCTCTACATGCTGAAGCTCGGCCTCTGCGGCGGAGCGGCGGCGGTCGAGGCCACGAAGCGCGATCTGATCGACAACATCAAGGCGTGCGGCAATCGTCTCCAGACGGGATTCCTCGGCACGGCGATCCTGATGCCGACGCTGACGTTCGAGGCGAACGCGCCCGAACTGGCGTATTCGCTGCTGCTGCAGGACGCCTTTCCGAGCTGGCTGTATTCGGTCGACCAGGGTGCGGCCACGGTGTGGGAACGCTGGAACGGCTACACGAAGGAGAAGGGGTTTGGTCCCGTGGGGATGAACAGCTTCAACCATTACGCCTACGGATGCGTGGCGGAATGGCTCTTCGCGGCAGCGGCCGGCATTCGCCAGCCGAAGGGCGCAGTGGGTTGGAAACGTTTTCTTCTTGCGCCGATCCCCGATAGACGCTTGGGATCTGTGGACGCGTCTTTCATCTCGCCGGAAGGAGAGATCAAAAGCAGCTGGAAGTATGAGGAAGACGGAAAATGGACATGGACGTTCGCCGTGCCGAAGGGAACTTTGGCGATAGTGTCCGCGCCTGGAATCACAGAGCGGGAGTATGGCCCCGGTGAATGGACCGTAACCTCAAATCTGGCGCCGCGCAAGGATGTGCGTGTTACTGATTCGGTGAACGCCGGCGCTCGTCCGGCGCGCCTGCCGCAGGGCGCTGAGGCGTTCGAGGTGGAGCGTCCGCGCGCGCACGGCGGCGCGGTCGTCAACGCCGCGGATTTCGGGTTCTCCGCTACCAACGACCTCAACGCCGCAGCGGTGATGCGCGCGCTCGATTTCTGCCGCCGGACGAAGGCGTCCCGGCTCGTGCTGGCGCCGGGAACCTACAACTGCTTCGATCCGGACCACGGCCTCGTCGTGGCGGACATGGAGGACTTCACGTTCGACGGCGCCGGCGCGGCGCTCGTGTTCCGCCGCCCGACGCGGCGGCTTGCGGCGACGTCCGTCCGCGTGCCGCACGACTCGAGCCTGCTCGTGACGAACTGCCAGCGGTGCGTGGTCGGAAACTTCTCGATCACTTCGACCTCGATCTTCCCGACTGGCCGCAGGGACATCCGTGGTACGGACGCCCCATGCCGATCCAGACGATGACGCCGATCAACGCAGAGCGGACGCGTCTTACGGCCGAAACTCCAAGTCGGCTGCTGTTCGGTCTCACCGAAGGGCACTTCGGCACGAAGATGGCGTGGCTCTCGCCGCATGCGGTGCGCGTGTGGCCGGGCGTGCGCGAGCCAGGCCAGTACGCCGCGCCGGTGAACGACCACTACTACGGCGCCGCAATCAACCGGCGGACGGTCGCCCAGATGCGGAAGGGTACTACGTACCGGGTCTTCCACTACTACTACGGCAAGAACGGCATCACGATGCACTCCGGCAGGCACGTGACGGTGGAGAACGTGAACGTGCTCGGCTGCTTCGGGATGCCGATCGTGGTGGACGGCGCGCAGGAGTACGGGGAGTTCCGCAAGGTTGTGGTGGAGCCGGTTCCAGGGCGTCCCTGCACGGGCACGTCCGACGGATGCCACGTTGCGCGCTCGAAGGGGCACATCAAGTTCATCGACTGCGTGATCTCGTTTCAGAACGACGATGGACTCAACATCCACGACTGTTTCACGCTCGGCGTCCCCGACGGTCCGCGGCGCATCCGGGTGACGAACGTGAGGGGCCCCGAATACCTCGGCGCGCAGCCGGGCAATGAGCTGGAGCTGCTCGCGCCGAACTTCCGTCCGCTCGGCTGGAAGGGGCGTCTCCTCGCCACGGAGGGCGACTGCCTCGTGGTGGATCGCGACCTGCCGCCGCTCGCGGGCGAGCATTTCCTCGTGTTTGACAACACGTTCCAGAGCGACCATATTGTGATGCGCGGTTGTACCTTCCACGACACGCACTTCCGCGAGATCGTCCAGCCGAAACACGTGACGGTGGAGGATTGCCGTTTCATCCGCACGGGATCCGGGTTCAAGATGGGGTCCGCGCACTCGAGGGAATTCTGGTGCGAGGGACGCGGCTCGCGCGACGTCGTGATCCGCCGGTGCACGTTCGAGCACGACTGCACGCTTGCGGATTGGTCGCGCGCCGCGCTGCCGGTCTTCGAGACCTACGTCAGGTTCCCGCGTCCCAAGCCCTATCCGCCCGGCAACAACGTGTTCACCATGGAACCGCCGACGGGCTTCGACATCGCGTTCCACGGCGACATCCTCGTCGAGAAGTGCACGATCGCCGATCCGTCGGGGCCGCTCTTCGTGGGCAATCCGGTGAGCAACCTGATTTTCCGAGACAACGAAATCATCCTCACGGGCACACGGCGCGTCGACAAGACGACGGGTTCGTTCGTCTTCGGCGCGGCTCGGGACGTCTTCATCACGGGCAACCGCTACGTCGTGGCGCCCGCGCTCGGCGCGTTCGAGCCGTTCGTGAAGGGCGACGTGCCAGGCCTGACCGTGGACGGAAATACGATTTCGCGCAGTGGAACTGGCCGATAGCCTTGCGTTACGTCGCCTGACTGGGAAGCCGCCATCTTGGCGGCGGTCCGGTGGCCAGACAGGCACTAGGCCGCTTTGCGCTCCAGCGCCTTGGCCCGCCCACCTTCCGATGAAATTCCCAGCGGGCGGCACGCCAATTGGAAGTGGCATTCCCCATGCCGCCGCCTGTAAGGCGGCTGCCCCAGTTATTGCTTCGCGCGCTCCGGTAGGGGCACGCGTCCCGCGTGCCCTGTCAGAAGAGCGTCATCTGGCCGGGAAGGTCGGAAAGCTTCTTGCGCGGGCGGCGCACGACCTTCGGGGCGTTGACGTCGAGGTCGTTCGCCTCCAGGTTCTTGAGGATCTGGTCTGCGCGGTCAACGACGGCGCGCGGTAGTCCGGCCATTGCGGCCACATGTATGCCGAAGCTCCGCTCGGCGACACCAGGGGCGATCCGCCGCAGGAACACGACGCGGTCGCCGTCCTCCTTCACGCGCACGGTGTAGTTCTTGATGCCGTGGAACTTCTCGGCGAGGTCGGTGAGCTCGTGGTAGTGCGTGGCGAATAGGGTTTTCGCCTTCACCTTCGGGTTCTCGTGGAGATACTCTGCCACGGACCAGGCGATGGAGATGCCGTCGAAGGTGGATGTGCCGCGGCCGATCTCGTCCAGGACGATGAGCGAGCGTGGCGTGGCGTTGTTGAGGATGTTGGCGGACTCCTGCATCTCCACCAGAAACGTTGAACGCCCGCGCGCGAGGTCGTCGCCGGCGCCGATGCGGGTGAAGACGCGGTCGAGCGCGCCGAGGCGCATGGACGCGGCCGGCACGAACGAGCCGGCCTGCGCCATGATGGCGATCGTGGCCACCTGGCGGAGGTAAGTGGACTTGCCGGCCATGTTGGGGCCGGTGATGAGCATGATCTGGTCGGTGGTGCCGTTCAGCTTGGTGCCGTTGGGGACGAACGGTTCGGCGTCGGGCAGCTGCTCGATTATGGGGTGGCGGCCGTCGGCGATCTCAAGCACGTCCGAATCGTCAACCACTGGGCGCACGTAGCCTGCTGCGAGCGCGCGGTCGGCGAGGGAAAGGATGGCGTCGAGGTCGCCAAGCGCGGCGGCGGTCTGCTGGATTGGCGCCGTGCGCAGGGCCACCTTGGCGACTACGTCGCGGAAGAGGTCGGCCTCGAGCGCGTAGGAGCGTTCCTGCGCGCCCATCACCTTGCGCTCGTACTCGCGCAGTTCGGGAGTTGTGAACCGCTCGGCGTTCGTGAGAGTCTGGCGGCGCTCGTACTCCGGCGGCGCGGCGACGGCGGCGGCCTTGGATATCTCGATGTAGAAGCCGAAGACCGAGTTGCGGCGCACGCGCAGGGTCTTTATGCCGGTTCGCGCCACCTCCTTCGCCTGGTACTCGGCGATCCACCTGTGCCCGGCAGCGGCCATCTCGCGCAGCTCGTCGAGCTCGGCGTTGTAGCCGGGCGCGATGAGGTTGCCCTCGGTGAGGATGACGTTCGGCTGCTCGCAGATCGCGCGGTCGACCAGCGCGACGGTGTCTCCCTCCGGCGACAGACGGTCACGTATGGACGCCACCAAGCTGCCGTCCGCCGTCTGCCTGCCGCCGTCAAGTTCGCCCTTGACGTCCGCCACGGGGCGCAGGGAGGCGGCGAGTGCGCGGAGGTCACGCGCGTTGGCGCGGCCGGAGTCCACCTTGGCGATGAGTCGCTCGAGGTCGCGGACGCCTCCGAGGCGTTCGCGGAGGGAGGAAAGGGCGATGCGGTCCTTGACGAACGTCTCCACTGCGTCTAGGCGGGCGTTCACGGCGTCGGCGCGGCGGAGAGGCTGGCGGATCCATGCGGCGAGGCGCCGCGCGCCCATGGGCGTGCGCGTGACGTTCAGTACGCCGAGGAGCGAAGCTTCCCGCGAGACGCCGTCGCCGGGCAGGAGCGCGAGGTGGCGGATCGTGCCGGCGTCGAGCGCAAGAAAATCGGCCGACTCGCGCAGGCGGATGCTGCGCACGTGGTCGACGGCGTGCCGAAGGGTGACATGGACGTAGTGGAGGAGTGCGCCGCCAGCGCAGACGAGGTCGTTCTTGCCTTCGAGGCCGAATCCGTCGAGAGCGGTGACATTGAAGTGGCGCAGCAGCTCCTCGCGCGCGGCATCAAGGCTGAAGGTCCAGGCGTCCGCGTAGGTGCGGTTCTTCGCGGCGGACTGAAGGTCAGCCGCGTCAGGACGGTCGCCGGCATTTGGTTTGGTATCGGCTGGCGCCTCAGTGTCGGGCCGAGGTAGGACGAGCTCGGCGGGGCGGTAGCGGGCGAGGGCGTCCGCGAGCTTCTCGGCGGAGTCGAACGGCTCTACCGTGAACTCGCCGGTCGAGAGGTCGAGAAGGGCGAGGCCGAGGCCTGCCACGGCGGCGATGTAGCAGTTGGCGTCCGCGTCGAGGAGGCCGTCCTCGGTGATGGTGCCTGGGGTGACGATGCGCGTGACCTCGCGGCGGACGACCTGTCCCTTCTTTACGAGGCGGGGATCCTCCATCTGGTCGCAGATGGCGGCGGTCTTGCCGGCGCGGATGAGCTTGGCGAGGTATGCGTCGAGCGCATGGTACGGAATGCCGCACAGCGGAGCGCCGCCGCGCTGCGTGAGCGTTGCGCCGAGGATGGGAGAGGCGACGATGGCGTCCTCCCCGAACATCTCGTAGAAGTCGCCGAGGCGGAACATCAGTATCGCCCCGGGCGGCAGCTCGCGCTTGATGGCGCGATACTGCCTCTGCATTGGTGTGAGTTCTTCTGTCATCTGAGGGGCTTTCAGTATAGCATAAAATCTGGTCTTTGAAACGCCGCCGTTTTGTGGTAGAATACATGCGTTTTTCCGGCCGGTATAGCGTAGTGGTAGCGCAGCGGTTTTGTAAACCGCTGGTCGGGGGTTCGAATCCCTCTGCCGGCTCCAATATCTTTCGTGCGGATGAAAACCTTCTCCATGTTGATCGAATTCCTCATGGGATTCGCCGATAGTGTCATTGCCGGAAATTTGCTGGGGGAGACGGCGCTTGCCGGGCTTAACCTGCTTCAGTCGCCAATGAACTTCGTCTCGTTCGTCGCGTGCCTCCTGGGTACGGGCACGGCAATATGCTTCTCGACGGAGATAGGTCGTTTCGACCGCGACCGGGCGGCCGAAATGTTCTCGCAGGGGATGTTCGGCGCGGTGCTGTTCGGCGTCGTCGGCATAGTGGCCTTTGTCGCCGGGCGCGATGCGTTCCTCGGCATGTTCGGCGCGTCGAAGGACGTGATCGGCTATGCCGTGCCGTACTGGAACTGGTTTGTGCCGAACGTTCTCCTGGAGCCGATCGCCGTGATGCTGGCCAGCGCGGTCTATGCCGACGGTGGCGCCCGTCTCTGCATGGGCTCGTATGTTGTGCAGCTCTTTGGCAACTGCGCCGTCTCTTATTTTCTCTGCAAGGCGATGGGCATTTCAGGGTGCGCATTGGGGTCGACGATCGGGAACATAGGAGCGATACTTGTCATCTCGTGCCATTTCCTCCGGCGTGGCCATACGCTACGCCTGGTCCGGCACTTCGCATTCGGGGACTTGCTGCGCATCTGCAAGAGCTCGTTCGGCGACGCGAGCGTTCGCCTGTGCTGGGCCCTGCTGTTCATGCTGCTGAACGCATATGTCATCAGCCGTTTCGGCTCGGAGATCCTGCCTGTGCTGAATGTGGTCATCGCTGTGATCGGCTTCTCGGAGGCGTTCAACGGCACGCCGAACGCCGCGCAGCCGATCATTGGCGTGTATCGTGGAGAGGGGAACACGCTTGGCGTGCGCACGGTGATGCGCGCCGCCACTTGCGTGGCGACCCTGTTCGGGGGTGTGGTCCTTGCAATCCTCATGTGCTGGCCGCAGATCGTGGTGGGGCTTCTGGGCATAGACGATCCGAATCTCGTTCCGGCATCATGCACGGCGGTGCGCATAGTTGCCTCGGGACTTGTCTGCACGGCGCTTGTGCTGCTGTTCAACTCCTACTATTTGTTCATAGAGCGCGAGTGGCTGGCCTGCTCGCTGACGGTGCTCGCGAACCTCGTGGTGCCTGTCGCGCTATTTCCCGTCTGCGGACAGTTCTTCGGCATAAACGGCGTATGGGCGGCCCTGGGGGCGGCGCCGGTCGCGACAGCCTTGCTTTTCTGCGTGTTCCTGCTGGTGCGGTACGGACGTAGGCAGTTTCCGCTTCTGCTTCCCCGCGAGAGGGAGATGAACCTCCACGTGCTGAACCTTAAGCTCACGGAGAGCGAAATCACGGCTGCCTCGGAGGAGGTGGCAAGAATTCTCAAGGCGGCGGGCGCGCCGCAGACTACGGTGTTGCGCGCATCGCTGATGGTGGAGGAGGTCTTCATGGCGGTGAAGGACCGCAACGGTGCACGCGACTTGCGCGCAGAGGTGACGCTCGACCTCAACGGCGACGAGGTCGTGCTGATCCTCCGGGATGACGGCGAGGTGTTCGACATCACAGACTCGGACGCGCGCATCACGTCCCTTCGCACGTACCTGGTCGCTTCGGTGATGGAGTTCCAGCCGAAACGGATGAACCTTACCACCATCGGATACAACAGAAATATCTTCAAGTTCGAGAAAGGAACCAAATAATGATAACGTCCAAGAACCAAGACGGAAACCGCCTGACGGTCGCCCTCGACGGGCGTATCGACACGCTAACGGCTCCGCAGCTGGAGTCGGAACTCAAGCCCCTGCTCAACGGGATATCGGAACTCGTGCTGGACTTCGCCCAGGTGGCCTACATCTCTTCCGCCGGGCTTCGGGTGTTGCTCGCCACGCAGAAGGGGATGCGCGCCGCGGGCGGTTCGCTGACGATTGTAAACGCAGTCCCCGCAGTGCGCGAGGTCTTTGACATCACCGGCTTTTCCGACATCCTGACGCTCGCCTGACATGGACGGCCAGAACACAGATTCCGGCGCTAGGCCTGAGAGCGTGCTGGAGAAGACAGTGCCGGCGGACATGGCGGCGATGCCGGATCTGGTCGCGTTCCTCGAGAGCGCGCTGGAGTCCATGGGCTGTCCGCTCGCCATCACCACGAAGCTCATGGTATGCCTGGACGAGATCGCGTCGAACGTGATGAAGTTCTCCGGTGCGCACGACCTCAGGGTACGCATCGAGCACGGTGCGCCTGAAGGCACGTGGCGCCTGTACTTCATCGACGACGGCACGCCGTGGAATCCGCTGACGCACGCCGACCCCGACATCACCCTGTCTGCTGAGGAGCGTCCGATCGGCGGGCTCGGCCTGCTGATGGTGAAGAAGATGATGGACGAAGTGAGCTACTCGCGGGACGGCGAGACGAATGTCCTTCGGCTCAGGATCGCCCAAAAGAGCTCGCCTGCGCTTTGACAGGCGCGGCGTTTGGGGGTATAATCAAATCCGATTTTAGGAAGGATAGGCATGAAGATCGAAGGCACGATTACGGCTATGGTGACGCCGTTCGACAAGGACGGCGCGGTGGACTACGGAGCGCTCAAGGCTTTTGTGGACTGGCAGTGCGAGAACGGCGTGGAGGGTATCTGCGCCGTCGGGACGAGCGGAGAGTCGCCCACGCTCTCTCACGACGAGCACCATAAGGTGATCGAGAAGACGATCGAGTACGCGGCCGGCCGCGTGAAGATCATCGCCGGCACGGGCGCGAATTCCACCGCGGAAGCGATCTCCCTCACGAAAGCGGCAATCTCCTCCGGTGGCGCAGACGCGACGCTTCAGGTGACGCCCTACTACAACAAGCCGAATCCCGAGGGCATATATCGTCACTTCGCCACCGTGGCCGACCTTGGCCTGCCCGTGGTGCTCTACAACGTGCCGGGCCGCAGCGGCAAGGAAATCCCGCTCGACGTGGTGGCGAGGCTCGCGAAGCATCCAAACGTGACGGCCATAAAGGAGGCGGCTGGAAGCGTTGACCGCGTGAGCGCCATCCGCAACCTCTGCCCCGACCTCACGGTCCTCTCCGGCGACGATTCGCTCACGCTGCCGATGATCTCAGTGGGCGCGAGTGGCGTCATCTCCGTGGCTTCGAACGTGATCCCGAAGGAAATGGGCGATTTCGTGCGTCTCGCGCTCGCCGGCGACATGGCCGGGGCGAGGGAGCTCCACGCGAGGTACTACCCGCTTTTCCACGACCTCTTCATCGACACCAACCCCGTGATGGTGAAGGAGGCGCTGGCGCTCATGGGCCGCATTCCGGCCGTGTTCCGACTGCCGCTGTGCGAGACGACGGCGGCGAACCGCGAGCAGATGCGCAAGACGCTCGCCGCGCTCGGACTGGTTGGCTGACATGAAGAACCCGTTCTGTCCAGTTGCCGAGTTTCCTGATTTTCCGGCGATGACGCCGGAGGCCGCCCACGAGGCGATGCCTAGGCTGCTGGCGGACACGAAGGCGGCGGTGGATGCGCTCGAGGAGCGCGCCACGCCGACGTGGGACGGCTTTGTTCGCGCGCTCGACCTATCCACCCGCCCGCTCTGGGAGGCGTGGGGCTGCATCATGCATCTCCTCTCCGTGGCGAACTCCGAGTCGTGGCGCAAGGTGGAGGAGAAGTACCAGCAGGACATCGTGGCGTTCGCCTTGCGCGTGGGGCAGTCGAAGAAATTCTACGAGCTCGCCAAGCAGACCCCTGCGGAGACTCCCGCGCGCAAGCGCATCCTTGCGAAGATGGTGCGGAGCGCCGAACTCGCCGGCGTGGCGCTTCCGCCTGAGAGGCAGAAGCGGTTCAACGAGATACAGTCCGAGCTTGCGCAACTCTCCAACGACTTCCGCAACAGCGTGATCGACGCGACGAAGGCGTTCAAGCTCGTGCTGACGAATCCGGCCGAGGTTGATGGGTTGCCTGCCCAGCTGAAGGCAATGCTCGCAGGGAAGGAAGATCCGGAGAAGGGCCCATGGACCGTGACGGTGGAGGACGCCGTCTACGTGCCGTTCATGAAACACTCGCGCAACAGGCCAGTGCGTGAAGCGCTTCTGCGCGCCCGCGCGACGCGTGCGCCGGAGAACGCCGAGCGGATAGACCGCATCCTCGCGCTGCGCAAGGAACAGGCCGCTATGCTCGGGTTCGCGAGCTACGCCGACCTGTCGCTCGCCGAGAAGTGCGCGCCGTCCGTCGCCGCCGTGGACAAGATGATCGCCGACCTGGCAGATGCCTCGAAGCCGGTGGCGGAGCGCGAGGAGGCGGAGCTTTCAAAATTCGCCGCCGCAGAGGGGTTCGAGGGACAGATACAGCCGTGGGACCGCGCGTTCTGGGCCGAGCGTCGGCGCGAGAAGATGTACTCCTACTCCGAGGAGGAACTTTCGCAGTACTTCAACATGCCCGTGGTGCTGAACGGACTCTTCAAGCTTGCCGAGCGGCTGTTTGGAATCGCCATCGAGCCTGCGGACTGGACGGCGCCCGTGTGGCACAAGGACGTGCGCTTCTTCCGAGTGTACGACGAGTCCCATGCACCGGTGGCGCACTTCTACTTCGACCCGTACTCGCGGCCGGAGACGAAGTCCGGCGGCGCGTGGATGAACGAGTTCCGCTCGCGCGAGCTGAAGCCGGACGGGACGGTGACGAAGCCGCTTGCGGTCATATGCTGCAACCAGGCCCTGCCCGACGCCGAGGGGCGTGCCCTCATGCGCTTCTCGGAGGTGGAGACGCTCTTCCACGAGTTCGGCCACGCGCTCCAGCACATGCTCACGAAGGTGGACGACGTGGGCGCATCAGGCCTTAACCTCGTCGAGTGGGACGCCGTGGAGGTTGCATCGCAGTTCATGGAGAACTGGTGCCTGGACGCGACGACCCTTAAGAGTTTCGCGCGCCACGTGGAGACTAACGAGGCTATTCCGGCGGAGCTGTTGGAGCGTGTGCGCGCGGCGAAGAACTATCGCGCGGCCACGGCGTCAATGCGACAGCTCGCCTTCGCGACCTTGGACATGCGGCTGCACGTGTCACCGCCCGCCGATCCTAACGCGTTGAAGGACCGCATTTTTCAGGACTTCATGCCGGGGACGACGATTCCTGAAGACCGGTTCCTCAACGCCTTCACGCACATCTTCGCAGGCGGGTACGCCGCCGGCTACTACGGCTACAAGTGGAGCGAGGTGATGAGCGCGGACGTGTTCGGCGCTTTCGAGGAGGCGGGACTGGATGACGAGGCGGCGGTGCGCCGCATCGGGCGGCAGTACCGCGACACGTTCCTCGCGCTTGGCGGCAGCGTGGATCCGATGGAAGTGTTCAAGCGCTTCCGCGGTCGTTCGCCAACGATCGACGCGCTTCTGCGCCAGACAGGTCTTCGGTAGGTAAATATCTCAATCAATCTCAAACTAAAAGGAAAGGAACAGACATGCATTCAAGATGGATTCTCGCGCTTGCCGCATGCGGCGCTCTTGCGCTCGCCGCGGAGGAAATTCCGCTGCCGGAACATCCGCGTCCAGACTGGGAGCGCGCCGAGTGGATAAACCTGAACGGCAGCTGGAAGTTCGCGTTCGACGCGAAGGACTCAGGCCTGAAGGACAAGTGGTTCGCCGCCAAGGACGACCGTTTCGCGCAGAGCATACTCGTGCCGTTTCCGTGGGGAAGCAAGCTCTCTGGCGTTAAGGACGAGGCCGACATCGGCTGGTACCGGCGCGACGTCACCATTCCTGCCGGATGGAAGGGCAAGCGCGTGTTCCTCGTCGTCGGCGCGTCCGACCACGACACGACTGGTTGGCTCGACGGGCAGAAGCTCGGCTCGCACTCTGGCGGCTACACGCCGTTCGAGTTCGAGCTGACCGAGCTGGTGAAGTGGGGCGAGACGCAGAAGCTCACTCTTCGTGCGTGGGACGAGGGCAACGTCCCTGCCCGCAGCAGCTGGCGACTCTACGGCAAGCAGGCGTACGGCAATGCGCGCGGCGTGTGGCAGACCGTCTACCTCGAGGCGCGCGGAGGGGAGTACCTCGAGTCCGTGCATTTCACTCCCGATATCGAGAACGGCGCGGTACACGCCACGATCACGCTGGGCGAGCCTGCGCGCAAGCCGCTCGAGTTCGAGTTGGCGTTCAAGGAGGACGACCGCGCGAACCCGGCGCTCGCGTCGTTCCCTCCCGGAAAGCAGTCCGTCAAGATCAAGATCCCGCTCCGCAACGTCAAGCTGTGGGACCTCTCGAACCCCTACCTCTACGAGGTGCGCGCGACGCTGAAGGGTGAAGGGTGCGAGGACGCGGTGTCCACGTACTTCGGCATGCGCAAGGTCGGAGTCGGCAAGCTGCCCGGCACGGACCATCCGTACGTGACGCTCAACGGCAAGCCGATCTACCTGCAGCTGACTCTCGACCAGAGCTACCATCCGGACGGCTTCTACACGTTCCCGTCCGACGAGTTCATGAAGAACGAGATCCTCATCTCCAAGAACCTGGCGCTCTCCGGCAACCGCGTCCACATCAAGGTGGAGGTGCCGCGCAAGCTGTACTGGGCGGACCGTCTCGGCCTGCTGATCATGGCCGACGTGCCGTGCGCATGGGGGGCCGCGAGCGAGGCGATGTTCACCGAGCATTGGGCATGCTTCGAGGACATGGTGAAGCGCGACTTCAACCATCCCTCCGTGTTCTCGTGGGTGCTCTTCAACGAGACGTGGGGACTCTTCGCCGACGGACAGAACTGGGGCCGCGACCGCGCGAAGCGCTACGCGCCCTGGGTGCGTCGCCGCGTGGCGAACGCCTACGCGAAGGCGAAGGCGCTCGACCCTACGCGCCTCGTGGAGGACAATTCGCCGTGCAACCACGACCACGTGATCACTGACATCAACACGTGGCACGCCTACAGGCCCGGCTACAAGTGGGAGAGCACCGTCGAGGAGTACTGCAAGATGACGTATCCCGGCTCGACGGGGAACTACGTCGGCGGATTCGTGCAGGGCAGCGAGCCGATGCTCAACAGCGAGTGCGGCAACGTGTGGGGCTACAAGGGCTCGACGGGTGACTGCGACTGGAGCTGGGACTACCACATGATGATGAACGCGTTCCGCCGCCGCCTGCAGTGCGGCGGATGGCTCTACACCGAGCACCATGACGTCATCAACGAGTGGAACGGCTACGTGCGCTACGACCGCTCGCCGAAGTTCACCGGCATCGAGGAGCTGTTCCCCGGCTCGTCGCTGAAGGACTGGCACGCCGACGCGTTCCTCCCGCTCGACGTGGAGCTGTGCCGCGAGTTCGTGGCTGGCGAGACGTGGACGATGCCCGTCGACATCTCGCTCACGACCGGGCGCTTCTCCGGCAAGCGGCTGGACCTCTCCTATCGCGTGCGGCACTGGAACGCGGCAGGGCGCATGGTGGAGGGCGAGCGCGTGGCTGCAGGCGAGTTCAAGGTGGCGTCGTGGCAGTACGGCCGCCTCGCCGACGTGCCGGTGAAGCTGCC
>CACXPT010000166.1 GCA_902769585.1 uncultured bacterium
GAGCGACAGGACGGTGGTGGACGTGAAGTTCTCGGTGGACGTGTTGCTGGAAGGCCTCGACGGGGCATTCGCCGTCTCGTCCGGCTACGTGACGTCCGTTGAGCGCGACGGAAACGACTTCTCGCTCGTCCACGTCTACGTGGCGGGCGTGGCGTCGGACAGCTTCAACCTGTCGGTGGACGGCGCGCACGTGAAGGCGGCGGCGAACGGCGCCACGCCGATGGCGGCAGGCGCCACCCTGACGCTCGCGCGTCCGCTTCCGGCGGGCGTCGCCGAGCACGTGCCGGCGGAGCTCCGCGCGGGCTACTTGCCGCTCTACTCCCTGAACGTGCCGGTCACGAAGGGCGTGAACTGGCGCAACCGCGTGCCGTACTACCTGGACGCGACGCGGAGCCTGCCGGACGGCGCCGAGCGCGTGGCGTACTACTTCGAGCAGGTGAAGAAGGACGGGACGGGGACGAACTTCGTGTGGGTCTCGTTCGACGCCTGGACGGACGACCTCGCCAAGTTCGGCGTGCCGGCGAACGACAGCATCGGCTTCGGGCAGAAGTGGGTGACGAACCAGGACGTCTTTTCCAACGTGGACGGCATCGTGAACGGCACGGGGATGGACGGCGGGTTCCTCGAGTTCTGGCCGCATAACTACGGCGGCGCGAACGACAACCAGATCCCGTATGCGGCGGGCACCTGCGACTGGGGCGACAGCTTGTCGGGCGGCGCGACCACGTGGCACGCCTGCATGCAGGTGCACAACGTGACGAACCGGCAGACGATCTTCGGCATCAGCAACTTCAACGGCAGCAACACAGGCCAGCCAGTCGGCGCCGGCATCGGCAACAACACGCAGTACCGCGCGAACAGGTCGGCGACCGGCACGATCAACCCCGACTGGACACAGGCATACGACAACGCCGACAACTTCTCCAGCATGAGGCTTCACGTCCTTGTGCGGCCAAAGCCGGACGTGCCCGCGCACGTGGCCGCGAACGTGCCGCAGGCGAAGGACTACACGCTCCTCTACCAGATCGACGTGCCCACGCCGTTCAACAGCCACAACGCGGCGCAGTACGCGGCCGCGCATACGGTCGACAACCGCGCGCGCTACGCCGGCCGGCACGTCGCGCGCGTGGGCTACTACCTGGAGCTGACGACGACCAACGCGACTCCCACGACCACCTGGTGCTGGGCGGCGTTCGACGGCTTCACGGACAACCTCGCCTCCTACTCGTTCGCCACGAACGGCAATATCAAGCGGTTTGTCTCGAACCTCGACGTCGCCTCCAACGTGAGCGGCGTGAAGCAGGGCCGGTACGCGGACGGCAACATCGAGTTCTTCTTCTCGTCGTACGGCAAGGGCAACAGCCTCAGCATCGGCGCGAACACGGGCCGGTACGACTTCGACGACTTGCCGAGTTCCGCGACGGCCGCCGGCTACAGCTGCCTGCAGATCCACAACTACAACGAGGCGCAGACGCTGATCTCCATCAGCCGGCTCCGTCACTCCGACGGCAACACTGACATCGGCATCGGCAACTACTCGACGGCGGCCAACCAGGACTGGACGCAGACGTACAAGGCCCCCCAGTACGCCGTGCGCCGCCTCTACGTGTTCGTGGCGTTCGAGACGACGCCGTCCGCGATCTTCCACGCCGTCGCGAGCCTGGACCGGACGAAGGTGAGCGTGGCGTTCGTCGAGAACGTGCCGCCGCAGCTGCGCGACCCTTCGGCGTGGACGTTCACGTCGGGCAACGCGGCCGTGGCTGACGTCGTCGCGTCCCCGGTCGACCCGCGCGAGGTGGTGCTGACGCTCGCCGAGCCGCTTGCCGCCTCCGCGAGCTACACGCTCCAGTGCGCCTACACGTCCGGCGGCGAGGCGAAGACGGCGAGCAAGTCCTTCACGACCGCCGCCGCCGACCCGCTCCCCGCGTTCCTCACGGCGGAGGCCGTGCCGGAAGCGGGCGATTACGCGCTCGTGAACCTGCTGCATATCCCGCACACGACGTTCAGCTACACGTGGACGGACGCGCCGTATGCGGTGGACGAGTCGCGCTTCGGAAATATGGCCTTCGACCGCGTGGCCTACTTGCTGCACCTCGTCGGCACAGACGGCTTGGAGCAATGGGCGTGGGCGTCGATGGGCGCCTTCACGGACGATCTCTCGAAGATCGGCCTGCCGACGAAGCGCCGCGTCAACGACTTCCAGGAATACGTGACGAACCTCTCCGTGCGCGCCTACCGGTCGGACGGCCACCTCTACGTGACGCCGGGCGACTTCCCGGACGGCAACATCGAGTTCTGCTGGCACGACTTCTCGCAGGGGAATCAGAAAAACATTCCGAACGCGAGCGCGGAAGTGTATGACTGGGGTGACTCGTGGACCTTCACCACCAAGCCGGGCTACGGCTGCCTGCAGGTACACAACTACCGCGAGAGCCAGGTCGTCCTCTCCGTGACCCGTACGGGAGCATCTGCGGGACCGACGACGCTGCGCACGGCCTCGCTCGGCATCGGCAACCGCAACGAGCAGGCGAACACGACGGAGGTCGACTGGACGACGGCCGGGAACGGCGCGAACTTCACGACGAGCGACCTGTACGTGTTCGTGCGCCCGGCGGTGGCGTCGAAGGGCAACGGCCCCGTGTTCACCGAGCAACCGGCATCTGGGATTGTCCGAAAGGGCGGTGCGCTTTCGCTCCACGCCTTCGCGCCGGGCGCGGTGCGCTACCAGTGGTTCAAGGGGACGACGCCGATCCCCGGCGCCACGGGCGCCTGGCTCGACGTGGACACGGGCACGCCGGAGAAGGCCCGGTATTCGGTGGTCGCCTACGCGGACGACGCGAACTACACCGCGTCCGAAGTGGCGACGGTGCGCGTCTACCACAACGGCACAGTGATCGTCATCCGCTAATCCCGTCCGCGCGAGACTTCCATCTTTTGCCTTTTGATCTCCGTCCTTTGCGATTTTCCCAAAATCTCGCTTGCAACCGGCTGTGGGGATAGGGTATGCTATTTCGCCAAACAAAGAAAGGCAAAAAATGAAAAGGAGAATCGTCTCGTCCCTCGTCGCCGCGATGGCGATGGGCGTCATGGCTGAAACGGTCAACACGGTCACGGTCACGAAGTTCAACCAGTCGTATCCCTATACGGGCAAGGCGACGGTCGAATACACGGTGGGAGGGCCGCTCCCCGCGAACGCCGTCGCCGAGATCACGCTCAGCGAGGACGGCGCGAGCGCGACCTTCACGCAGAGCAACGTCGTCGCGGGCGCGAACGCGTTCACGGTTGACTTCGCCTCGTCCTTCGGCGGCGTGCTCCGGCTCACCAACGCGTCGTTCGTAGTGACGATCGTGGCAGACTTCGGCGGCGTGCAGCTGTGGGAGGGCGGGCCCTACTGGGCGGAATGCAACGTGGGCGCCTTGAAACCCACGGACTTCGGCTACTACTTCTGGTGGGGCGACACGGTGGGATACAAACGCGAGAACGACGCCTGGGTGTCATCCGATGGCTCAACGTCCAATTTCTCGTTCAGCAGTAGCACCACGCTCACCTACGACAAGAGCAATTCGACGCTGCAGTCGGAGGGCTGGATCGACGCGACAACCAATCTCGTGGCGGCGCATGACGCGGCGACGGCGCATCTCGGTTCGCCTTGGCGCATGCCGACGAAAGAGGAGTGCGCCACCCTCATCGATTATCTCCATTGCGCCACCAGTGTTTATTATCGCGACGGCGTGTATGGGCGACAGGTGACGGGCTTGGGAGAATATGCGAACCGGAGCATCTTTTTTCCGTATGCCGGTGTCGGTCTGGAGACAAGCTTCAACGATGGTCGCGACACAAGCACCTCGGGATTTGTCGACATACACAGCTACTACTGGACTTCCACGCCGCATCCGAGCGATGTAAATGCGTGGGGGCTCTATTTCGCCTTGAACTACCGTGACGTTATCTACTTCGATCGCGACACCGGGTTGCCTGTCCGTCCTGTGCGGGGACCTGTCGAAAACGCAAGCGCGGCCGGCATCGTCACCTACGATCCCGTCGTGGTTGTCATCGAAAGTGTGGCCGACTGGAACGCGTTTTGCTCCGCCGTCGTGGACGGCAGCCTCGCGACCGAGGAGGCGACCATCCGCCTCGCGAACGACGTAGGCCCCGTCTCGACGATGGTCGGCACAGCCGCGCGTCCGTTCGCCGGCGTCTTCGACGGCGGCTCAAACACGCTTACGCTGGCCCTGTCGGGCACGGACGACTACGTCGCCCCGTTCACCCGCATCTCCGACGCCACGATCGCCAACCTGAAGGTCGCAGGCACGGTCTCGGGCGGGAAGCACTGCTCTGGCCTCGTCGGCCTCGCGGACGGCGCAAACCTCATTTCAAACTGCCTCGTCTCCGTCGCCGTCTCGTCGGACAGCTCGCATTATGGCGGCATCGTCGGGCACGGGCACACATCGACCACCGAGCTGCGCGGGTGCGTGTTCTCCGGAGGCTTCCCCAGACTCGTCAACGCAACCTACGCCGGATCGCTCTGGGGCTGGAACGACGACGGCGCGGAGGTGACGCTCATCGACTGCCTTGACGCGAGCGAGACCCACAAGCCCATCGGGATCGGCCCCAACGATCCCGTATGCGTCTCCAACACGTATTCTCTCGCAAGCAGGTTTTACCCCCTGGACAATAGGTGGAGCGATGACAAGCGCGGCAGACAGGCCTATTCCGTGACGGCGAGCGAAGGCGTCGAGCTGGACTGCGGCGAACCGTTTCGCACATACGGCGCAAGCGGCCTGGCATTCTATCCCGTGGGGATCGCGTACGGCGGGACCTTCTACGCGGCATCCAGCAATTCGGTTGCGCTTTCCCTTGCGTTCACGGGAACGCCCCCCGCCGGGAAAATGCACGACGCCTTCGCGGCAAGCGCGGGCGAGCTGGCGAAGAGCGGCGACGCGTGGGTGCTGACGATGCCCGCCGAGAACGTGGTCGTTTCCGCCACGTTCGCCACCGCCTACGAAATCTGGGCCGCCGCAAACGGCGTCTCAGGCGCCTGGAATGAAACGGATGCGCTCGGCGTCCACAACATCTTCCGCTACGTCTTCGACAAGCCGACGGGCGCTTTCGAGGATCCGGTGCTGCTCGACATCGCGATCGAGGGCGACCACGCCGTCGTGAAGACGCCGCCCGTATCGAACACGGTGGGCTTCGCGGTTTCGGTCGTTGAGTCGAGCGACGTCGCCGGCGAGACGGTGACGGCGAGGAAGCCGCTCGACGCGACGGGGCGCACGGAGTTCGCGATGGGGAGCGCCGCCTCGCGCTTCTATCGCCTCTCGGCAACGGAGGGGGACGTGAGCCTTGGCGGTGTCCAGCTATGGGAGAACGGGCCGTATTGGGCGGAGTGCAACGTGGGCGCCTCGGAGCCGGAGGATTTCGGCTACTACTTCTGGTGGGGCGACACAGTGGGCTATACGCGAAGCGGAGGAACATTGGGGCTTTTTGGACTTTACACAAGCGTGACATGGGTGTCGAGCACGGGTGAGCAGATGAGCAGCAGTCCGTTCTCGCCTTCGTCGTGTCCGACATACGGCAAAGACGATTCGGAGCTTCTCTCGGCGGGTTACGTCGATTCAACCGGCAACCTTGCGCCCGAATATGATGCGGCGACGGCGCATCTCGGCGCCCCGTGGCGCATGCCGACGGATGCGGAGTTCGCCGCGCTCACCAACAATTGTATCGCCACATGGATCACCACCAACGGCGTGTCCGGGCGACTGGTGACGGGCACGGGGGCTTATGCGGACAGGAGCATCTTCCTTCCAGCCCCCGGCTACGGCAGCGGCTCGAACTTCGGCAACCCCAACTCGCACGGCTACTACTGGTCGTCTACGCCGGATTCGGGCGATTCCCACTATGCGTGGTACCTCGACTTCAATTCGAGCCTCTTCCAACGGTACATCTACTACGGCCGCCAATACGGGCTGTCCGTCCGCCCCGTGCGGGACGCCGACTAGCGCGCGAATTCGATTTAGTTGGTGGTTGGTGGCGAGCCGCTTGGTGGGGCGAGGCGTCCCGCCGAGCCGTGGCGGCTCGCCGAGGACGGCTCGCCCCACCGGGCGGTCGCGCGGGAGCGCGACCATCCCATTGCGGTCGCAACAAGTTGCGACCCTCCCGTTGCGGGGACGCTGGTGCGAACGTGATTTCAACGCACACGGCGGCGGGCTTTTTTGTTAAACTATCGGCATGGACAAAATGCATTATCGCCTTGTTGTGCTCGCGTGCGGAGCGGCGATGGCCGCCGGCGCCGCGACTTTTCATGTGAATCCCTCGGCAGCGCCGGGCGGCGACGGCTCGTTCGTGAAGCCGTTCGCCACGCTCGCGGCGGCGCGCGACGGCGTGCGCGCGGCACGCCAGGCGTCGCACATCTCCCCGAATGAGGCCGTGGAGATCGTGCTTGCGCCGGGCGACTACGTGCAGGCGGAGAGCTTCGCGCTGGACGACCGCGACGGCGGCCTGTCGGCGGAGCGGCCCGTCGTCTGGAAGGCGGCGCCGGCGAGGACGGCGCGCATCGTGGGCGGCGCGCGCGTGCCGGCGGGCGCGTTCAAGCCCGTCACGGACGCGACCGTGCTCGCGCGTCTTCCCGAGGAGGCGCGCGGGAAGGTGCTGTGCGCGGATGTCTCGAACATCCTCCCCGGCAATATCCCGTCGATGGCCCTTGCGTTCGGCGGCACGCCCACCGCTCCGCTGCTCTTCCTGAACCACCGCTTCGGCACGCTCGCGCGCTGGCCGAACGCGGACTACACCTCGTTCTCGAAGTGCGTGGACCACGGCGCCAAGATCAAGATGACGCCCGGCGGCGGCAGCGTGAACAAGCCCGGCGCGTTCATCTACTCCGACCCGCGCGCGAAGCGCTGGAACTTCGCGGAGGGCGTGTGGATGAACGGGTACTGGACGCACGACTGGGACAACCACTCCGTGAAGGCCGCATCCTACGGAGCGGAGAACGGCACGAACGACGTGATCCGTCTCGCCGCCACCATCCCCTACGGCGTGATGGGCCGCACCTGGGGGCGCAAGGAGCGCCGCTTCTACGTGTTCAACCTGCTCGACGAGCTGGACGCGCCCGGCGAGTGGTATCTCGACCGCGCGCGCAAGGTGCTTTACCTCTGCCCGCAGGAAGGCGGGTTGAAGGAGTCGGACGAGGTGTTCGTGGCGACGTTCAAGGACCCGCTCGTGTCGGCCAAGAAGATCGCGCACGTCCGCTTCGAGGGAATCGTCTTCGAGTATGCCTACGGGACGGGCGTGGCGATCGCCGGCAACGACGTGCAGCTCGTCGGCTGCCGCATGGCGTGCTGCGGCGGCTCGGGCGTGTCACTCTACGGCGACAGCAACGCGATGCGAAACTGCGAAGTGGCGCAGATCGGCCGCTCGGGCGTCTCGGCCGGCGGCGGCGACCGGAAGACGCTCCGCCGCGCGGAGTCCGTGTTCGAGGGCAACCACGTGCACGAC
>CACXPT010000167.1 GCA_902769585.1 uncultured bacterium
GACGGCACGCTCACCAAGCGGGTGATGAACGACCTCCTGCATCCGAACGAGACCGGCTACCAGATCTGGTGGGAGGCGATCCACCCCCTGTTCAAGGAAGTCTGTGGTAAGTAAGAAGGAGACGCGACGATGAAAAGGACAACCCTGGTATTTTGTGGCGCGGCGGCGTTCGCGTTGTGCTGTTTCGGCACGCCAGTGCTGGACTGCGATACGAATGCGCAGATACTCGGCATCGGGACGAACGCGCGGATTCCTACGGGAAGTAAGACGTATACGATCGAGCTTTGGATGAAGCCGACCGTGCTCGAAACAGGAGAACGCCGCTGCCTTGGCCAGTTCTCAGGGTCGAAAGGGCGCATGCTGGTCGCCTACACCGGGGGTACGGCAGGTATCTTCAACGGGGGCGGCAATGGCTGGACAACGGGCACGACGAAGTTTGCGCTGAATACCTGGTACCATGTGGCGTGCGTGTTCGACGATTCCTCGGAAATCAAGACCGCCGTCTATGTGAACGGTGTTCTGGAGGGTTCCACCACGACTGCGGCTGTCGGCATCGACGAGCGGTACATCACGCTCGGCGGCGCGACATCGAGCCGCCTGACATCCGACACGACCAAGGAATACGAAGCGTTCAAAGGACGAATTGCGGACGTGCGCGTGTGGTCGGTGTCCCGTTCGCAGGCGGAGATCGTCGCCAATTACCAGAAAAGGCTTGCGGGCGACGAGACCGGGTTGGTCGCATATTGGCCGCTCGATGCGTCCTACGACAACGGACAGACTGTCGAGGAGGCGAAGACGGGCGACCGGAACGTCGTTGTGCCGCACTACTCCATCGTAGATGATTCGGGGCTGACGCTTGCTCCCGCCGATCATCGTGCGGGTGGCTATCAGCGGCGCTGCGCCTCGTGGGGTTCCTCTGCGCGCGGCCTTGAAACCGACATCCGCACGTCCCTCGGCTCCAGCTTCACGCTGGAGACCTGGGTGTACCCCTCGAGCAGCAATAACGGCGAACATTGGATCCTCGACCAGTTCTACGGTACGGAAGGTCGTTTTCTGTTCTCCTTCATTGACAACCAGCCGGGCTTCTTTGTGGGCGGCTCCATGACGAGTGGACACGTGCGCGTACCCCGCGCACTGGAGGTCGGCGCGTGGACGCACCTCGCGCTCACGCGCGAAGGGTATGATTTTACCATCTACACGAATGGCATCGCTGCGGTGACGACGAACGTGCCGAACGCATACGTGACGAAGGACGGCTACCCGTTCTGCATTTGCTCGTCGGCGACTCCCGGCGGAAACAACAATCGCGGCGTTCCGTTCACAGGTTCACAGCGCGAGGTGCGCGTGTGGAATGTCTGCCGGACAGGCGAGCAGATTCGCGAGACGATGGGCAAGACGCTTTTGGGGAACGAGGCGGGACTTCGGGGTTACTGGCCGCTCGACGAGGGGAACGGCTCGAACATTATCAACCGCGTGACGGGCGTCTCGTGCAAGAACGTAATCGCCGAGCCGGTCTGGAATTGGCTGAGACTGCCGCCCGTCGCGCACACGCCGGGACCAAACCTCGAAAAGGCGGCCGCCTTCCCGGGCGACTGTCTTGCGGGCGTCGACACGGGAACGAACATCATGACGGCGACCTACACGCTCGAGGCGTGGATTCGTCTCCGCAGTGCGGAACAGGCTAGGAACGACGCACCCATCGCCACACAGTTCAATCCAGACGGAGCGGGCGCAAACATGCTCTTTGGCGTACACTACGACTATCGGCTCGCGCATCTTCAGGACGGACACGTCGCGGACGGGCAGAACAACAACTGGCTCTACGGCGAGTCTCGCTTGCCGCTCAACCGCTGGGTCCATGTCGCCTACGTTCAGGACGGATCGCTTCGCCGCTTGTACGTGGACGGTGTGTTGGACGGCGAGGCGGACGACGGGATCGTCACGCAGCCAGTTCTCTCCCAGCCGCTGCGGATCGGCTACGTCACGCACATGAAGCCGTCGAACGGGCGGCGCTGGGGAATGGACGGCTCTATTGCAGAAGTGCGCTACTGGAACTGTGCGCGCACGGCGGCGGAGATCGCCAAGTACCGCACGCACCGGCTGAGCGGGAAGGAATTCGGCCTCGTCGGCTACTGGCCGCTGAACGACGGCGCGAACGGAACGGCTGCCAATCTCGCGAAGGGCGGAACGCCCGCCTCGGCCTTCGTCGTATGGGACTCCTTGGACGACCTGACGTTCGACGAACCCCTGAAGCTCGGCTTCTCGATCATTATCCGATAGCCTGCGTTATATTTCAATGCGAGGCAGTCGGCGAAAGGCATAGATAGATGAAGAGAGCATTTCCGATATTCGTGTGTCTCGTTCTTGTCGTGGTACCTTTGTTTGCGCGGACGGTGACGGTGTGGCCGCTCGGGTGCGACGAGAAGGGGCGCCCGGACGGGCGGTGCGCCGTGTCGTCCGCGAACGACCTCATCGTGGGCGACGTGACGCACGTTGGCAAGCTGGGCGACGGACGGACGGCGCTGATGGCGACGGGTGGCGAGGAGGCGAGCGACTTTGCCTACAGCGACGTGGTCGGACGCTACGTGACGCCCACGAACGACTTCACGCTGGAAGGCTGGTACAACTTCACGCGTCTGCCGAACAAGGGCGAGACGTGGATGGTGGCGAGCGCGTTCGGGGGCGACAACCGCTGGTTCCTCACGCTTCGCCGCGACAGCATCCACAAGGGCCTCACCTGGCAGATCTTCGCGGAAACGCCCAACACGGGCAATTCGCTGCTCACCACCGTCACGGATCCCGACACGCTGACAAACGGCTGGCACCGCTTCGCGCTCACGTTCAATCATCGGACGGCGGCGGGCGAGGCCGAATGGCGCTTCTACCTTGATGGCCAGCCGGCGGGCCACCGTGCCGTCAAGGCGTTCCAGGGCACGTTCAACGGCGGCACGCGTTTCGCCCTGGGCGGGCGCGGACGCGCTGGCAACGTGATCGCCGGCTCGCTCTCCTGCTGTCGCATCTCCGACCGCGTGCTGTCGCCCGCCGAGTTCCTGCAGCCCGACATGGTGCATGTCGGCACGCCCTGCTGGAAGGCGTTGCCCGTACGCACAGCAGTGCCCGACACGCCGGACGGCGGACGCACGCTCTACAATGGCATCGTGCTGCCGCAGGAATGGCCGCCGCGCATCGACCCGAAGGATCCCAATCCGATTCCGGCTCCCTATCTTCAAGCGGCGAACATTCCGAAGGTGATTCCGATCGACGTGGGGCGACAGCTGTTCGTGGACGATTTTCTGATCGAATCGACCAATGGCGTTGTGCGCGCGTTCGGCAAGCCGGTCAAGTACGAGGGCAATCCCGTGATGTGGCGGCAGACAAAGGCGGAGATGTCGGCGCAGGCGCCGGGTTGCGCGATGTCGGGCGGCGGCGTGTGGTGGGATCCTACGCGGCGGAAGTTCCGCATGTGGTACATGTCCGGCTTCGCCGGGCGCATCTCCTACGCGGAATCGCCGGATGGCGTCCATTGGGATCGTCCTGATGTGGGGCCGAACGGCGACAACGTGGTGTTGCCGAATCAGGTTTCCGACACGTTCAGCGTGTTCCCCGGCTACGACACGGACGCGCCGTATGCCAACTGGCGCATCTGCATTTCGCCGGGCGGCAACCCCACGCGCAGCGCGGAGTACGTCTCGTCCGACGGCGTCCGCTGGCGCTTCCTGCGCCGGACTGGCCAGCACGGCGACTGCACGACGATGTTCCACAACCCGTTCCTCGGCAAGTGGATCTGGAGCCTGCGCGCAAGCTGGCGCCACCGCTCGCGCATCTACCACTCGCACGTGGACTTCTACGACGGGGCAGACTGGCATTTCCCGCTGGGACATGGCCACGCGCAGACGAACACCGTGGACTGCGCGCTCTGGCTCGCGTGCGACAACCGGGACCTGCCGCGCACCATGGGCGACGGCAAGACGTACACGAACTCCCAGCTCTACAACGTGGACGCCGTGCCGTACGAGTCGATCATGGTGAGCCTCTTCAAGATCCTCTGCGGCTACGAGAACGACATTGCCGCCCGCGCCGGGATGCCGAAGACGACCTCGATCCACTTCGCCTACTCGCGCGACGGAGTCGGGGTGGGGCAGCGGCGCGTGGGACTCCGGCTACGTGGGCAACATCTCCAGCTGTTTCGCGATCAAGGACGAGCGTCTGTGGTTCTACTACGTGGGCGCGCGCGGCGACGCCACGCAGAACGATCCGCCGCGGTGCGTGTACGCGAACGGCATGCACTGGAACTTCTCCGTGGGCGTGGCGACGCTTCGGCGCGACGGGTTCGCGGGGATGGTGGCGGACGGTCGTGGCGAGCTCGTGACGCGCCCCGTGTCGTTCTCTGGAGCGCACCTCTTCGTGAACGCCGACGCGCGGTTCGGCGAGGTGGCGGCGGAGGTGCTGGACGAGAAGGGCGAGCCGTATCCCGGGTATTCGGCTGCCGACTGCAAAGCCATTGCGATGGTGGATTCCACGAAGCACGCGCTCACGTGGACGGGCGGCGACCTCTCGCGGTTCGCGGGCAAGCCCGTGCGCTTCCGCTTCAGGATGAAGGTGGCCACGCTCTTCTCGTTCTGGGTGTCGAAGAAGCCGACTGGCGAGTCGGGCGGCTACGCGGCCCAGACTACAAGGGGCTGAAGGATGAGTGACGATGAGGTTAGGTGCCAATCAAACGTCTGATAGTATAAGGTCGCAAAGTGAAGATCAACAATCTGGAGAAATTCCTCGCCAAGGCGCGGGGCGGGGAGATGCCCATCGGGGCGGTCGTGACGTTAGCCGACCCGGCGGTGACGGAGCTGACGGCCGAGGCCGGGTTCGACTTCGTGTGGATCGACGGCGAGCACGGCGAGATGGACCGCTTCAGCGCGATGTGTCACCTGATGGCGGTGAAGGGCACGGACTGCGCGAGCTTCTACCGCGTGCCGTCCTGCGACCACACGGAGATCAAGCGCGTGATCGACTTCGCGCCCGCCGGCATCATCGTGCCGATGGTGATGGATGCCGATGATGCGCGGCGTGCCGTGGCCGCGTGCCGCTATCCACCGGAGGGCAACAGGGGATGCGGATTCCGGCGCGGCCTCGCCTACGGGGCGGGCGACTTTGCGGAATACTGGGAGGCGTCGAAGGAGGATCCGCTCGTCATCATCCAGCTGGAGCACATCGAGGCGGTGCGGAACCTCGACGCGATCCTCGCCGTGCCGGGGATCGGGGCCATTATGATCGGCCCCTATGACCTCAGCGCGTCGATGGGCAAGGAGGGGCAGTGGCACGACCCCGAGGTGGCGGCAGCCTACGACGAGTCCTGCCGCAAGGTACGCGCTGCGGGCATCCTGCTCGGCGTCTACACGGAATGCGATTTCGATGTCTGGCGCCGACGCGGCGTGCAGTTCATGGCGATCAAGAACGACACGAACGCCCTGCTGCTTGGCTATCAGACGATGCTGGAAGCTTGCAAAACCCGCGACCGTAGGTAGGTCATGCGAAAAGCGTTAGGCTTGTTTGCGGCCGTTTTGTGTGTCGCGTTGTTCGCCAACGAATCGGCGAGCCATGCGCTCGTGCGCATCCGGACGCCGAAGGGCGTGGAGACGCGGCGCGTGCCGCTCGTGCGCATGGGGGAGAACGCCGCGCGCTTCACGTTTCGCCGGGCCGATTTGCCGCAAGGCGCCAAGTGGCTGGACGTGGTGCCTGACTTCATGACCGCGCGGCGCGGCGAGGATGGCTACTGGATCCAGGGGCGCGGACTCTACGGCACGTTCGACAAGCCGGCCGGCACGAACGTCTGGCGTCGCCAGCAGATGCCCATCTACGGCATGAAGCGCGGGGACCGTCTCGCATGGGCGCACGTGCGGACGTACCGTTTCGACTACGACCTGACGGTGACGGCCGCGAACGGCACGTTTGAGATTTTCCCGCGCATCCAGTTCGACCGCGTGCGCCGGTTCTTCGACCTCTACGCCGACATCGAGATCGACTTTCACTTCCTCGAAGGCGCCGCCGCCGACTACAACGGCATGGCCAAGGGCTACCAGGCGTACCAGTTCGCGCACGGCGTGAAGCCGATCAAGGAACGGATCAGGGATTACCCCGACCTCGCCTACATGTGCGACGCGATGGTGATCCGCATCCAGACGCACGGCGCAAAGACGATCCCCGACAAGCCGACGGACTTCACGAAGGAGACCGAATGGCCCATCAACGTGTACATGCCGTTCGACAAGGCGGAGGAGTTCGTGTCTGCGATCCGCGCCTCGGGCATCGACAAGGCGGCCATCGTCTCGGCCGGCTGGAACAAGGGCGGCTACGACGGACAGCTGCCGGAGCACTTCCCCGTGGAGCCAGTGTTCGGCGGCGAGGCGGGCCTGCGGAAGCTCATCCGCCACACGCAGGATCTCGGCTACCTCATCATGCTGCACGCCACCTGCACCGAGGTGTACCGCATCTGCCCGCGCTTCGACGAGAACGACATCGCCAAGCGGCGGGACGGGTCGTGGGACTGGAACGGACTCTACTTCGGCGGAAGCTGCTACTGGGTGTGCGAGCGGCGGAGCTGGGAGAACTGGATCCCCGAGGAGATGCGGCGGATGCGCGCGCTCGGCGTGAAGGGGAGCCACTACGTGGACGTGTTCTCCGCCACATACCCGAACAGGTGCGCCGATCCGCGCCACCCGGCTACACCCGAGCAGATGGCCGGATACCAGAACAGCATCCTCGCCGAGGCGAAGAAGGTGTTCGGCGGCGTCACGTCAGAGGGCGGCTACGACCACGTGGCGGCGAACGTCGACTGCATCAACTACGTGTCCGTGGAGATGAAGAAAATCCATGACGGAAAGACGAAAGGACTGGAGCTGGTAAGCGGGTGCCATCCGCTCTGGGAACTCGTCTACCACGGCGTGATCCTCTACACGTCCGACCGCCTCACGCAGAACCACACGCGCGGGCAGAACCATCCGAAGAAGGACGAGTCCGGCACGCTCGACTGGCTGGAAGGGGACGGCATAGTGGATCCTGCGATCTCGCTGAAGATCGTGGAGTTCGGCGGACGTCCCATCTTCTACTCCTACAAGACGAAAGACGTGCCGGCGATGAAGCGCGCGTGGGACGAGTTCGTCCCGGTGCGGCATCTGCAGAAGGAACTGATGCTGTCGCATCGGACGCTGGCGCCTGGCGTCACCGCCACGCGCTACGGAAACGGCGAGACGGTGGTCTGCAACTATTCCGACAAGCCCTATCAACACGGCCTGGAAACCGTGCCGCCGCTCGGTTACCGAATCTTGAGGTGCTTGTAATTCCAAGGCGATTTTGGTAAACTGCTCGTGTTTTCTTCGAGATGTTGTGCCCTTGAACGAAAACAGAGGCAAAAGAGATGGCAAAATACCTTGATCCCAAGGCGGACGTGACCTTCAAGAAAGTTTTTGGCGAGCACAAGAATCTCGTCATGAGCCTTCTCAACGCCTTGCTGCCTCTTGACGAGGGCAAGCAGGTCGAATCGATTGAATATCTGCCGTCGGAACTTGTGCCGGAAACTCCGCTCGGCAAAAACACGATTGTCGATGTGCGGTGCGAGGAGACGGGCGGACGCAAGTTCATCGTCGAGATGCAGATGGAGTGGCGGGCGGACTTCAAGCAGCGGGTTCTGCTCAACGCATCGAAGGCTTATGTGAGGCAACTGCCGAAGGGCAACGAATACAGCCTTCTTCAGCCCGTCTATTCGCTCAACCTGGTCAACGAGACGTTCGAGCTGGACATGGATGAGTATTACCACTATTACCATCTCGTGCACGACCTTCGCTCCGACAAGGTACTTGACGGATTGCATCTTGTTTTTGTGGAGCTTCCCAAGTTCAAGGCGAAGAACCTCACGGAAAAGAAGATGCAGGTTCTTTGGCTGCGTTTCCTGACGGAGATTGCCCCGGACGGCTCGGACGAGGTGTCGCAGGATCTTCTCGACAATCCCCAGACGGGTCAGGCGTTGGAGATCGTGAGGGAGTCCGGACTCAACGACGCGGAGAGGGCCGCATACGACGGCTTCTGGGATCGTGTCAGCATCGAGGCGACGAAGAAGGCCGACATGGACAGGGCGGTTGCAGAACGCGATGCGGCTGTGGCGCGGGCAGATGCGGCAGTGGAAAGGTTGAAACAAGACAAACTCCAGACCGCCCGTAACCTAAAGGCCATGAATCTTACCAACGAGCAGATCGCGGTGGCGACCGGTCTTTCCGCCGCAGAGATCGACAAGCTCAAATGATTCCCGCCGGTGGTGTCATCGCTGCCTAAATCGGGACTTGCCAGGCTCTCGGCACGCGATCTGCCCAATTCTTCCCGCGGGATGGACATGAAGAACGAATCTGTATCAATGGGCTGTGTCAGAAAAGTCCGGCCCTTGAGTGTCCTAACATGTGCGGTCTAGACGGGGCACTTGGTTTTTCCTGCGGTAATCCGTGAGGGTCATGCCGAAGCGGGCCTTGAAGAGTCGTTGCAGGTTGTTGCTGGACGAAAAGCCGGCCAGCAGGGCGACGGCCTTCAGCGGCACGGTTGTTGCAAGCAGTTCTTTCACCTTCTCAAAGCGGACGTTGAGGATTTCCTCGAGCAGGCTGTGCCCCATGGCGGCGCGGAACTTTCGTTCGGCCGAGCGCCGCGAGCCGCCGATGAGCGGAATGATGTCCGCCGCCGTGATGCCTTCCGTTGCCCGAAGGCGAATCGTCTCAAGCGCCAGACTGATGGACGGCGCGTATTTGGGCAGTCTGCGGGTTGACTGCCGGATTGTCAGGCGAACGGCTCCGTAGCTGTCGGTGAGTTCCCGGTTCGGTCGGTTCTCCAGAAGCTTGCCGATCATTTCGCCTGCCCGCATGCCGCCGCCGTAGAAGTCGCAGCGGATGCTGGAAAGCGGCGGAGTCGTCGATTCGCAGAAGTCCTCGTCGTCGTCGATGCCGAGGACGCTCAGCTCGTCCGGCACCTTGATTCCCTCGTGCGCGGCGACAGACAGCACTTGCGCGGCCGTGCGGTCGTTGGCGGCAAGAAGCCCGCAGGGCTTGGGCAAGGCAGCCAGCCAACGACCGAGCCGTTCGGACGTCGTCGTGTCGCTGGTGGTAAGTCCCGTCCCGTCGAAGCACTGGCAGGTACGTCCATTCAATTCGACCGCCTCGCGGAAATAACGCTTGCGCTGTTCGCTCCAGTGGTAGCGCGTGTAGGCCGAGACGTAGGCGTAGGCTGCGAAGTCGTGTTCCAGAAGTGTCTTGGCCGCCATCTTGGTCAAGTTCAGGGAGTCACAATGGACGAATCCCGTTCGCCGAGGCAGGTGTACACGTCTTCGCGACAGCAAGGACGGATCGAGGTCGATGCAGACGAATGGAATTGCCAGGTTTGAGTCCGGCAGGGGGATCCTCGTGTCGGGGCTATAGACGGCGACGATGCCCAAAGGATGCCAGAACGAGATGAGCTTATGGATATACGCCATGCCTGTACCATGCGGCGGCGTCGCGTGTTGGACGTTCCAGCCGCGCTTGGCGGCAACGGATGCCAACCCCGAAAGAAACAGGCGCGTGGTCCTGAACAAGGAACCATGGAGGAACAGGATGGTGTTGCCCGTCTCGGATTGGCGAGTAGTGGAAAGCATGGCGGAATTCTATCAGAAACGGGGCGTTGTCGTCAAGGCGGACTGTCGCAAAAAGTATCATGCTTTCTGCGCAAAGTGAACCTCCTCGCCGGCGGCGATTGGGTATAATTTTCCCAATGAAACTTTCATCTGTTATCGGTATCAGCCTGCTGGCGGGCTCGTGCCTCGCGGCGTCGCGGGTGTATGACGACCCGGCGCCGGGCAGGGCGAACGGCTACGCCGTGACCGTGGACGGCGCGCGCGCCGTCGTGTCGGACGTGCGGAACTCGGCCATGCCGGTGAACATCCGCTGGCCCGGGCACCAGCGGGATCTGGACCAGACGGAGATCGGCGGACTCGTCCGCTTCGAGTTCGACGGCACGGCGCAGGTGGAGGTGACGGCGCCGCGCGACTTCCGCGAGGTGAAGATCCGTCCATATTCGAAGGGCGTCAAGCCCGTTGCCAAGGGGCGCACGGTCGCATTCGAGCTTACGCGACCAGGCGCCTACTCCGTCGAGTTCGACGGCATCCACTCCAACCTGCTCGTGCTGGCTGACGCGCCAGCAGAGTACAAGATCGAAAAGTCCACTCCGAATACGCTCTACTACGGCCCCGGTGCGCACGAGGCGGGGCTCATCGAGCTGAAGAGCGGGCAGACGCTCTACATTCATGAGGATGCGGTGGTGTTCGGACGCGTGTTCGCGCGCGACGCCGACAACATCCGCATCCTGGGGCGCGGCATCCTCGACGGCAGCCACATCAAGGCAGAGATCCTGCCGATCGATCCGAAGCTCGCCGAGGAACAGCGACGGAAGGGTTTTGCCATCACCAACTACAAGCGATACGACGCAATCCGGCTCGAATACTGCGACGACGTGCTGATCGACGGCATCACCGTCCGCGACTCGCCGCTCTACAACATCCGGCCCATCGCCTGCCGGAGGCTCGCGATCCGTAACGTCAAGCTGTGCGGGAACTGGCGCTACAACTCCGACGGCATCGACATGCACAACTGCGAGAACGTGCGGATATCGGACTGTTTCATCCGCACGTTCGACGACTGCATCTGCGTGAAGGGCTTCGACTACCGGATGGACGAACGCGAGATGCTTCACGACGGCTACCTGCACGACGTATTCACGAACGCAGTGATCGAGCGCTGCACCGTGTGGTGCGACTGGGGCAAGTCGCTTGAGATCGGCGCGGAGACGCGGGCGCACGAGATCGGCGACATCACCTTCCGCGACTGCGACGTGATCCGCTGCGACGGAGCTGTCTGCGACATCCAGAACTGCGACTACGCCGACATCCACGACATCACGTTCGAGGACATCCGCATCGAGCAGGACTCCCCCGTCTACCGGCACGCATACGCTGAAAAGGCGTCCGCATTCGATCCGACGCCCGTCAAGAACGCGGCGGCGCCGGCCTTTGCGGCTTCCATCCGCGTGATTCCCGAATACTCGAAGAATGACACCCGGCGCGGGCGGAACCGTGACGTGTCCCTGCGTGACATCCACGTGACCGGGCCTGTCTGTCCCCGGATTACGTTGAGCGGCTACGACACGGACCACCGCACGACAGGCGTTACCGTCCATGGAATCTACTGGAACGGACGCGAGGTGTCGCAGAAAGTCGAGAAACGCCAGCAGGTTGGTCCTTTCGCCACGTCGGCGCGTTTCAAGTGATGGTGTATACCAGAACGGAACAAGTGAAAGACAAATAGCCATGAAAGAGAATGCCATGCGAAGTGCAATAAAATCATATGCGGGGAAGCCGCACAAACGTTTTGATGAGGTGTGTGCGTTTGGACGTATTCGGGGCGTTCCGCTCGTACACCACATACAAAAAAGAATTGTTGGATTCGTGACGGCAGGAACGTACGCAGCCATGTTGACGTTTGCCGCAGGCGCGAGCACGATCTACGTGGACTCGGTCAACGGCGTGGACGACGCCGCCCACACGGGCGCGACGGAGCAGCTGGCGAAGAAGACGCTCCAGGCCGCCGTCGACGCCGCCAAGACGGACGACACGGTGATCGCGCTCCCCGGTACCTACGAGGAGGGATTCGCGGTCGAGGGCACCTACACGAACCGCGTGCTGATCACCAAGCGGATCACGCTCAAGTCCAAGGAGAAGTGGGGCGCGCACATCGTGGGCGCGTTCGACATGGCGAGCGGCAACGCGGTGCCGTGGGGTCCGGCGGCGATCCGCTGCGTCGGGATCAAGAATGTCAACAACGTGCGAATCGAAGGCTTCACCATCCGCAACGGCGCGTGCCACGAGAACCTCGACGGCATCAACGGCTCCGGCGGCGGCGTGATGCAGCTGGGCGGCGTCTCATCCTACTACGTGGTGGACTGCGTGAT
>CACXPT010000168.1 GCA_902769585.1 uncultured bacterium
CGGCTTCTCGAACGAACCGGCGGCGTCATGCGTGTCGTTCACGCGGATCGACACGAAAATCTCCAGCCCGTTCGTGCGGCAGAACTGCGACGCAAGTTCAAGAGGGTCAGTCCCCATCGCGAAAAGGTCGGCCGTCGCATGTTTCAACCCCCTGTGCGAACGCACGCAGTAGGGTTCGCCCGCCTTGCGGCAGGTGAGGCGTCCGAACCCCGAGCTGAGCGGACAGTACGAGACGGTGGTGATCCGCGTGCCGAGCGCGTGGACGAGCCGTCGCCCCGTGAAGTTCTCGACCGTCACCGGCAGGTTCGACGGCCAGTTGTGCGCATCGTTGCCGTCCGTGTTGTACACGAACGTGCGCGGCCGCGCGAGCGCGGCTGCGCGAAGTCCTTCCCAAGATGCGTCATCCTGCGCAAGGACCTCCATTGCAAAGACAGTGCACGCACTCACGGCAACAATGAGTGACCGAACTCCCATGTGGATGAGATAACGACTGTTCATACCTGTCCTTCTTCGTTTAGTAGAGGAAACCAAAGAGCCAAAGCGGGATTTTGTTGCCGAAGCCGGTCTCAATGTCGTCACTCACGACAAAACTGTCGGGGATATCGGCAATCTGTCCAAACCGCTTGCCGTGTCCGCCTACTTCAAACGTCCATTTGCCGTCCACGAAGAAATCGCCCTGTCCGGAAAAGACGACCTCATGGTCTTTCCTGAGTTGGTTGCAGAAGAACGTCTCGCGCAACGTACCCGTATTTGCGTTCTGAACCAGGGCATGCATGAGATTCGTGTTGTCGCAGTAGATTTTTTCCGGCTTGGACAAGTTCTTGAGCGTCTCGCCCTTGGGCGGGAGAAGCGCGAGAAGCCCTGCGCGTTCAAGCGCGGAAAGCATTTTGAGTCCCTGCGCCCTCTCTGTTCCGAGTTCACGGTAGAGTTCGGACATGTTCGGCGTCTGCGGACAAGAAGCCGCAAGGATCATCAACATCTTCTTCGCCTTTCGGATCGTCTCCTGTGAAACATCGTCGATGCTCGGATAATCGACATCCAGCACCTTATGCACTGTTTCGAGCAGTTGGTCGAGATAATGCGTCGGCGAGCGCTTGTAGAAGGGATAGAATCCACTTACGCGGTACTTGTCGAAATATGGCAGTATCTTGATGTCCGCGCAGATGTGGGATGCCAGAGAAACATGATCTTCAAGGATTTGCCCGAGTTCAAGAACGTCAAAACGCCCAACCCCCTCAAACTCAAGATATTCGCGAAAGGAAAGCCCTTTCAGCCTGTAGGTTGACTGCCGTCGAGAGAGATCACCCTTCCCCTTGTCCAGCTTCAGCATGGAAGAGCCGCTGTAGGCGAAATTCATGGACGGGAACTGGTCCGTCAGGTTCTTCAGCAATAATGACCAGAGCTTTCCGATATGGTGTACCTCGTCCAGAAACACATGCGTAAAACCATGGCTGTATAGATATTCAACGGCCTCCAACGGACTGTTGCCGGCGAACCACAGATTGTCAAGACTCATGTAGATGGCCTTGTCGCTCCCTTCGCCGAACGTCTCTTTGACGTGCTGGAGCATCAACGTCGTCTTGCCGGCCCCACGTGCGCCCATCATGCAGACGAGCGGCTCACTCCAGTCAATCTCCTTAGCCAAATATCGATGGAAACTACAATCCGTCTCACGGATCAAGCGATTGCTGGTCCTGAATAACGGCTCAATCTCTTCAGCTGTCATCACGCGCCTCGACTTTCCATTTCCTAATAATCATGTCATTTTAGAACATTGAGTTTCTAAATCGAGCATAGATTTAGGAAGTCAAGTTTCTGACAAGAGTATAGCACACCCCTTACCCGCAGTCAATGGCTTGATTAAATTAGCAATATTACAGAATTTGGAATGAATTCACCACATCATCCATTTCAGACTCCCTTTACTTTTCGTAGAACCAGTCGATTGGTACCTTCACGAGGCGTGAGTGGGCGAGTCCCTTGTAGGCGCAGTAGCCGAGAAGGGCGGTGCCGTCGTCGAGCGGCTGCAGGGCGATGTAGCAGAACCAGCCCGTCGGGTCGTCCTCGATGTTGCGCACGTGCGTCCACGTGCGCCCGTCGTCGCGCGAGATGGCCGTCGTGAGCGGCGTGCGGCGCCCGTTCGCCCACTTCGGCGCCTTCTTCGCCTCGTCGGGACGGTTCGTGTGGTCGTTCCAGATGGCCAGCAGGTCGCCCGTGGGGAGGCGCTTGATCGTGGCGGGAGAGACCGGTGCCACGAGCACGGAGGGCTCGGGCGTGGACCATGAAACGCCGCGGTCCGTCGAGCGGCACATATACTGGCACCCCGCGTTCGTGCGGATCCACATGAGGATGGTGCCGTCCTTCAGCTCCACCACGCCCGGCTCCTGGGCGGCCTTGAAATTGCCCTTCGCGTCGTGGACCTCCAGGAGGTTCTTCCCGCGCTGCCAGGTCTTGCCGTTGTCGTCGGAGGTATACGTCGTCACGCGGCCGAGGTTGTCGAACTTCGAGCCGTCGAAGGCGTGCTTCGAGACTGCGAAGAGCAGACGCCCGTCCTTAAGCTGGATCACTCGGTCGTTGTTGAGGACGAAATAGGCCACCTCGTCAGTGATGCAGATCGTCGGCTCTCCCCACGTCTTGCCCTCGTCGAAGGAGCGGCGCAGGACGGGACGGCAGTCCTTGGTGCTGTTCTTGCGCAGGTAGAAGAGCGCGATCTCGCCGCTCTGGAGGCGGAGGAGGCTCACGCTCATCACGTTCATGCCGCCCTCGTTCTTGACGATGATTTCGTCGTTCGTCGTCCAGGTCTTGCCCTTGTCGGACGAATAGCGCGCGGCGATGTCGGCCGTCGCGTGGTCGGAGCTCGACTTCCCGTAGTAGCGCGAGTAGGCGAACATGATGCGCCCGTCCTTGAGCGGCATGAACGCGCCCTCGCTGTTGCGCGGGTTGTTCGGGCCGGGCGGCAGCTCCAGCCCGATGTGCACGCCCGGCGCGGGCGCGGCGAGTGCGACCGTTGCGGCAAGCGCCGCGCAAAGGCAAAGTGTTTTTTTCATTTACTTTTTCCTCCGTTTGCAAACGTACTCTTGGAATGAATGTCAATAGTCTACCACAACTGGACGCGGAAGATGTTCGTAAAAATAAAAATGTCAAATCGCGAACACCGGCGCTTTGCCATGTTCATATCGTTGCGTTACGATGGGTTCGCCAGGCGCGGGGCGTCATGCCCGTTTCGCGCTTGAACTGCGTGGCGAAATGCTGGGCCGACGGGAAGCCGAGCCGTTGCGCGATGTCGGAAACGCGTGCATCCGACGAGGTCAGCAGCTCCTTCGCCGCCGCCATGCGGCACGAGACGAGGAACGCATGCGGCGGAATGCCCGTCTTGCGCTTGAAGAGGAGGTTGAGCTTCGGCGCGGACATCGCTGCCCGGCGCGTCATCTCGTCGATCGTCCAGTCGCGCGCGGGCTCGTTGCGCATCTCGGCCATGAGCGCCTCGACAACGTCGTCGTCACGCTCCGGACGGTTCGCGCTCGGCGAGTCTATCAGCAGCATGAGGAGGTGCAGAACCGCCTCGCGCAGGAGCAACCGACGCGGCGTGCGCTCCTTCACCGTGTCGTAGACCTGCCACAGGTGGCGGAAGGCGCGGCCGATATCGGCGCCACCCGCAATGCGCACGGGAAGCGCGCGCAGACGCGCAACTAGCCAGCGCGTCTCGGCGGGCGAGAGACCGGCCACCGTCGCATCTGCGCGCGGGATGCGGAACCACAGCCAGTACATTGCGAGGCCCTTCGGATACTTCCGCAGGAAATGCGGCGTCTCCGGCTGCGCCACGAACACTTCGCCCACCCGGAACGATTCCACCTTGCCCGCGCAGTCGAAGGACAATTCTTCTCCGCGCCGGCAGAAGAGGATCTCGATCATGCCGGGATGGACATGGGGGACCGTGCCGTCACTGGGTCGGCTGTAGTGCGTGTCGCCGAGAATGGGAATGGACGGCAGGCCATCCTTCGTCAGATCGACGACCGTGACCTCGGAATCAACCGGATACGTCGGCAGCGACTCGAACGGGATTTTCGTCTTTTGCGGCATGGTTGGGATACCCTAGAGCGCGGCATTGCGCTGGATGAAGCCGAGCTTGTCGAGCTTGGCAGCGTAGGCGATGTACTCCGCCTCTGCGAGCGGCTGGCCGGCGGGGGCGCGGGCGGGACCGCAGTCGAGGCCGATGTAGCGCATGATGCTCTTCCAGTAGGAAGCGTGCGGCGCGCCGACGACTAGCTCCGCGAAGCGCACCACCTCGTCCATCAGCTTTGCGGCCTCTGCGAACTTGCCGGCGGCGGCGAGACGGCAGATCTGCGCGTGGTGGGCGGGGATCATGTTGTCCGTGGTGCCGATGCAGCCGCTGAACGTGTCGCCGTAGGCGAACGCGCAGAGTTCCTGCTCGTCGGCGCCGGTGAAGAAGATGGCGGGCTTGGGCAGACGGTGGCGGAGCGCCTTCGCCGTCCAGCAGTCGTAGCCGGTGTACATCATGCCCTTGACGTTCTTCAGCTCGAAAAACTTCACGTCGCGGTCGGGCGCGATCTGCTGGCCGATGGAGTAGATCATGAACGGAAGGTCCGTCGCCTCGGAGACGGTCTTGTAGTGGGCGTAGGCGGCGTCGAAGTTCTGCCCGAAGTAAACGGGCGTGGCGGACGACACCCAGTCGATGCCGACTTTCGCGGCGTGGCGCGCGAGCGCTACGGAGTCCTGCGGGGCGAGGCAGCCCACGTGGGCGATCAGCTTGGCGCGTCCGCGCGCAGCCTTCACGGCGCGGTCGTACACCGTCTTGCGCTCGTCCACCGAGAGGAGAAACCCCTCACCCGCGGAGCTGGTCAGGTGGAATCCAGCGAGGCCGTTCGCCAGGCCGAATTCGATCGTCTTCTCGATTATCTCCTCGTTCACGGAGCCGTCGGGCCTATATGGCGTGATGAGCGCGGAGTACGCGCCGGACATGCCAACGAATTCGGGGCCATCGGGAAGGGGAAGGGTTGCGGCGGACGCGCGGGAGCGCGTCCCTCCCGTTTGCGCGTTTGCGCCTTTGGCCAGCACCACCGTCGCGCCGGCGATGGCGCTCATGCGAAGGAAATCTCGCCTGTTCGTGTTCATTCGCTATGTTCCCTTGGGCCTAGATTGTACCACATCTTGCTCCACGGAACGTTCGTGAATGCAAAAATATCCGCATCCGGGAATTCCCGTGGCCCAATGGGCGCTTGCCATGGGACGGCGGTTCTGCTAGAATATCCACATTCGCTTTTCAAGTACCAGAAAGGAAAAAGACATGAAGAAGCTGATGATCCTTGGCGCCGTCGCGTTCTGCGCGGCAGGCATGTTCGCGGAGAAGGTGGCTATCAAGTTCGAGCTGCCGCCGCCACACTCGAGCGGCACACCGAAGGAGATCAAGAGCGACAACCTGGAGCCGGATCCCGGCCCCGGCAAGCTTCGCGCGCCTATCATGGTGGAGCCCGAGTTCACGAAGAAGCTCACCACCGAGAACACGAAGGTGACCACGA
Source organism: uncultured bacterium (assembly GCA_902769585.1). Taxonomy (GTDB): domain Bacteria; phylum Verrucomicrobiota; class Kiritimatiellia; order RFP12; family UBA1067; genus RUG572. The sequence goes on from CACXPT010000168.1 coordinate 5,538, forward strand.
GCGAGGAGGCCGTGACGGGCGACAACGACTACGTGGTGGACGGCGACAAGACGCCTGACGCCACCTCGATGCTCCAGCTCCCCGGCGGACTGCAGTGGGTGCAGCTCGACCTCGGCGCCGAGCACACGATCGCTGCTGTGTGCGTGTGGCACGACCAGGGCGACGAGCGCGTGTACAAGGACGTCATCGTGCAGATCTCGAACGACGCCAACTTCGTGGACGGCGTGAAGACGATCTTCAACAACGACCACGACAACACGGCCAAGCTCGGCAAGGGCACGGACAAGGAATACCGCGAGCGCAACGACGGCCGTCCGATGGACGCCAAGCTCACGAAGGGCCGCTACGTGCGCTGCTACTCCAACGGCTCCACCTCAGAGCCGGTGAACAACTACATCGAGATCGAAGTGTTTGGGAAGTAGTTGAGATGTTGAGGCGTTGAGATGTTGAGGCGTTGAGACGGCTTTGACATTCTTTCGCATGGACATTGGAGAAATAGCGTTGGAGTTCTGCGGACGCGGCGGCAAGAGATTGCGGCCGCGTCTGTGCAAGGCCGCCTTCGAGCGATGCGGCGGGACGGGGGACATCGGCGGCGTGTGCGACGCCATCGAGTGCTTCCACAAGGCGTCGCTCATACACGACGACATCCAGGACGGCGACGAGGAACGCTACGGGCGGCCGACCGTCTGGAAGGAGCATGGCGTGCCGGTGGCGATCGCGGCCGGCGACTGGCTGGTGGCGCACGGGTACCGCCTGATAACTGAAAGCGGGTTCGCGGCCATGCCGCGGATGATCCGCGCGGCCGTCCTGTCCCACGTGCGCCTCTGCGAAGGCCAAGGTGACGACCTGCTCAACACCTCAACACCTCAACATCTCAACCCGTCCGCTTACGTATCGGTTTGCGAACGGAAGACCGGCGAGGCGTTCGCCCTGGCGGCGCAGCTGGGGGCGCTGGCGGCGGGTGCGGACGATGCGCCGTTCCGACGGTACGGCCTGGCGTACGGTGTGCTGTTCCAGATCAACGACGACATAGCGGACGGTGCCAACCCGGCGCCGCTCGCGGAGCTCAAGAGGGAATATGAAGACAAGACCGCTCTTTATCGTGATGAGTGCGCCATCGGGGTGTGGTAAGTCCACCCTGATCGACATGCTCCTGCAGGAGTATCCCGACCTGCAGTATTCGATCTCCTGCACGACGCGCGCGCCGCGCGGCGACGAGGAGGACGGGATTGACTACCACTTCCTCACTGTCGACCGCTTCCGCGAGCTGCTGGCCGAGGGCGCGTTCCTGGAGCACGCCGAGGTGCACGGCAACTACTACGGCACGTTGCGCCAGCCTATCGTCGACGTGCTCAACGAGGGCAACTCGATGATCCTCGACATCGACGTGGTGGGTGCCGCCAAGGTGCGCCACCAGGTGATGCACCACCTGCCGCCGGAAGATCCGCTCCGTGCGGGCTACATCGACATCTTCATCAATCCCCCGTCGATGGAGGAGCTGCGCGCCCGGCTAGTCGGGCGCGGCACGGACACGCCCGACGTCATCGAGCGTCGCCTCGCGAACGCCGAAGGCGAGATGGCCCGTGCCGGCGAGTACATGTTCCAGGTGACGAACGACGTGCTCGCTGTCGCGTACAAGCGGCTATGCGACCTGATAGACGCAAAAAGCGGAAGAATGTAGGGTGGTGAAAGGTGAAGGGTGAAAGGTGAAGGGTGAAAGGTGAAGGGTGAAAGGTGAAGGGTGAAAGGTGAAGGGTGAAAGGTGAAGGGTGAAAGGTGAAAGGTGAAGGGTAGAAGGTGAAGGGTGAATGCTTATGGTGCGCCAAGCGAAGCTCGGCAGAACTAACAGAATGAAAGGAATCTGTACGGCAAAGAAAACGACATGCCGATAGGAAGATTGGCTGCGCGGAGGG
>CACXPT010000169.1 GCA_902769585.1 uncultured bacterium
CCCGCTGTCGGCCATGTCGCCCGCGATCAGCACGGCGTCCACCTTCTGGTCGCGGAAGTACGCGAGGGCCTTCTCGAAGATGTCGCACGAGCCCTTTCCTCGCGTGATGTGGATGTCGGAGAGCGCGCCGAACCGGAGGCGCGCCGGACCCGTCGCGCCGAACGCGCGGTGCCCCATTCCCGCCGCCGCCAGGAACGCGAGCGCGCCCTGCCCGATGAACGCACGCCGCGTCTGCGCCATGCCCTGCAATATCTGCTTGCTCATTGTTGCATCTCCTGTTTGCTATCTGATGAAGATCTTGAAGCCCGTGACCACGTAGAGGCCGTCGTCTCGTTTGTTGAAGGAGTACTTCGCCCCTTCGTCGCCGCAGACGAACTTCAGCGTGTCGAGGTTGTCCGGCTTCGTCTCGGCCGTCCAGCCAATGACCGGCGTGTCGGCCGGGATCGACCGCCCGCCGAGCTTCACCTTGACCGTCGCGTTCGTGGCGAACGAAAGGAAGTGCCCGCCTGAAGAGTCCTGCGACTCCACGTTGAACGTAGGGACGTTCCCCATGCCCGAGAGGTCGATCTCCGAGCCGTCGGCCATGACGATGTTCGGGAACTTGGTCCGTCCGTCGTTCAGCGGTGTGAGCGTGCCCAGCACGGTGAGCGGGGCGGCACCCTGGAACGAGGAAACGCGGTTGATGAAGTTCGAGACGGTGAACGGCGCCTCCAGCATGAGTCCGCCGTTGTAGCCGGGGAACTCGAGCGTCACGTTCCGTCCCTCGCACACGGTGTCGCCGTGCGCCATCACGTGGAACCAGCTGGTACCGATGGCGATTCGCCCTTCGCCCTGGAAGGTGGTGTTGTACATGTAGAACTGGTTGCCGCTGCCCCGGACGAACTCCGTGCGCAGGGTGTGTCCGTTCATGAACACGTCCACGTGGGCGTACGAGGGGCCCACGAGGCCGAAACTCTTGTTGCTGACCATGGAATCGTCCGTGAGGGTCAGGCTGGTGATTTGCCGGTTGCTTGTACGCGAGGAGCGGCTGGCCATCAGCGTGCCGCCCGCCAGCACGTAGTTGAAGGCACACGAGAACGCCCCGCAGTTGTCGAAGACGGCGCCGGAGTCCACCGTGACGACGGATGTCTCGGGCCCGACATTGGCCCGGTAGCCGCTGGAGGACGGCACAAGGCGCAACACGCCGGCCGCCACCTCCGTGCCGCCCTCGTACGACTGGCTTTCCATCGCGGCGATGAACGTGCCCGCGCCCTCCTTGACGAGCTTGAGCTTGCCGGTGAGCGACACGCTGTCGTTCACGAGGATGTCGTCCGCAGGCACTTCCACGCGCAGCCTGCCGCCGCCCATGGAGTCCGTGATGGTGGTCTCAGCCTTCAGCACGGACGCGATCCCCGCCACCTGCAGGTCGTGTCCGTGCAGGTCGATGAGCGCCCCGGCCGGTACCACGAACGTGCCGAGTCCGCGCCAGTCGCAGTTCGCCGTCAGCGTGACGATTCCCGAGAACCGGATCGACGCGCACGTCGGCATCTCGCCCGCCTTCAGCTGTATGGCCGTGTTGCCCGTGACCTCGATCACGCGCGCCGCGTCGCCTGCCGACTCCTTCGCGACGAGGTAGACGCCGTCCGCGCGCACTTCGGCGGCGTACGTCGCGGCCGTCGTCTCGTCGAGCGTGAACACCGTCCCGTACGAGGGCCGAACATCAAAGGAAAGTACCTTCAACCCCGGCGCGAGGTCCGTGCGCGCGGCGAGGTCGAGCGGAACGTTCTCGGAGATGATGCGCCCCGCCTTGAACGCGCCCGTGCCCTTGTTGTACAAGTTTGTGCCGGAAAGAAGGTCGTGGAAGCAGGCGACGCCGTTCGTGTCCACGGCGGGGATGAGGTTCAACAGGGGCGTCCCGTTCTCGTAGACGTCGTAGTGCCAGATGCGGGACTTCGAGAACCAGTCCGCCGCGCCGTTCGACTTGCTGGCCGCGAAGATGTACATCGGCGTGTAGCTCGTCTTGAAGTCCGTGCTGAACGTGCTCAGCAACGCGCCGTCAACCGAGACGTTCTGGCCGGCATCGTTGAACACCACCTCGTGACGCTGAAGCGTAGGGTAGGCAACGGCAGGTGGATCTGGAGCGCCGTAGACGTAACGCTCCTTTCGCGCCTCCGTGGCGGCGAGAGAGACGGGGTAATAGCGCGACGGGCTCTGCACGCCGCCGATCATCGCGCCCCACGTCTGGGTGGGTTCCGTGTACTGGTAGCCCACGTCCGTCTGCATGTTCGACGTGGCGAGGAGGCCGGTGTCGACGTACTGCGTGCCCGTGGCCTCCAGGTAGTCGACCAGGTACCAGTAGGGCTTCGCCTCCTCCGCGCCGCCCCCGTCCGTGCGCGGACCGGCGGTGAAGGAACCTGTGCCGATGTTTCGGTAAAGCTTCTGCTCCACCTCGTCGAACATGCACGCCTCGCCGTTTTCGTCCACGACGGGGATGAAGGTGCGCGCCGGGACGCCGTTCGTCACGAACGTGCATTCGTAGATGCGCGCGGCCGAACCCCAGTGCTCGTTGCCCTCGGAATTGGCGCCGAAAAGCCAGCAGGTGCGGGAAACGCGCCCAAATCGTTTCCGTCCACGATCACATGGTGGTTCGCGTCGTTGAACACGATCGTATGGCGCGAGCGGGCGAGATGCGTCGTCGCCTTCGCGCCGGACGAGAACACGTAACGTTCCTTCAGCAGACCGCCGTTGAGCGAGATCGGATAGTAGCGCGTTGTTCCGGCGTTCGTCGTGCGGACGCCGGCGATCATGTCGTAGTTTCCGCTTCCGGCGACGGTCGACAGGTACTCGTATGTGGCCGTGAACATGGTATCCCAGGAGGGGATGATTCCCGTGTCGATGAACTGCGTGCCGCTCGACTCCAGGTACTGCACGCGGTGGTCGTAGGTGTCCGCCGCCAACGCGGCCGCTACCGTTGTGGCCGCCGCCATATATATGAACATTCTTTTCATTTTGCTTTCCTTTCGCGTATCTACGTTTTAGGACAAAGGACAAAGGACAAAAAACAAAGGATGGAGGTTCCCGCCTACGTGGACCTCCTGTCGAGAAGTCCCGAGGTGAGCTGCGTCTTGTCGGCAGACCAGCACCCGGCCTTGACCGCGGCCCAATCGCTGTTGCCAACGGGGAGCGACGGGAGCCTGGCGTCGTTCTGGAAGTTCCTTTTTGCCATGCCGGTATTCTACCACATCGTTGCGAGTGGCGCAATTGCAAACCGCCCGCCCGCCGCCAAGAAGGCGCATCTCCGTTTTTCACCCATGCGTTTTGAGATTGGAAACAACCAGAACAACTTTCAAAAACAACTTTGTCCTACGGGCACGCCTTGAAGGATCGGCAAAAGGGCGCGGGCGAGTTAGCCCGCGCGCCAATGGAAAGTTGTTTTTTCGTTGTTCAGGTTGTTTTCATTACAAAGGGGGCTCGGAGAAAAATGGAGATGCGCCCCCGCCAAGATGGCGGCTCCCCATGCGGGAGGGTCGCGCTCCTGCGCGACCGCCGTCAAGATGGCGGCTCCCCATGCGGGAGGGTCGCGCTCCTGCGCGACCGCCGCCAAGATGGCAGCTCCCCATGCGGGAGGGTCGCAATTTATTGCGACCGCCGGCGCGCGTGGCGCCGGTGTGCCAATGGCCGACCGTCAGCGCAGGATCAGCATCGTGCCGGAGGGAATCGGCACGAGCGCCAGGCGGTGGAAGTCCCAGCACAGCCAGCACCCGGAACCCGTCACCTCGTTTCGGTGCGTGATGACGTTTCTCCGGGATCGACGGCAAAGGCATAGGCCGTTCCGTTCTTCAAGCCGCCCGTCGTGAACTTCTGCACGCCGTTGAGGTGCACGGAGAACGGCCACTGGTCCTTCACGTAGCCCAGCTCGTTGGTCAGCGTCGCATAGCTGTTGGCCCCCTGGGCGACGACGCGGCCGGTAAACGTGAACGCGTGCCGCGCGGCGATCCGCTCCGGCATCCAGAAGCGCAGATGCATATCCTTGACGTTCGTGGGGCAGCCCCGCTGCACGCCGGCGTAGTTCCAATCTCCGACGTAGAACGTGGTCGGCACCGCCACCTCGCGCGAGAATTCAAAGTTGGACCAGTTGTCGGCGCCGAGCTGCCAGGAGCCGGTCATCTCGATCACGTCGAACGCGAGCGACGGCGCCGTGCTGGACGCAAGGCGCGTGAGCGCGATGACGTTGCCCGTCGCCAGCAGGTTCTTGGGCGCCACGTAGCAGGAGGCCTCCTCGCCGGCCGCGAGGGAGAGCGTGTCCACGGGCGTCCCGTTCACCGCCACGCGCAGCGCCGTCCGCCCCGCGTCGCCCGGCGCCGCCTTCACGCGCAGGACCCACCACAGCCCGTTGATGTTCGTGAGCGGCGTTGAAACGGCCAGGCGCAGCTCGGGATGTCCCGCCGAGACGGCGCGCATCATGTCGTGCCACGGCGCGCTCTCCACGGCGTAGTCCGCCGGCGCCTCGTCCGCAAGGCCGAACTCGCCCGCCGAGCCGTCCTCGAGGCCCACGCGGAAAAGCGGCATGTTCTGGAGGGACGCCTCGATCAGCTCGTTCGTGGTGAGGGCGCGGTTCCACATGACGACCTGCTGGATGTCGCCGCCGAAGCACTTGCGCTGGTTGCCCGTGCCCTTGTTGATGCTTGGCCTCGTTCATGAACGCGCCGCTGCCGGCCGCCAGCGTCTTCTTCTCGAAACGGAAGCCGTAGGAGACGACGCTCGAAGAGTCGGAGGGGCCAGGTGGGTCGACGTCGCGCAGCATGAACAGGCCCTCGGCGCCGCCGTTGCCCGTATCCTTCAGGGAATAGCCGATGTCGTACCAGACGTTCGTGGCGGCTGTCATGCTTGTCGTAAACGACTTCTGCCCGAACATCATGCAGAGCGGCGACGAGGGACGGCCGACGGTCCCCGACGGCTTGAACCCGAACGACGACCCCGCCAGATTTCCCCAATGCTCGCCGTTGTTCACCACCCATGAATAGTCGCCGTTGCCGAGAAAGGCGTTGAACGTGTCGGCCCGCAGGCGGATGAGCACCGTGACGCTGCCGGTGATCGAGCCGCTGTTGAACTCGATGCCCGTCGGCCAGGAGTTGGACGTGACGACGCCCGACGTGAGGTTGGTCGCCAGGACGTTCTGGATGGGGAAATGCAGGTAGGTCTGCCTCGTGGAAAGGCCGCGCGCGGGCTGGGGAACCGTGTCCGTCACCCAGTAGGGCCCGTTCGTGAGGCCGTTGCCGTAGATGGTGGCCGACACAGGCATGCCCGCGTAGCCGTTCACGTTCGTCGACCCCCAGTGGCGCACGTCGCGGAGCTCGGTGGTCTGAAGCGAGCCGTCGCCGTTGACGTCGCGGTCGAAACGCCAGAAATACGTGGACTCGTCGAGGACGTGCGCCCCCGCCGTGGCCGCCATGACCGCCACCGCACACGCCAAAAAGGCTCTCTTTTTCATCGTCTTTCGTGCTCCTTCTTCACCGTGCGCCGTCGACCGGCCCACAGGCTTCAACTGGATAAAATCGTACTTGGCAATAACATACCATGGCCTCGGCAGGTGACGAGCGAGGCCATCGGCTTGTTCAAAAGTTCCTTCAGACGCCGTAATTCATATTCTCTTCCAAAAAACATAATGTCTCCAAATTTGCTTGTGCAAGCAAATTATCGCATATTTCTAATAAGGCGTCAATACTTTCGGGCGCACTTTTACAAGAAAGGTGAAAAGTGTGCCCGAATAAAAGGCTTGCAATTGGGCACACTATTGCATGAAACGCAAAAAGTGTGCCCGCGTATTGGGCGGCAGTTCGGGCACACTTTTTGTTCGACGCCCACGGCCCTGGGAGCGGCGTCTCGCCGCTTCATCCGCCTCCCTGGGAGGGTCGCGCTCCGTCGCGGCCGTATGGAAAGCCGCCATCTTGGCGGCGGGCTAACTGGGAAAGCCGCCATCTTGGCGGCGCTTCAACCACCCGCCCTCCACCACCGCATTTCGCAAAGTCCTGTGGTAGGAACGGCGTTCCACCGCCGTCCGGTGGGGCGAGGCGTCCCGCCGAGCCGCCAGGCAGGGTCACGCGTCCCGCGTGACCGTGTCTGCCGCCGGCAGTCCGTTCCCTGCGCACAAACAATTCCACGAACCGAATTGTCTCCAGCCTAATCATCCCCGACTAGCCGCATTCCGAAGGACCAGCCCTCGCTCAACCGCGTCACGCATGAAGGGTCTGTCCCCTCAAATTTTTCCTTGCCGCAAATCTATTCCCTCGGCTTCCTCAACCCCGACGTGGCGTATTTCGAGTGACTGGCCGCGCCCACTGTAGCGCGATCATCCCGGCCGCGCGGGGGCTCGTCGCGGCGCGGCAGACGTTATGAAGAGCCGCCATCTTGGCGGCGCACAGGGATGTCAGCGGAAGATAATCGTGCAGCCGGGAATCAGCGGAAGATGATCATCGTGTCGCTCGGCAGACCGAGCCACGTGAGGCGCACCGTCGTGATTTTCCATCGAGCTTTTGAGATGGCAGAAATCAATCATGCGCTACCGGAACATGATCGTCGTTCCCTGGGTGTTGATCTGCTCGATTTCGCCAAGAACTGCGAAACCGGCGTTGTATTGCGTCGCGTAGTCCGCCGCCGCCCAGTCCGCGCTTGACGCGCCCCACCTGAGACGAATCTCGTCAAGCGTCCCGTTCCAACCGGAGTTCGCAGACCCCGGGAATTTGCCTAGACACAACGGCTGTGTCGTCGGCACGAGCGGACACTTGTTATCTTTTCCGGTGTTGACCAAGACACCGTTCGAGTAGTTCACGACTCGGTTGTCGCTCATGACAGCTGTCAGATAGACTGGAGCTGTTTGGCAATTGTCAGAATAGTATGTGTTCTGGTTGTCTCCGGCACCAATGGTATTGTAGCGCGTCGCATCGTTCTGCAACGTCAATTCAAAGCCTTCGGCCTCCGTGTATACCTGCTTGGACGTGATAATCCGGTGGTAGCCGACAACCTTCGCCTTCACCCAGCATGACAATGTCAACTCGCTTCCGTATGCGGCCCAGCGCGGATCGTTCGGCGTCTGCACGAACATGCCCCCGTTGCCGTCAAACGCGGTGCCGACCTGACCCGCCGCCGTGAACGAGGGAGGCGTGCTGCTGTTCGAACAGACGAGCGCGTTGGGCGACGAATCGGCGTTCGACCCGGAGAAGTGCCACACGCCCTTGTATCCGGCGTACCGCCACACGTTGCGCGGATTGACAGCCACGTTCTCGCCCTTGCACCGGAAGTACATCCGCAGCGCGGTATCCGTTCCCGCGAGCTGCGGCACGCGCACCCAGATGAGCGACTCCCCGTTCGCGTTCCACGTGTCGATCTCATGGTCGACCATGTACCCTTCCGCATCCGCGAAGCGGATGTCGCTCCCGTCCGCAGCGCAGTCCGAATAGATGGGCGAACCGGCGGGGATGCGCACGAGCGCGGGGAAGTGACGAAGCGTCGAACTGCCCGCATATCCTGGGAACGTCACGGTGCAGACGCGCCGGAACGGCTTGTTGTCCATCCGCACGCCGTCGATCCGCTCGGCGGCGCCCAGGACGGTGAAGTTATCGCTGTGCTGCGTCGCGTAGTCCGCCGCCACCCAGTCCGCGCTCGACGCGCCCCACCTCAGGCGCATCTCGTCCAACTGTCCATTCCAGAAGCGGGTTGCTTTGGGGTCAGAACCGATGCGCAAGAGATTTGTCGTACTATTCAGGACGGCATCGTTCCAGTCCCCCACCAGTGTGCCGTTGGCGTACATCTTCGCTGCCGATCCGTCGAAAACGGCCGTCAGGTACACGAAGTCATTCGTGCAGTTGTACGAAGTCGTTGCTGTGTGCTGGTTATTTCCGTGGCCGATCATATTGTATTTGACGGGAGTTCCCTGGACGGTCAGCTCAAATCCGTATCCGACGGTATAGTCGTTCTTGGATGACATAATCCGGGCATAATTGTTTCCTTCCCATGGCGCAGCCTTCACCCATCCCGACAGCGACAGTTTGTTCCCATGATCTGCCCAGCACACGTCGTTCGACGTCTGTACGTAGGATTGCCCCGGTGAAGAGTACGCGGTACCGACAGGCCCCGCCGCCGTGTACGAAGGCGACGGGGCACTGGCAGCCAACTGATGGCGGTCCTGCATCACCAACGCGTTCGTGGACGAATCGGCATACGATCCGGAAAAGTGCCACACGCCCTTGTAGTCGGAAGGCCCCCAGACGCGGCGAGGATCGACGGTTTGGCTCGTTTCGCCGCTGTAGTACAGCGTGATGGACGTGGATGTTCCCGAAAGGCGCGGCACGCACACCCACACGCACGACTCCCCGTTCGCGTTCCACGTGTCGACCTCGTGGCTGAGGAGGTTGCCGTCCGCATCCGCGAAACGTATGTCCGCGCCGTTCGTCTTGCAGAGGGACGAAACGTCCGCCGGCAGACGCACAAGCGCGGGGAAGTTCTCCAGATCGCTCGCGCCCGCATAGCCGCTGAACGTCACCGTCCGCTTCATCGTGAAGCCGGAGGTGTCCAACATCTCCGCCGAGGCCGCAGCAAACAACGCCGACACCGCAAGGAGAGCGGCTAACTTACGCCCCCCCCCCCCCCGAATCGGGTCCGTTTTGTCACTTTTGTCATTTTGTCGTTCTCCTTGCTGGTTTGTGGTTTGTGAAAAAGGTTATCATTTCAGGAAAAGGAAACGCTGGTCGCACCTTATCACGGCCATGGCGGCGGTCGCGGGGCGACCGCCCTACCTTTATGCCACAGCTGCTTGCCGGGGCAATTCCGCTCTCCATGCACTGCGCCATACCCGTCCTCAAGCCATTTCCGCCTGAAGCTTCTTGACCTGCGAGAGCGAAAGGCCAGAATACCTTGCAATATCCTTCAACGCAAGAATGCCGTCCTTCAGCATCCGCTTCGCCGTCGCGAGCATGGTCTCGCGCTTGCCATCGGCCCGGCCCTCGGCCTTGGCCTCGATCTTGCCGCGTTCCACGAGTTCTTCAACTGCTTTGCACATGGCGTGCCTCCCTTCTTCTGAATTCTTAAATCGGTCTACTTGCCTTTTGAGGATGTCAAAGTGCATTTCCGACACATCGCGACACTGTAGGTCATGTACCAATCTGCCAATATCGGATTCACTGCGCGTTGCGCCGTTCACGTAAATAATGTGCGTTCCGTCGCCAAGGATTCGGCCAGACGTTTTCTCCATTCTGTCGTATGCATAGACCTCCAGCCCATCACCCATCACGTCCGTCTCGGTGATGAAGATGACGTACGCGTCGCGCAGTTTGCCGATGTCTTCGCCAGACAACAGCGCGTTCGCGTCCATCAGCGCGGAATTGTACCTCGCGCGTTTCGGCTCTGCCCCGTCATTCGCGCGCTGGATCTCGATGTCGTATTCCCTGCCCTTCGAATCCCGCGCGAACACGTCGAAGCGGACGCCCCGTCCCTGAAGGCTCTTGATCGGGTATTCGGTCTGAGACTTGACGACCTTCAAGTCCTTCTTGTCCAGAATGATCTGCAGGATCAGCTCGATGCACTCCGGCGCGTTCTCAAGGCATTTTGACATGAAGTTGTCGTCCATGAGCCGGAAGTTCTCGACCAGGGCGAGAATCTCCGGCTTCATCACGGATGCAGAACGGCCCGCCATCGCCTTATGGGCGACGGTCTTGGCCGCTTTCCGCCTTCCGTTATGTATGGACTTCACCATGTCGCTTCGCTCTGCTTTCCGTTCAAGGGGATAGTTTCCCCTTCCAGAAAACGCCGATATGATACCACATCCCGCCGACGGTTTCAAGAGAGGAACTTGATCTCGCGCGTTGAAGATATTTTCGTTTTGCACTTGCGCCAGCGCAGCGGTTTGATATACTTTGCGCCCGTCGCGGCCAGGCAGGTGCCCGGCGGAAAGCGACCGCAAATCTATTCCCTCGGCTTCCTCAATCCCGACGTGGCGTATTTCGAGTGACTTGCGAAGGGAATTTGAGTCGTTGAGGCAACACAAACACAAACAGGAAACACGCAATGAAGAAGAAAGGGAAAGCCCCAGGCCGGAAGCAAGTGCAGATGTTCCCCTATAAGTCATTCTCCGCCGTCTACAGAAAAGCCAAAGACTTATGGGAGACGGACCCCAATGTCGTCAAACCTTTTTCGGAACACTATTCGGCGCTCTGGAAAAAGTACCAGGACGAAATCATTAAAAAAGCATACCATGTGAAATACGATGGTGAAAGTGACACTCGTTATCTTGCCTTCGTGCCGCTCAAGATTATAGATCGTCTCATTGGACGGTCTGAATGGCTTCAAGAGTATGTCCGTTTCTTTCTGGGGCAGACAGAGAAAAAGCCTGAATATCCGCTCGTGGACATGTACGAGGTTGATAGTTTTGAACGGATATTGCTTGAAGACATTACCTATCTTAAAGGCACCTTCTCGTTTATGGCGGAGGGGAAACTGAGGACAAGGCTGAATCCGAGCAAAGGATGTTACGACAACGGAGAAACTTTCATTGGCGAACTTGATTTTGCATTTGCGCAATACATGAGGCAATACGAACTCATGGGGGATGATGCCGTTTGGAATGTAACGTTTAAAGTGAGGAAGATGTGGCGTGACCTGATATGGGCCATGCTTGATATCTTATTCGACAGAGTGGAAAACGACGCAACCTTTGATGACGTTTTCGACAATCTGCAAATGGCGTTTCAGGAACTTCCGCCTGTACTTTACAAGCTCGAATGCCGCAGATACCAGGAGCTGTCAAAAAAAACCGGAACGTCGATTTTTAGGCCATCGTCAAAAAAAAAGACTTGAGTAGCGATGCCTTCAGCCGCCAATGGTTTCAAAGGCGGTACGGCAAGAAAATCGATCGGATACATGATGCGTCGGTTCTGGGGAAAGAACCGTCGAGCATTTCTCTGGCGGGCGATGTCAGGCAGCGGCAGGTGGAGTACGGCGTGAAATTCTACAAGCCGCGATCCCGGCACGAAAAGGGCTTCTCGTCCATGCGGGCCGCCAAGATGGCAATCGACAATCCGCAGTTCAAGGACATCGACGGAGCCTACACTTTGCCAGAGGCTAAAACTCTGTCCCGCGCGATTTACCGCGCGTACAAGAGAAAGCGCTTTGACTTTGCGACATAAATCATTCCGTGTCGCAATTTTGGACAAATAATTTTCGCCTGTACTGAATCGTCAAACCCCTGTTTTTACAGGGGTTTCTTTGTTTCTGTCGTTGTGACTTCTCTTGGGAGTCGCGACATTTTTCTTTTTCCTTGTCGCATGGGTCTATTCTGTTCCCGTCTGCGCGAGGCGGGGGCTGTTCTCCGCCGAAGGCATTCAGCCCGTGCAGTCGGAGTACAAGAAAATGGAGAAGAAACAAATTGCTGCTGGCCGCTACTCTCGCGGGCGCGCGCGTGGTATGACATACGCAGACGGGGATGTAAATTCCCTTAACGGTTCCCTCACAGACCACGCGCGCACGCGCAAGGCGAGGCGCCGTCCGTTTACCGAGGCCGAGGTTGCCGCCTGGCGGAAACGCATCTTCGCGGAGACGATGGACGATCCCGTGAAGGTTGCGGTCGAAGAGGCGGTGAAGTTGTTCGGATCAAGCGAAGACTTCACAATCTGGGCGTGGTACGCGAACCGGATCGGGGTCAACAATTTCCTTGAACTGTACTTCGAGCAGCGGTCAGTCATGCGGCATTCGACTCTACGCAATCCGGCAGCGGCGTTCCACATGCGGCTCAAGCGCTTCTACAACGCGCGCTTCCCGAAGGCGGAAGGAGGTGCGGCATGACATTTCGCATGGCACTCAAGTTCATCCGCCGGAATGCGCCGGAGACGGAACAGACGTTCCGGGCCATCTGCCGGACCGTACGATAGCGTCAAACGCCGCTATAACAGGCACTTGGCGCGTCTCCACGAGATCTTCCGTGTCCCGGTCGGCGGCTAATTATGGAGGGCGGTCGCGATGCCGGAGAGGTTCCGGCGCGATGGCCGCCCCCCAATTTAACAATCAACCGAAAGGAACAAGACGATGAAACTGACGAAGGCAGAGATCAAGCAGAAGCAGGAGGACCTGGTGAAGGTCCTGCTCCAGCTGAAGAGGCTGGGAGAGTCAAAGAAGTCGCTTACCGCCGCGCTTGCGGACGACTTCGAGGCGAACGAGGAGAAATACCGCAACGGCATCGTAACGGCCAGCGGCATCCTCCTGCGCAAGCCGAGCTGGAACTTCGACGTGAAACCCGTCGTGGAGGTGGCGTAGGCGCGAAGCGCAACGAACAGGTTGAGAAAGGACAACGAAATGAAACTGAAGATCGATTGGAAGGCGCTGGGAAAGGCGCTGTGGAACGCGGTGAAACCGGTGCTGCTGGGTGCCATCGGCGGGGGCGTGATCGCCCTCACGGACGGCTGCTCGTCGCTGACGCCGAGCTCGAAGACGCAGTCGATGGGCGTGTACGCGATCGGCGTGCCCGGCAAGAACGAGGACGCCTCCGGCGGCGATAACAACGCGCCGACGCAGGTGAATCCGGTGACGACCACGATGTCGACGGGGAAGTAGGGTGCTTAGTGGCTAGTGGTTAGTGGCTAGTGCTTAGTGCCGCGCTCCCTACGTTTGGGGGCCGCCCTCCCTACGTTCGGGGTTCGACCTCCCTACGTTTGGAGGCCGCCCTCCCTACGTTCGGAAAAGGGATTTCTCCCCTTGCGGGTGCAAGGGGGGAAGAAATGGCCGCGACAAGCGCGGCCTCTCCCGCAGTACCGGGTTAATCGACCCGTGGGAGGGGCCGTGCTTGTCACGGCCCAACAACAAACAACCAAAAAAGGAAAACGAAAATGATAGTGAAGTTCATCACGATGAAGGGAGCGAGCAATCTCGCCAGCGAACCCTTCTACAGGGGCTTCGTGCAGCATGACCGCACGATGTCCCGCCGCGAGACCTACGAGTACTGCGCGGAGCGCACCGGCTTCAAGGCCGCCGCCATCCGCGCCGTGTTCATGGCGCTCGCGGAG
>CACXPT010000170.1 GCA_902769585.1 uncultured bacterium
GAAGGGGCGCTGGCTCGACCACTACCTCCATCTCGGCAACATCTCGCTGGAGTGCTGGACGGCCTGGCGCTACACGGGCGACAAGGACCTGCTGCGCAACACCGTCTATCCCGTGGTGAAGGGATGCGCGCAGTACTTCCAGACGCATCTCGTGTGGGAGACGAAGGACGGGCGCACGATCCTCGGTCCGCTCTGCGACCTGGAACGGCTGCCCTGTCCGGTCCGCAACGCCTATCTCACGACCTGCGGCGCGATCTTCTGCTTCGAGAAGGCGGCGGAAGGGGCGAAGCTGCTGGACGTGGACGGCGCGGAGGCGGCGGAATGGCGGCGGCTGGCCGCCGCGTTGAGGCGCGACTTGCCGTCCGACGGGACGCGCTACCTGCCGTTTGAGGGCTACGCGGAGAGGAGCGTGGGCGTGCTCTCCGGGATTCTCCCTTACGGCACCGTGCCGGCGGACGATCCGCGCCAGCTAGCGGCGATCGCGGACTTCGAGCAGAACGGCCTTTCCGTGGGGAACATGTATTCGGTTGGGACGCGCATCTGCACGTGGTACGCGGCGTGGCTAGCGGGCGCGCAGGCGCGTCTGGGCGACGGCGAGGGCGCGTACCGCAACCTCACGCGGGCGGCGGCGAGCGCAGGCGCGTTCGCCGAGATCTTCGAGATCAACGAGCCGGCGTACAGGAGCTGTCCGTGGTGTTCGTCGCCGCAGGGCACGTTCGTGCAGGCGGTGAACGAGATGCTGCTGCAGGGCGAGGGTGACGACATCAAGCTCGCGCCCGCCGTACCCTCGTCCTGGCGCGATTTCGCGTTTCGCCTGCGCGCGCCGGGTGGCAAGACCGTCGAGGCGGTGTTCCGCGACGGCGCATGCGTGAAGCGCACGGTGGAAAATTAGGACATGGCTATCCGACCGACGCTGTAATCTACGATCATGTTCTGGCACGAAATCAATCCAAAATCAATTTCGTGCCAAATCCGAGGTTGACAATTTTGGCACGAAATGCGATAATCCTTCCGTTTCAAATTGGAGAAGCCAGATGTTTTTAGGCAGGGAACAGGAATTGGAGTCGCTGGAGCTTCTGCTCAGGAAACCCACCGCGTCGCTTGTGGCGTGCCGCGGGCGGCGGCGCATCGGCAAGTCGACCCTCTTCAAGGAATTCGCGCGCCGCAACAAGACAGAGCTCATCGTCATCGAGGGGCTGGGGCCGCGCAAGGGCCAGACAAATGCCGACCAGCTGAGGAACTTCGGGGAACGCCTGTGTGCGCAGACGAGAGGCGCGCGCGTGACGCCGGACACCTGGATGGCGGCTTTCGGCCTACTGGGCGAGCGCATCGACGACACGAAGAAGACGGTTGTCCTGCTGGATGAAATATCATGGATGGGCCGCTACGAACCCGACTTTCCGGGTTACCTGAAGAACGGCTGGGACGACGAACTCAAGCAGCATGACAACCTGATTCTCGTGTTGTGCGGCAGCGTCTCGGCATGGATACAGGAAAACCTTCTCGAAAGCGCGACGTTCGGCGGTCGCTTCTCCCGCAACATTGTCCTGCGCGAACTGCCGCTCGACCTGTGCGTGAAGTTCTGGCGGGGGAAGGAGAAGCGGATCGCCCCGCGCGAAATCATCGACGTGCTGTCAGTGACAGGCGGCGTGCCGCGCTATCTGGAGGAGGTCGATCCGTCGCTTTCAGCGGACGAGAACATCCGGCGGATGTGTTTCGTTGAGGACGGCCCCCTGTTCAAGGATTTCAACGCGATCTTCAGCGAGGTGTTCGGCGAGACGTCGCTCGTGAAGGCCGACATCCTGCGGCGACTTTCCGCAGGGGCTGCGACCTGCTCGGAGTTGGCCAACCGTTTGGGCGTCGAACGCGGCGGCAGCCTTTCGCGCAACCTGGCCGAACTGTGCGAGGCCGGGTTCATCGCGAAAGACGACAACGTCAATCCTGCCACCGGCCGCAAATCCAAGCTTGCCCGTTACCGCGTAGGGGACAACTACACGCGTTTCTACCTGAAGTACGTTGAGCCGCATGAGGGTGAAATCCGCAGCGGACGATATGGCTTCGGGTCTCTGTCAGGCTTGGCTGGCTGGGACGTCGACAAGGGGCTCCAGTTCGAGAACCTGGTCGCCAACCACGCGATGGCCCTCATGCCCTATCTCCATCTGGATGGCATCACGGTAAGATCCGCTGCGCCGTTTCTGTTGAAGGGAAAGCGCGGCGAAAAGAACGGCGTGCAGATCGACCTGCTTGTCCAGACGGCACGCGTCGTCTACATTGTCGAGGTCAAGCGCCGTGCGCATATCGGGCGGGAGGTCGAGTCGGAAATCGCCGCCAAGGTGGATGCGTTCCCGAAGAAGCGAGGTGTTTCAATCCGTACGGCGCTCGTCTATGACGGCGAACTGGATGCCGCCGTCGCCCGCAGCGGCGTGTTCGACGCCGTCATCCCGTTTCCGCAACTGCTTGGCCTCGGCAAGGTATGATGAGTCATGGCTGAAAACCTGTCGCACAACGTGAACTCATGAAAAGAAATGCGGTCATACAACCCTGCATTCGGTCCGTTCGGTTTTTTGTTGCCGTTCTGTTTCTTCGTTCTCTTACGGCTTTTGCAACACCTTGGACAAATTGTTTCAGGGTCGTTGAATATTCGGACTTGCGTCATTTGCAGTGTACGGTTGCCGATCTTGAGCGCATCGACTTCTGCCTGGATCATTGGGAGACGAACCGATGGGAGGTGATTAACCATAGCGGTGGCGGCGTGGTCCAGATTGCTTCGGTCGAGACTGGCGATTGGCTTTCGGGGGCGAGCTACCACACAGGTTCTCCGCCGATTCTGGGGCAGGCGCAGCCGTTCCGTTTCGCCTTCAAGTGGGACGGAGCAAGCGTCGGCATAAACTGGGTCTATCACGGATGGATATCCGTCGCGAATGTCGATGGACAGCTCGTGATCCTCGGATGCGCGATGGATCAGGTGAACAACGACTTGTGCGTAGGGGACGGCGAACAGACTATTCCCGGCGGCGGACAGACGGGGCCGGACGAACCAGAAATTCCAGATGACGGGCTTGAATTCAGATGGGATTACTGGCGTGGCAGAGACAGCGTTTGGCTTGTCCCGCAATGCGTTCCGCGCGACACGGCTGGGCGGATCGTCATTCCGGCGACAATTAACGGACTGCCTGTTGTCGAGATTGGGTCTGCCGCCTTTGAGATGTGCACCAACATCACCGAAGTGGTCATCCCGAATACGGTGACGAACATCCAAGACGGAGCCTTCTATCATTGCGAAAGTCTGCATACGGTCGAACTGCCCGATTCGCTTGTTGCGATTGAAGGCTATGCGTTCATGTCCTGCGAGGCATTGGCGCGTGTGGAGGTGCCGATTCGCGTCAATGTGCTGCGAAATGCTTTTCCGGAAGATTGCGAAGTTGTCCGCACCTATCCGTGGGATAGCGCCTATAGGAAGATGGCGCAACCGGTGGTTACGCCTGTCGCGACGGACGATGACGATTGGCGCGTAGTGGATCATGGCGATAGCCTCGAACTGGATTGGAAGTGCCTTTCGAATCGTGTCGCGGGCGTGGTCGCGATCCCGGAAGCCATCGGCGGTAAGCCCGTTACGACAATGGGGGAAGGGGCCTTTTACTCCAACGAACGCATTACTGGCCTTGTCTTGCCTTCATCAGTCTCCAACCTCGGGTACAAGGCGATAAGCGAGTGCCGGAACTTGGAACGCTTGACGATTCCGGTCACAATCACTAACGTCGAATTTGGGGGTGTCTCCCACAACGAGAAGCTGGGAGAGCTTGTCGTAGAGGCCAACCTGAACGAGATCACGGAGAATATGTTCAGCGGCAACTGGAACCTGACGAACCTCGTCCTGAAGGGTGAGATCGGGACGATTCGCGCGAGGGCTTTTGCGGGGTACGGACAGTTGGAGCAAGTGGTCATCTTTCCAGGCGTGAGGCAGATCGAGCGCGAGGCGTTCGTCGGGGTGCCGTCGTTGAGATCGGTTGTCGTCCCGTATATGACGATTGTCGAGGATGGGGCTTTCCCGCAAGGATGCGAGATCGTGCGCATCGGGCCGCAAGTTTGCTTCTATGACGATGACAGTGCGTTCAGGGACGAGACTTGTTGGCTGGCGGAGCTCGTGGGGGAAGCGGTCTGGGATGGCGTAGGGACGATACGCGCGATGGTCGAGGGAAACACGGGCGGCGGCAATCGCGAAGACCTTGTCCGCATCTGCAACGTGCTGGGAGTAGGCCCGGTGCGCACGGTTCGTCAGAAAGACGGTACGCTTGACGCCTATTTTGCGATGCCGACGATTCGTCTGGAGTCGTTCGATGTCCGCAACTGGACCTTGACGGCACGGGTGGTTCCGCCAGACGGCGCGCGAATCATGCATGTGCCGGACATTGTTCCGTCATCGAATACAGAGGATGCAATTTTCATTGAGGTGGCTTATAGGCTGGAAGATTTCCGTAATGGGATGTCATGTTATTATTATACGTCAGGGGAAGACGACATCGCAACTGCTGCCAACGATTACCTGAATGACGGCCGAATCATCTATACCTTTGACGACTATTTCGTGGGAAAGGACTATCATTTCTATCGCCTCTATGTGAGGCCGAAGAAATGGTTTAAGGTCGAATGAACCAACCATGCCGCTGGCCGGGTGTGAACGAAATTATTTACATGGCGTATTGTATGGGGGGTAATCTTTGGTATAATATAGTCACCAAACAAGGAATAGTGACGAAAGTGGAAACGTTGACGCACAGACAAATCTTTGATTCATGGCGGCAATCTGGAGATACGACAACCCAGAATGCTCAATGGAAACGGCTTCGGTCTCTTGTCAGGAAAGGCGAGTTGATTGTGGTTGGCCATGATTCATATCTTTGGGCGAGTGAAACCAATCTGGGCCCGTATCGTCCCCAGCTCTCGGAGGCGGCCTCCCAAGTCCTCTGCGAGTTGGCGGAGCAATATGGGCGGATGAACTACACGCTGTTCGAGTTGAACTGGTTAAATGACTTTCTCAATCATTTGCTTGGGCGGAATGCCTTGTTCGTGATGGTCGAACGTGATTACATGCCATTCATCTTTGAGTTCTTGAATGGACGACATGGTGGCGCCGTGTTGCTTGACCCGTCAACGGACGATTTCTTCCGCTACGTGAATGACCGTATGTTGCTTGTCGTTAGAAAACCGTCACAAGGCCCGACAAATCGTCTGATGCCGCATGTCGCTCCTCCTGAGCAGTGGCTTGTGGACATTGTCGCTGACAAGAGAATCTCGGCGAGTTTTGAGGGGGCCGAATTGCCACAAATCTTTGCGGCATTCAGGGATCGATATGTCGTGAACAAGTCTGCACTTTTTCGTTATGCCCGGCGACGAGGAGTTGATGTGCGCATCAGAAACCTGCTGGAGGGCGTGGTTGCATGAACAAGGAGAACTTCTCTGAATCGCACATCCGGACGTTGTGCGTCAAAAACAAAAGGGAGCCAGGGCTGATTGAGCGGACGATTTTTGCGTTTGGTTTGCTGAATGCGTTGTGTGAAGTCGGCCTTCCCTTTGTGTTCAAGGGCGGCACAAGCCTGATGTTGCTCTTGAAACATCCCCGTCGGTTGTCGACCGACATCGACATTGTCGTGGCGCCAGGTACGGACATCGGCGGCTATCTTGAAAAGGCAGCGAAGATATTTCCTTTTCTTGCACGTGAAGAACAGGTTAGGCTCGGCAAAAACAAGGTCGAGAAGCGACATTTCAAGTTTACCTACTTTTCGCCCATCCGAAACGGCGAACTCTATATTTTGTTGGATGTGCTCTTCGAGGAACACCAGTACTTGAAAACGGTAAAACGCGCGATCTGTAACGACCTTCTGTTGCTAGACGACTCTCCGAACGAAGTGGAAATGCCGGACATCAACTGTATCTTGGGCGACAAGTTGACGGCTTTTGCACCGCATACGACCGGAATCCCGCTGGGATGCGAGAAGGATCTTGAAGTCGTCAAGCAGTTCTACGATGTGGCAACGTTGGTTGAGGAGTTTGATTCTCTTGAGCTGGTTAAGGGCACGTTCAATCGTTTGGTACCTATTGAGGCAGGATATCGGGGTGTGGATGTTGAAACTGATGACGTTCTTGCGGACATCATTCTGATGGCACATGCTGTCGGTTCCAGAGGGAGGTTTGGAAGTGCAGATTATCCGTTTCTTCTCAAAGGACTCAAGGCACTGGGCGGGCATGTCTATGGTGAAAGGTTTTCGGCTGAAACGGCAATTCAACTTGCGCCACAAGTCATGTATCTCGCTGAATGCATGAGGCGGGGAATTCCCTTTGTCCGCCCAGATGTGAAAGAACTTCCGTCGGCACTTGGAAAACCTGAATTGCGTTGCTTCAAGGCCTTGAGGCTTGTCAATCCGTCTGCATACGCCTATGTGTCCATGCTGGATGCGCTTTGAGGTCGTTGTTCGTTAAGGTGACGGTAAGAGACAGGAGAATACAACATGAAACAGGATATCTTTACGCTATTGGTCGTGAGTGCGCTTGCGCTTCTTGCGTTGCCTTCAGAATCGCTGGAGCAGGGATTCGCCGATCCGCCGAAGGCGAATCGGCCGCAGGTGTGGTGGTGGTTTGACACGACGGCGCCGGATGCGGCGATCACGCGTGACCTGGAGGGGCTGAAGCGTGTGGGCGTGAGCGGGTTCCACATCTACGGAGGCAGCGTGACGGGGAAGGGCTGGCTGCCGCGCGTGAAGTGGGCGTTGCACGAGGCGAACCGGTTGGGCCTGGGCGGCGTCGTCATGATCGGCGCGGCCGGTTGCGGACACGCCCAGACCGACCCTCGCCATGCACAGAAAGATCTGGTGTTCAGCGAGGCGCGCATAAACGTTTGCGGCGCGCCCCGCGCCGCAGTCACGCTCCCGCGAAAGGGCGTGAAGGAGACGCCGAAGAACGCGGACGGCTCGCCGAAATACCACTGGGACATCGCCGTGCTCGCGGTCCCCGACACGACGAACGACGTGCCGCTCGCTGAGGTGCGCGACGTCTCGCGCTACCTCAACCGCGAGACGGGCGCGTTCGAATGGCCGGACGCGCCCGAAGGGAAGTGGCGTATCCTGCGCGTGGGCTACGTGCCGAAGGTGTTTGGCTGGATGGGGTGTTATATCGACCACATGAGCAAGACGGCGTTCGATGCGCACTGGGCGCGCGTGATGACGCCGCTTCTGGAGGCGCTCGCGCCGGACGAGCGGGCCGCGCTCAAGGGCGTGATGTGCGACAGCTGGGAGGCCGGCACCGTGAGCTGGACGGACACCTTCGCCGAGGAGTT
>CACXPT010000171.1 GCA_902769585.1 uncultured bacterium
CGGCTCAGGAGCGCGTTCCCCCACTTCACGCCGGGCTTGAACACGAACGCGGCGTCCGCCCAATCGGCGTGGTCGCAGGCGTAGCCGTCGCCGGCGTCGGTCACCTTGAGCGTCACCCACTTCGCGCCGGTGAGGTCAGCGTCCAATGCCGCACGCGCGCCGGCACGCAACACGCCCGAATCGGCGGCAACGCGGTCATCCGCCAACACGAGGAACCGCACCGACGCACGGGGACGATCCTTCATGTCGTCGTCCACGCCCACGTTCGCCGTGAAGCGCGTGGCCGCCCCGTTCGCGAAGAACTTGAACTCGAACGGCGCATGGACGCCCAGGCCCCGGTCAAAGACCTTCCCCGCGAGCGAGATCGGACCGCCTTCCACGGTGTGCCGCGGACGCGGCGTACGCCCCGCCCCGCATGTCGCATCCGCAAGATCCATCGCATCAAGATACGTAGCACCCGCCGGCACGCCAATCGGCGCATCCACATGTGGCCCCTGTGGCTTAGCGAGACGATAGTGGAAGGAGATCTGCCCTTTCTGGATTGGCTTGCGGAACGCCACTGCGAGGCGGTACGGCTGGACACGACGCGGATTCTCGATGAACTCCTCGCGCATGTCCCATTCGCCGCCGCGAACGTCAACTGCCACATCAAGCGATTCGTCCACGCCTTTGCGCACGAGGGAGAAACGATTCCGGTCCGCGTTCATGCGCGGCTTCTCCCAGGCAATGACCGGACTCTCAAACGCCGTCGGCTCCGCGAACTCCACTTCGTCCGACACCGTAATCTCATTTGTCTTTCGGTCAAACACCACCGTGCGCTCCAGTTTCACGATCGGCACCTTCGCCGGATAGGCACCTGACAAATCATACACGATTGTGTCGCGGTCGGGCGAGAAGTCTGTTCTCAGGACCTTCGCCCCGAATGCGGGGCCTGTCCCCTGCAGTTCTCCGCCCACGCGCGGGACGGGATGTCCGTAGGAATTGAGCACCTTCGATTCGTAGCGCCGCTTCGAGAACGTGCGTCCCGTGTACTCCTCGTTTCCGGGATCGCCGGCGAGTTCGTGCGAATCGACGTTGATCACGTAGCTGCCTGCATCGTCGTGATTGTGGCGGTCGCCGTTCGAGCCGCCCTTGACGGCAAGCGAGAGGCGTCCGTGCCGCGCGATCAAGACGCCCGCGTCCGCGAACCAGTCGCGGCACGGCAACGGCTGCGCCTTCGCCGCCGCACGCGGCTGAAGCTTGAACTTCCCGAAGGAACGAAAGCCGTCCGTCCAACATTCGCCCGTGAACGGCGGCACCGCGCCGACTTCGTCCGCATACAGATCGGGCCACGCCTGATTGATGAGCGCCAGCAAACCCGACGCAGGCGCGCCGTTGCCGTCGGCGAACGGCGGCGAGGAACGTCTGTCCATGCGGTAGCGCGCGCCGAATCCGGCCACGACCTTCGCGCGCGGAAACGACGCGCAGAAATCCACGCGCCCGTCCGTGGCCGCGCGAACCTGTCCGGCGAGGTTCATGAAGTTGCCGAAGCCGAAGTTCCAGTAGCCCATGCCCTCCTCGCAGAATCCGTCGGCACCGAACCCGGACAGGAAGCACGGCACCATCAGCCGCTCGGCCGACTCGATCGCCTCGGCGCGAACGAACGGGTCGTCCTCGACCGCGAGGATAGCGGTGACGCAGCCGTTGTGGCAGACGGCGCTCCAGTTGAACCGATCGGGCATCCACCAGTTGAGGTAGGGCGCCGTGCCGCCCGTGCGGCGGGAATCCTTCAGGAACGTATTGAATACGCGCCCGCGCAGGACTTCGAGGGTTCGCGCGACTGTCTCCGGCGGCAGGCGGTCCCGAAACCAGCCCGTCGCCGTCGCGATGCATACGGCGGTGCGGGACGCAGTTAGGTCGATGTAGTGGTCGCCGTGAAGCGGACGTTCGCGGTCGGCGCAGCCGCCCTCGAACGGCGCCACCCAGCTCGGCTCGGCGCATGCCGCCAGGATGTAGTCGCTGATCTTGCCGAGGAAGCGTCCCTTGTTCTCAAGGGCCTCGCCGTAGACGAGCGCGCAGAGGTTGGCCTCCGACTTCCCTGCGCCAGCACATCCCATTCGGCGCGATGACTCGCAGGCGCACCGGCAGGCATGGCCGTTGGCGAAAGGAACGCGGCAATCGCCTTCACCCGCGCAAGGTTCTGCGTGGGAAAGTATTGGTTGCGCTCTGCCTCCCACGCGATCCAACCGCGCTTCCCAGCGCCCCGCGCCGCCTCGGCGGCCGCGCGCCGCGCTACCATATCCTCGGCAATCAGTAGACTTGTAGCAATGATCAAGGAGATACAAGTGGCCACACGCCGTATCATACCATTCCTTACCGGAAAATAAGCGTGAAACCGTTGGCCTGGTAGACTTGGCCGTGCCCGTTCCGAAGCGTCCAGCCGTACGGCTTCTCCAAGTTCGAAGTCGCGAAGGTGCCGACGTTGTCCGTCGCGTCGAGGAACGTCTCGTAGTTGCCATTCACCAGATAGTTGAAGTCGTTCACCTGTAGACGCGCGCCCGCATTGAACGTCACCGTGCCGTCAACGGTTAGCTTGACGACCGTGCCGTTCGGCTTCACCGTCACCTCAAAGCCGTCCGCCGACACGTCGCCGGAGATCGCGCCCGCGCCCGAAAGCGTGCCCACGGCAAGCGGCGAGCCTGCCGCCGCCGTCAGCGTCGCGCCGCTCGCCACCGTCACGTTACCGCCAACGGTTGCGTTGACCATGATTTCGCCCGTGCCCTGCCACTTCGCCATCAGGTAGTTCTCCACCTGCCGCCGTTCGGCATCGGACAAACGGCGATCATACGCAATCACCTCGCAGAGCCAGCCGATGAAACAGCGTTCGCTGCTGCCATGATAGGAACCGAGCGCGTAGGTTCTAGACGGAGCGGTACGACCGCTACCGGCCACGACTGAAAGAACATGAATCGAGTCCACTGGCACCACCGAAAGCGGAATCGAATAGTTCCCGCCCAAGACCGGCCGCACACCGTCGACATAATAGTCGTCCACCTCCGTGAACGGACTACTCGTATTGCAAATCGAAAGACCGTTGCCCGTCCAGTAACGAATCCCCGCATCTGCATCGAGATAGCCGTATATGCCACGGAACTTACTATCGCTCGTCCCGTCATGTGTATTCCACACGACGAACGTGGTCATGACGCTCTTCGCGGCATCTCCTTTCAACCGCATCCGCCCAGTACCGTTGAACCAAACGGAGGGCTTGTTGCCCATTGCGTTCGCGTGACCAACCGGCGCATAAGTCGGCTTGGGCAGACTTCCATCAACCCCGAAGGAGACGGGGGCACCGCCCCGGCTCGCCCAGCCTGTCACCTCGCCGTTCGCGTTTGTCGTGATCGTCGAAGCGTCTGCAGCGTCCAGCCACCAAAGAAGCCCGTCCGTCGGCGGCTGCGCGTTGTAGATGCCGAGCGTCGCGTTCCCCACAACGGCGAGCGAAGCGTCATCGGAGAGTGCCGCCGCCATCGTGCCGCCCGCCATGGAAACCGTCACGTTCCCGCGCACTTCGCCACTGAAGGCATTTGCGCCCGTCACCGTGAGCGTGGCCGCGCGTTCGGAGCTATTCGTGATGACCCCCGTCCCGGCAAGCGACGCCACCGTCACGTCGCTTCCGGCCAGATCAAGTACACCATCACCCGCGAGCGTCAACGCTCCCGAACCGAGATTGACCGCATCAGCGCCATCGTAGAACGCACCGCCCTTCCACTTCCGTCCGAGGTAGTTCTCCACGCGCTTGCGCTCGCTCTCAGAAAGAATACGGTCGTATGCCACCACCTCGGCGATGTCACCGTCGAAGTTACGGTCGTATGCGACATTCGTTTTCGTGTTGCAGTAACCGCCCAGCCCGGCAACAAAGGACAAACTGCGTCCGCTATTCGTATTCGTATCACTCTTCTCGACAACAACCACCTGCGGTGCGTTGTTGGCAAGCTCGTGCGTTCCGGATCTTCCGCCGTCGATGATGAAAGCTCCGTCGGAATCAAACACATGGTGTGCCGAACTACCCGATCCGCCGTCCCATGAAACGCCGCCGCTCTTGCGGATTCCGTTGTGGTCGGTGTCGGCCTGGCCGAAGAGGCCACTGTAATTGACCATGCTTTCGGGACGCGGACGCACCACAAAGAAGATCGTGCGCGGAGCAATGGCGGTTGACGAGACAAGACGGTTCGAGGTTGCGGCGCAAAACGTCACCACCGGCAGATTCGTCCAGCTCGTCTCGGCGCGCGTGGGACTGCCGAACACGCCGCCTGCCGACCTGAACGACACGTTGCCAACCGTCGATGCCCAGTTCGTGATCGCGCCGTCCTCTCCGTACTTGAAGGTGTCTGCCCGCGTGGCGTCGAGATGGAACAGAAGCGAATCCGCGAACGGCGCATCCAGACGTCCAATCGTCTTGAGAGTCCCGCCCTGCACCGTCACGCCGCCGCTGGAGGTGGCGTCGGCGAAGAGCGACAACGTGCCCGCGCCGTCCTTCACAAGGCGCGCCGAACCCGCGAGCGCCGCATGGCATTCGCCGTCCGAGTCCGATGCGACCGTGAGTTTCGTGCCGCTCACCGTACCCCGGCCCGTGACGGTGGCGACCGTGGCGTCCGTGGCGGCGAAGGTTGACGCCCCGGCCATGCTCTCCTGGCTGTTGCCGTCGAACGCTAGGGTTCCGAAAGTACTTGTGCCTGTCATGGTGAGTGACGCGGCGGACAAGATCACGGAACCGTCGCCAAAGAATGAATTAGGCAACGTCTTGGTCACGCCGGAAAGTTTCACGGCGGAAGTGGTGTCAAGAGACACCGCGCCAACGCCGAACGTGCCGTTTGCACCGAGCGTTACGTGAGACTTCACGATCACCGTATCTCCATCGTACGTGTTAGCGGCCGTCAGCAGAAAACTCGACAACGTATCGCTCTCCAGCGTCAGCGTTCCGTGCCCGTCGATGTTCCCGTTGATCGTCATGAGTCCCGGCCCGTCGGCAAAGGAGAAGAGCGTTGCGTCGTGTTCCAACGTGATGGGGCCGTTCAACGTACCGATACCCTGCAGCGCACCCGCGCGGTCAGTGTTGTCCTGAAGTCCATTGCCGGAGATATGGAAGTGGTTCGTAAGCGTCGCCGTCTTGAAGCAGACTTGCGCGCTGCGGACGCTGCCGCGGCCGTCAACGTATACGTCAGGCGACGGCAGATATTCTTGGAGAGTGCCGTAGTAACGGACATTTCGCAGATGCAGCGGCCCTGTCCAGTTCGCCCCATACCCAGACATCGGCTGGATGATCGGCGCGCGGCCAGCGGTCTGCGTCGGTCCGGCGAACGTGATGCCGTTCGATCCCCTGATCGGAATGTACAGCTGGACGATGCGACGGTTGTCGGTCATGTTCGGCGCACACCAGATCAACCCTTCCGACGTCCCGAAATCGAGCGACCCCGTCCCCCTCAGCAAGAATGGATTATTGCCGCCGCCGCGATAGTTGAGCAGGACGGCGGCCGGATGCGTACCGTCGCCCACCGTCAGGTTGGCGTTGATGGCGAGTTCCGGCTGTCCGCCAATGCTCACGATGCGCAGACCCTGTACATGCGTATCGGCATTGATCGTGATGACCTCACTGCTGGCAGTCTTGTTCACGACGGTTGTCGGATCACCGAAGTCGGAAGCGTAAAGCGCCGTGGCGGGAAGGAAGCCCTTGTCAACGTCGTACGTGAGGAAGTCCACGTGGTGCGCACCTTCGTCCGCGTCGGCGTTCTGCCCCTTCGCGATCAGCCAAGGTTCGACAAATCCGTTCACGAGCGTCGGAGCCTGCGTCGTCTTGATGACCACGGCGGCGCCCAACTCGTTGTCGCCATCGTTCGTTGTTGTCAGTTCTGCGGCGGCGCGTCCCTCGCGCACGATCGGGCCGACCGTCAACGTGATGCCAGCCGCGTTCGTCGAGCGCGCCACGCGCAGACGCGCCGGGCCGGGAGCGATGGTGAAAGTGGAGCCGGAACCGGTCGCGATCGACGCGGACGCGTCGCCCGCCGACGGCATCGATGCCACGTATGTCAAGTTGCCGCCGGAAAGGCGCACCGAGCCGTCCGTCAGCAGCGTCTGGCCCGCACCCGAGCGATAAACGTCTATCGTACCGGATTCAAGGTCCAGCAGTCCGAAGTTCGGCAGCCCGGCATACAGCTTGGCGGCGCCGAATCCAAATCCCGGATCAGTCTTGATTGTCAGCGTGTTCGCTCCCGTGCCGGAGATGGGCGCCGAATCGTAAAGCTGCAAGAAGGAGCCGTAGGCAACCTGGATGTACGGAGCTTCGCCGACCATCGTCAGTCCGCGTCCAGTCAAGTAGACATTGGCTTGCGCACGGGTCTCGATTGCACCAAGCTGGAGTCCCGTAGTGGGCTTGAGGGTCGTGTCGCCAGGCGTGACGAAATACGCGGTGCCGCCATCCGCCGGTACCGAGCCTCCTGCCCATGGTCCGCGGACAAGCCCCGAATAAACACTCGTCTGCGACCATTCCTCGCCGTTGGCCGTACGATATGTCTCGCCGTCGACAGCCGCCTGCACCGATACACCCGCCAGCAACAATGCCAGTCCCGCGCCGCACAGCGCGGTTTTCAACGCCTTTTTCATGTTTTCTCCTTCACGACAAAAAAGCCTATCTGTAGAACCGACGATATAATAGCAAAACGTCCGCCGTTGGTAAATTGCACAATATGCAATCTTATGTGTACTTCTAGCAAGCGGCTAGCGGACGTTCGCCGCCTGCCACGCCAAGGGCGATATCTTGTACACAGAGGCGAATACGCGGCAGAAATACTGTACGGAAGAAAATCCGGTTCGTCTCGCGACATCGGTGACGGACGCACCGGACCGCAGCAACCTGCAGGCCTCGGACAGTCGCGTCTTCGACAGATAGTCCTGAACGGAAACGCCCAGTTTCAGCCGGAAGGCAGAACCGACAGTCGTATGGGAAAGACCGACATGCGCAAAGACATCTGCGGCCGAGATGCCATTCGCCGCGTTGCGGTTGATGAAGACAAGCGCGTCCGAGAGCCACGGCGGATCAATGGGATAGACTTCCGTCGACTCTCGCACGATCAGCCGGAGCGGCTTGACGAACGACTGCGGCGGAACGCTCCGCGCCTTCGGATCGCGCAGCATCTCACGAGCGATCCGCACGGCCTCGCGTCCCGTCTCAAAACCGTTCGGATCGATGCTTGAGAGCGTCGGCATCGTAAACCCGCACAGGATCGCGTCGTCATCGACGCCGAGGATGGCAACCTCCTGCGGCACGGCAATGCCCGCATCCTGACAGAGCGCCAGCACCTGATGCGCACGCAAATCGTGGGAACAGAACACGGCGACGGGCTTGGGCAACTTCCGCAGCCACAAACGAATCGCCTTGGCCTCGTCGGCACGGGGCGCGTATCGTTCACCCTTCACCACATTCTCGCTGAAATCGCCTGGATCGTTCTTTCGGGCGACAAACACATGACATGCGTGTCCGGCCTGTTCGACTGCCTGCACAAACGCTGTCCGTCGCACGTCAGAGAAGTTGATGCCGTTGTACCCGCAGTAGGCGAATTCTCGAAATCCACGCGAAGTGAAGTGTTCAGCGGCCAGACGGGCGATCGCCACGTTGTCCAGGTCGGCCACGCCGAACCCCTCGCGATGCTTACCGAAGAACACATCGACGACTGGCTTGTGCGTGCGCCGCAATATCCGATCCATCCTATCGTCCAGCACACGCACGATGAAGGCGTCGTACCCGGACAGTTTTCGGCTATCGTCGAGGTCGCGCCATTCCATCATGCCAAGCGAGAGGTCGGGGCATTCGCACGCATACGCTGCCGCACCTTCGCACAGACGTCGTCCGTACGCACGCTGGCGCTCCACCAGCACGCCGATGCGAGAACTCTCAGAGACAACCATCAGCTCCTTTTCGATAATCACGTAATTTCAAAAGACGAGCGTGAAGAAGCAATCATTGGAGATCATCCAAACGCCATGAGCGTGCAGAGGTCGCGCCGCAACTCTTTGTCCAGAACGGCGAGCATGTAGGTCTCGTCGTCCTAGCGAACCTTCACCGTAACAATGGCAGGGACGAGTCCTTCGGCCTTCGCAGTAACACGGACCGTACCGGACTCGCCAGCACGAGCGCGGACGATTGCCTGCGCCCAGCCGTTGAACGCCCGCCGCGTAGGTTTGCGAAAGTCGTCGAAGTCCGTCTCGTCGCCGTTGTCCGTTGCGACAATCTCGCCCGGGCCCTCCACCGCGAAGTCGATTCGCATCTTCGCTCGCGGCACCAGCTGACTGTCCGCGTCATGCACGGACACGTTCACGAAGCAGAGGTCCTCGCCGTCGGCCACGATCGAGTCGCGCTCTGCCGCCGCCGCGAGCTTCGCCGCCGCCCCTGCGGTCTTCACGCACGCGCGCGCCCACTCTTGGCCTCTCTTGTAGGCGACGACCTCGAGCGTGCCGGGCGCGTACGTCACGTCGTCCCACCGCAGGCGGTACGCGCGGTCCCACACGCCAGGCTGCTTGCGCTGCCGACCGAGCGACTTCCCGTTAAGGAACAGCTCCGCCTCGTCGCCGCTCGTGAAGACGTACACGGGCGTGACCTGCCCCTCGCGCCCAGGCCACGTCCAGTGCGGCAGGATGTGCGCCATCGGGAAGTCGGGCCGCCACTTCGACTGGTACAGCCAGAACGAATCTTTCCTGAAACCGGCCTGATCGAGGAAACCCGTGTTGCACGTGTGGATCGCCGCGCGCGTCATCCCGCGCTCCTTCACCTCCGCGAGCGCCTGGCGCTGCGCATCCGGGTCGGTGAAGGTCGGCTTCTTCCGCCACGTGTCGCACCAGTAGGGACCGCCCAGATAGTCGACGCCTGTCCAGATGAACTCGCCCATGCACGTGCCCACCTTGTCCATCCAGTACCACTGCGCGTCCGGCGGACACGCCCAGCCCCTATCCACCTTCGAGAATCCAGCCGCCTCCCAGCAGTAGGACGAGTTGTGGAAGTCGGCGCGGGACATCTTGTTCCAGTCCATCACGACCGGGAAGTGGTAT
>CACXPT010000172.1 GCA_902769585.1 uncultured bacterium
GCGTCTCCCTTCAAAATACCCTCGCAAACCCCTTGCCAGCAAGGGCCAAAATGTGGTACAGTACCAAACGACATCAAAGCCGAAAGGCAATTGTGACAAGATGTCCTCCAATTCGTCATCCTCCTCACAGCGCTTTGTACCAAACGACATCAAAGCCGAAAGGCAATTGTGACCAGAATGTGCTGCTTCACTCATTGTTATCATATGGTATGGTACCAAACGACATCAAAGCCGAAAGGCAATTGTGACGACAATCTAATGTTGGGTTATCTGTTCCATCTCTTGCTGGTACCAAACGACATCAAAGCCGAAAGGCAATTGTGACCTGTAGGAACAATGCTTGAACTCGGATATTGCATCTAGTACCAAACGACATCAAAGCCGAAAGGCAATTGTGACCACGGAGGGGAACACGGTGAAGTCAGCAATGACGGAGTACCAAACGACATCAAAGCCGAAAGGCAATTGTGACCCCACATTCTTCCAGATCAGCTTCACAGCGCGTGAAAGTACCAAACGACATCAAAGCCGAAAGGCAATTGTGACTAGTGCAGGTGCTCACAACACCTCGTACGAATTTAGCCCGTACCAAACGACATCAAAGCCGAAAGGCAATTGTGACCGGATCGTGGATTCGGTGTGGTACAGATTGTCAGGAGGTACCAAACGACATCAAAGCCGAAAGGCAATTGTGACTGCGTAGCAGGATCAAGAGTCTGTTGAGAAGGATCGCAGGTACCAAACGACCTCAAAGCCGAAAGGCAATTGTGACTTGAGAAGCCATAGAAAATACCCATAATCAATCGAGGGTGCCAAACGACCTGAAAGCCGAAAGACAGCGGCATCCCATGCGGTCGCGCAGGAGCGCGACCCTCCCGCGATTGACATGTCTTGGTTGTCCTGGAGGTCCTGTTGGTCTTGGTCCGCCCGCCGGAAAATGAAATCTCCATGCGGTCGCAACAAGTTGCGACCCTCCCGTGATTTCTTCCCATCGCGGTCGCGCAGGAGCGCGACCCTCCCGTGATTCCTTCCCATCGCGGTCGCGCAGGAGCGCGACCTTCCCGAATGAAGTCGCCCGCGGGCGGATGTCTGCGGACTTCCATTATTCCCATCCGGGCGCGTGGATTTGGGATACTGTCTCCCGTCCGGCACCTTCAGGGCGGTCCTGGGGGCAGGCCGGACAGGAAACAGACAGGAAGGAACAAGCAAATGAACGACGGAGACAAGAGAATGTGCCACACGATCATCTATGCGGCTGCGGCTGCGTCCGGAGCCGGAAACATCGTGCCCGTTCCCGGGCTTGGATTGGCGGCGGACATGGCCACCATGACCACGATGGCAATCTCGCTCGCCTCCGTGTTCGGCAAGGAGCTGCGCGGCGCGGAAGCGCGCAAGGTCGCCTACGCGGCGCTCAAGAAGGCCGTGTGCCAGCAGCCCTTGCAGTACGCCAGCAGGGAACTGCTGAAGTTCGTGCCCTGGGTCGGGTCGGCGGTCTCGGCGATGCTCGCCGTGAACCTGACGGAGGCGGTCGGCTGGCAGCTCGCCGAGGAGTTCGATCAGGAGTGCCGCGGAAGCATGTCTGCGGATGTCCGGACCGACCGCAATCGCAACGGAATCTGAGATAATTCTCGCGTCTGGGGCAGCCAGGACGGTCCTGGCGGCCTGACCGGACAAGACAGGTAAACAAAGGAGAAAAATGTCAAAGATCAACCCCCTCGCCCTCATCCCCGTCGTCGACCGCCTCATCAGCGCTTACGAAACGTCGCAGCGCATCGCGCTGGAACGCGCGGAGATCGAGGCGAAGTTCGAGCTCGGCAAGCGCGCCATCGCGCTCAAGGAGAAGGAGCTTGACGTAAACTACAAGCTGGCTCTTCGCACGATCGAACAGGGCGCCAAGGTGCTCAACAGGCACCTCGACGGGATGGCGCGCGAGGTGGCGGCATTCGAGGCGCACCAGAAGGAACTCCGCATGGCGTCGCGCCGCCTCATGGCTGTCATCTGCTCGCCCGGCGTCGACACCGCCGCCCGCCAGCAGATGATCGACTGCTGGAACGCCGTCGAGGAGAACATCGTCCGCGACATTGACCATGCGTCGGCCCGCATCAACGGCGAGCTTGCGGCAAGTAGCCGCGTGATCGCCGTGATGGCGAAGAGAAGCAGGCTTGGCGCGCCGCCCGTACCGGCGCTAGGTCGCCGCCGGTGCGAGGTGCCGGAACTCGAAGAGGAGGAATCGTAACATGTTTCCTTGGGTAGTATTGGGCGGCGCGGTGGCGATCGGCGGGTATGTCCTTGACAGGATCAGCTCGTCCATCGAGGAAGACAACGAGGAGGCTGAAGAGGAGCTCGCCCGCGACCGGATGGCCTATGCGCGCGAGATCCGCCTTCGGAATGCGCGCCTGGCACGCAACCGCAGGATCAAGGCGACGATTGCGGAGCTCGCGGCGGCGGAGAAGATGCTCCTTCTGGCCCAGAAGGCCGAGGGCATCGCGGTCCGCAACGCGCGCTGCGCGGCTGCGGGTGCTCGGCAGTCGCAGAAGCTTCTTGCGCAGGCGAAGGCGTGCAAGGTGCGCATGTCAGCGCGTTCCGGTTCCCTGTCCGTGGCGCTGGCGGCGAAAGCCGAGAGCGTGGAGGAGTGCGTTCGCCGTTGCCGCCGGAAGACTGCGGCGTGCCGCCGCAAGCTTGCCGAGATCAGGGCGCGCCGCTTCAGCTTCACGTGCAGCCGCTGCGGTCGCCGCTTCTCGGTGTCCGCTGAACGGCTGGAGTCTTTTCTCGCCATGCGCAAGGGCGGACGCGTCCGCTGCCCCGAGTGCGCTGGCCGCAAACGCTAGATTTCGGAAAGGAACAATAGAATGAAGGGAAAAGACAAGAACCAGGATTCCGGAGCGGCCGACAGGAACCTCGTTGCGGCGCATGGCCGTGCGGCGATGGCCCGTGTCGCCGAGATCGACAGGATCGCATCCGAGTCGCGTGCGGCACTGAACGCATGGGTGGCGGAGCAGAACCGCCAGATGGACGAGATGGAAAGGGCGCTGGACGACAAGGCGTCTTCCATCGACGTGGAGGTGGCAGAGCCGCTTGACGAACTTGCTGTCGTGCCGGCGGCGGAAGACGCAGAAATCCAAGCCGTACTCGCAAGGGCCAATGCGCTGCTTGCCACGCACTTGCGCAAGCCGCCCGTCAGTCCTTGAAGAAGCGGCTGCGGTATATGAGGTCGTGGTAGAGCTTGTCGGCGTCTGGGTCGACGACCTCTGTCGGATGGGCGTCCTTCCAGGCCTTGTAGCGGGCGTTGGCGATCTTCACCGATTCCTTGAGCGCGACAAGCTCGATGCGGATCATCTCCACGCGATCGTCGATGGGGCCGAACTTCTCCTCCAGCTTCTTCATCGCGTCGACCTTCGCGTGGTAGGCGCGCGTCGCCTTGAGCGCCTCCTTGCCCGCCTCGCTCTTCACCAGGTTGGAGCGCATTACCTCGCGCTTTCGCGCGTCCGCGGCGGCGACCAGCTCCCTGTAACGCCGCTTGCGCTGCTCTGGCGTGAGCTTTCCGGGATCAGGATCGCTGGCCGGGTCGGCAATCGCGCCCAGGGAGGTCGCCACCGGCGAGGCGGCATTTGCGGAATGGGCGTAAGGGATGTCGCCGTCGGGCAGATCGTCGGCTTTGGGCACCTCCGCTTCACCGGCTGGCGGGAAGAGGCGCGTCCAGGCGTTCCTCGCATGCTCGGCGAACGAGGAGCAGAACGACGACACCGTCGAGCCTGCGGCTGTCCTTGCCGACGGGAAGAGCACCCACGCGCCCGCAGCCACGAGCGCGAGCGCGATGACGATGATCGGGCAGAGGTACTTTCGCATCCAGAGGGCTCCGGACGCCCGTTACTGCTTGATGGGCGCGAGACGATCGATGCCGCCCATGTACGGGCGGATCGCCTCTGGCAGGAGGACGCTGCCGTCTTCCTGCAGGTGCTGTTCGAGGAGCGCCACCATGAGGCGCGGCAGGGCAACGCCCGAGCCGTTGAGGGTGTGGACGAGCTTCGTCTTGCCGTCGGCGTCCTTGAAGCGGCAGTTCAGGCGGCGGGCCTGGTAGTCCGTGAAGCAGGAGCAGGAGGAGACCTCAAGCCACTGCTTCTCGCCCGGCGCCCAGAGCTCGAGGTCGTAGCACTTGGCGGCGGAGAAGCCCATGTCGCCAGAGCAGAGCATGAGGACGCGGAAGTGGAGGCCTAACCCCGTGAGGATAGCCTCCGCCTCCTTGACGAGCGTCTCGAGCTGCTGGAAGGAGGTGTCGGGATGGACGAAATTGACCATCTCCACCTTGTCGAACTGGTGGACGCGGAGCATGCCGCGCGTCATCTTTCCGGCGCTGCCCGCCTCGCGGCGGAAGCAGGGCGTGTAGGCGGTGAGCTTGACGGGCGACTCGGGCGTGATCTTCGGGAGCTTCACGCCGTCGAAGATGTCGTCGCGGTAGAAGTTGGTGACTGGCACCTCGGCGGTGGGGATGAGCCAGAAGTCGTCGGCGTTAGAGTGGTAGAGGTCCTCGGCGAACTTCGGGAGCTGGCCGGTGCCGGTCATGGACGCGGTGTTGACCATGAAGGGCGGGAGCATCTCGGTGTAGCCTTGCTGCTGGCAGTGGACGTCGAGCATGTACTGGATGAGCGCGCGCTGGAGCTTGGCGCCCTGTCCGAGGATGATGGGGAAGCCGGTGCCGGTGAGCTTCACGCCGCGCGGGAAGTCAAAGATGCCCAGCTTCTCGCCGATCTGCATGTGGTCGGGGATCGGGTAGGCGGGATCCTTCCACTCGCCCACGAAGCGCACAACCTTGTTGGCGGAGGAGTCGGGGCCGGTGGGAATCTCGGGCGCGGGAAGGTTCGGGATCATGAGCATCGTCTCGCGGAGGTCTGTCTCCACCTGCGCGAGCTCGCGGTCGATCTCGGCGATGCGGTCGCCGATGGCGCGGACCTCTGCCTTGGCGGCCGCTATGTCGCCGCCGGCCTTGGCGAGGGCGCCGATCTCCTTGGAGGCGGAGTTGCGCTTGGCCTTGAGGGACTCGGTCTCGCCCAGGAGCGACCGGCGCTTCGCGTCGAGGTCGCGCGCCTTCTCCACGGTCTCCTTCTCCACGCCGCGCCGCGCGAGCTGCGCGGCGGTGTTCTCGAAATCTTCCCGGATCTTCTTGATGTCAATCATTGTTCTGCTCGTTAGTGGTTTTCGCTCCCTCACTTGCTCCGCATTCGCTCGCTTGCTCGGTTGCGGGGAATATTATACCACACTTGGCTGGCGTGGGCCAGATTAGGGGGTAGTACTTGGCGTCCAACGGAACGGGCGTCGGCCCATGCCGCCACGGCGCTTCAGGAAACGGGCATGATTCTCGCGGGCCTTTTTGAGCTGTTCGACTGCGGCTGCGATGTCGGTGTTTGCGGGGAAGCGCGCGGCCAGCTCTTCGGCGGCGGCGAGGGCTCGTTGCAGTTCTCCGTCGCGCTTGTCGGGTTCGTTGATGTCGGTGATCGTGAGCGCCTCCGCCAACGCCTGCGCCGCATGTGCTGCCTCCGCCTCTGTTTGCGCGAGCGCTGCTTGGGTCTGCGCGAGCGCGGCCTGGGTCTGCATGAACGCGCGCCGTGATTGGACGAATCCGAATGCCAGCGCGAGGATGAATCCGACAAGGCACACGGCCGCGACCGCCGCGCCGATCGCCGCTGCCGGGTTGCGCCGCGTCCAGAGGGAGAACCGTCGGACGAGGGAGGGCGGCTGTGCCAGTACGGGTTCGTGGCGGAGGAACCTGTGCAGGTCATCGGCGACGGCCTCCATGTCGGAATAGCGGGCGTCTGGCTCGGGAGCCGTCATCTTGTTGAAGATCGCTGTGAGTTCCGATGGGATGTGGTTGTCCTTCGCGCCATGCGCGAGTTCGGTCAGGGTTACGCCGAGGGCGTATTGGTCGCTTGCGGGCGAGGCGATGCCGCGTCCGTTCTGCATTTCGGGCGCCATGTAGCGGTGGGTGCCGCCGCTGGAGGCCACGTAATCCGCACCTTGCAGCAGCGCGGCGATGCCGAAGTCCGCGAGATGCAGGTTGCCATCTCCGTCTACCAGAAGGTTGGCCGGCTTCACGTCCTGGTGGATCACGCCGCAGCGGTGGGCGTAGGCGAGGGCCTGCGCGGCGGAGAGACCCAGGATGGCCACGTCGTCCGCGCTCGCCGGATTGATGCTTCGGAGATCGGTTCCCTGCACCAGGTCCATCGCGTAGAACAGCCGTTCGCCCGCCGTTCCCGCCGCGTAGACCTTGACGATGTTCGGGTGGTGGAGCATCGCGAGCGTCTGGGCCTCGCGTAGGAAACGGGCGCGGCGCGAGGGACTCGACGAGACCGCCACCGGCAGGACCTTGATCGCGACTTTTCGCGCAAGGGAAATCTGTTCGGCCTCGTAGACCGTGCCCATGGTCCCATGACCGATTTGACGTACAAGACGCCAGTCCGTGCCGCCGAAGTTAGGCGGCACGTCCGGTTCGCGTCGGGCCGGCGTCTTGCCAAGTTCGTCCAGTTCGCGCGCAAGTGCTTCAAGGTCTGGGCTCACGTGTGGGCGGCATTATACCATCTTTTGACCTAAAACGATTATAAAAATTTCCAAATCTCGGGCGCAACAAGTTGCGCCCCTCCCTCAGTACGCATCTTCACGGGAGGGACGCAATTTATTGCGTCCGCTTTCGGTCGCAGCAAGCTGCGCCCCTCCCTCAATATGTACCTTCACGGGAGGGACGCAATTTATTGCGTCCGCCTCGCGATGGAGAACGAAAGTTACGACGGTAGCCACGGTCGAAATCGCCGCGGACGCCGGAGTGGGAGGGCGGACGGCGACGCGAGGGATCGCGGAACGCGGGAGGGGGCGTGTCCGGTGTGAGATCCGTTGCGAGACGGTATTCCGAGAGCGGCTTGTATCCGCGTTCGGCCATGAGTGTGTCCCATGCCTTTGGAAGGGCAATCTTGATCGTCGCGAAACCGCCGCCGGGGACGCAGAGCGACTTGTTGCGCGAAGGATCGCCCGTCACGACGAACGCGCTTTTGCCTGGCGCCATCGCGGGAACCGTCTCCATCCTGGCCTCGCCCGTCCACGCGAGCCACGGCGGCGTCTGGGTCGTGGCGGCGCCTTCCTTGTCGGCGATTCGATCCTCATGGCGTGAGAGCGGATACCGCTCGGGATCGAACGCGCTGCCGGGGTTGCCCCAGTAGTTCGCGAACGCGCGCGCGCCGAGCGGGATGCGCGCGGCATCCTCCAACGCCCGGCCGAGTGCGTCTTTTGTCGAATAGGTTTTCGCGAGGTCGCGGGCAACGCCCTCCGTGACGAAGAACGTGCGGTAGGTGCAGGGCATGCCGCTCGCGACGGCCATCTGCGACTTCTCCACGGCGTCCCACGCCATCATGTCCTTGATGCGTTTGCCGTCGGACGATGCGGGCACGAGGTTGTTGCCCCAGTTGATCGACGAGGCGGCGGTGAGCGTGGAGTCGTCGACGGAGTAGCCGCGCTGCATGTGGTACGGCTTCCAGCCGATCTTCAGCGCGGCGGCCTCGTCCTCCACGAGGCACCACGGCATCAGGTAGCCGAACGTGCCCATGCGGTTCTCCTTCACGCGATAGCCGCCGAGGTTGAGCAGGGCGAGATTGATGAAGCGCCCGAGAACGGCGTTCTTCGGCTCGCAGATCTCGCCTTGCCCGCAGTCGAAGCCCAGCTGGCGGGCGACGGGGCCGTTCAGCCAGCAGTAGGGCGTCCACGCATGGGTCGAGGCGAGCGTCCGGCGGAAGTCGCCGTCCTTCATCGCCTCGACGAACGCGAGGAGAAGCGGCATGAACTCGGGCGGGCATCCCGCCATGACGCCGTTCACGGCCACGTGCCGGACGGTCACGT
>CACXPT010000173.1 GCA_902769585.1 uncultured bacterium
CTCCATCTTGCAGGGGAGGTCCTTCTCGAACACCTTGCCCGTCCACTCGTCCTTCGTCTTGATGTGCGTGGGCATGTGGCGGTGCTCGGCGATGGACTGGCCCGGCAGCAGATAGATGTCGTGGCCGAAATACTCCTCGCGGATCTCGTTCACCCAGATGACTCCGCCCATGCCGTACTTCACGAAGTCGCCCTTCGCGAAGTCGACGGCCCAGAAGCCGTGGCCGTTACCGACCTTCACCTCGCCGGTGAACGCCGGGAACACAGGGTAGCCGAACCTGCGGAACATGTCGAAGTAGGCCTGGCTGGCCTTCTCGGCGTTGAACTTTCCGCCTATGTTGATGCCGTTCGCGTCGAACGTGCCGCCGTCGTAGAACTCTTCGTTAGTCATTTTAGTGCATCCTTTCTTGTCGCAGCAGGACGAGCCGCTCCGGCAGCCTGCCGTAATCGCCGCAACGGCCACCGCAGCCGCCGCGCAAAATACCATCTTGTTCATTGTCGTAGTTCCTTGTTGGATTTGAAACGTCGAAGCCTATTCTACCCTTTCCGCCGCCAGACGGCAAGCCCGAACTGCGGACAAATGAGGGCGCGCCCTCACGGGAATTATGCTATAATCCCACCCAGCATGACCGAAAGCCTCTTCTTCCAGGACCTGGCCGTTCTAATGGCCGTCGTCGGACTGGTCTCGATCGTCTTCACGCGCCTACGCTGGCCGAAGGTGATCGGGTACCTGTTCGCCGGTATCCTCATGAGCGAGCACACCTGGGGCGGATCGCTCCTCGCGGACCCGAAGTCCATAAGCACGATCGGCCAGCTCGGCATCGTCTTCCTCATGTTCACCCTCGGACTCGAGTTCAGCGCTGGCGACATGAAGAAGGTGAAGCACGTCACCATCCCCACAGCCCTCTTCGACACGGTGATGATGATCTGGCTCGGCTACACGGTCGGCACCCACGTCTTCGGCTGGAACGCCGTGCAGAGCCTCTTCCTCGGCGCGGCCATATGCGACTCCGCGACCACGCTCCTCGCGAAGACCATAGGCGAGCTCAAGTGGGGCGACCGTCCATTCGTGCGCTACATCTTCGGCACCACGATCATCGAGGACATCCTCTGCGTCGGCATCATCGCCCTCGTCACAGGCGTCGCGCACGGCAAGGGCATGAGCGCAGGTGCCGTCGGACTCTCTCTCGGCGGACTGCTCGTCTTCTTCATCGGCGTCCTCGTGTTCGGACTCATCCTCGTGCCGCGCCTCCTCAACGGCGTCGCGCGCCTGAAGGATGACGAGGCGCTTCTGCTCACCCTCCTCGGCTGCTGCTTCTTCGTGTCGTTCGTCGCCTTCAAGTTCGACTATTCCCTCGCCCTCGGTGCCTTCCTCGTCGGCATCCTCGGCGCATCCAGCGACGTGCGCCAGCGCCTTCACGATCTCGCCGCCCCGCTCCGCGACATGTTCGCCGCTGTCTTCTTCGTCACCATCGGCCTGCTCGTAGATCCCGCCGCCTGCGCGCGCAACTGGTTCCCCATCCTAGGCCTAACCGCGCTCGTGCTCCTCGGCAAGGGCTTCAACTGCTTCACGATGTCGCTCCTCGCCGGACAACAGGTGAAGGACGCCGTCCAGACCGGCTTCGGACTCGCCCAGATCGGCGAGTTCGCATACATGGTCGCGCTCATGTACATCGCCCAGACTGGCGACGCCGCCAGCCCCATGTACCAGATCGTGGTCGGCGTATCGCTCATCACCACCTGTCTGAATCCCACCATGCTGCGCGTCTCAGACCCGGTGGGCGACTGGCTCGAGATCCACCTCCCCGCGCGCGTGCGCGGCTGCATCGCCGCCTACCACGACTGGCTCACCCGCTTCCGCACCGCGCGCGTCCCATCGCAGCTCCAGCAGCACCTGCGCAGCCGCGTCCTCTGGATCGCCGTCCTCGCCGCGCTCAACCTGTGCGTGTGCGTTGTGGCGGACGTGCTGAACGACCTGAACTACTCGACGTTCTCGCGCTTCTTCGAGGTCCACAAGCAAGCCTTCTTCTGCCTGGCCGCCAACCTCTTCTGCATCTCCATGCTAGCCCCGATGGCGAGCCTTGCCCGCTCGCTCGGACGCGACGTCGCCGCAGTCATTACCGGCACGCGCCAGCCGAAGCGCTGGAAGGCCGCCGCCCACCAGCTCGTCACGTGGATCGTGCTGATGGCCGGCCTCGCCCTCGCGTTCGCCGAGATCGTGCTGTTGACCGTGAACCTGCTTCCAGACGAGACTCCCATGCGGATCGCCATCATAGCTGTGCTGGTCACCGTCGCCATCATAGGATGGAAGCGCTTCCAGCGTCTCGGCCGTGCCGCAGGCTACAGGTTCAACGAGGCGCTGCAGGCAGAAAAACGAGCACGCAAGACACCGGCCTCCACCACGCTAACCGTCCCCGGCGACTTCTACACCCACATCGCAATACCCGTCGGATCCCCCGCCATCGGCGAGACCATCCGCTCGCTCGACATCCGAGCCAAGACGGGTGCCAGCATAGTGAGCGTGATGCGCGACGACGAAAAATTCCGCAACCCCGGTCCCACCTGGCAGTTCGAACCTGGCGACATCGCCTCCGTCATCGGCGACCCCTCCCAGATTGCCGCATTCCGTAGGCTGATAAGCTAGTGCTTGGTGCCTAGTGCTTGGTGCTTGGTGCGGAACTAAAGTACAAAAATAGGCGCGAGAGCAACGCACCAAGCACCAAGCACTAGGCACTAAGCACCAAGCACTAAACACCAGGCACAATCCAGCGGACCCCAGTCAGTCTCAAGGCAAAACGCCGGATGCCGTTGTAGCGGGTGTTCGTCTTCGACCAGTCGGCGTTGTCGCGGCAGTTGCGCAGATAGCTGGCAATGCCCACCACGCGCCCGGCGCGGTTCAGCACCGG
The DNA here is from genome assembly GCA_902769585.1 of uncultured bacterium. GTDB lineage: Bacteria > Verrucomicrobiota > Kiritimatiellia > RFP12 > UBA1067 > RUG572. The sequence goes on from CACXPT010000173.1 coordinate 2,906, forward strand.
ACTCCCGCTGTTGCCAGCCACGAACGGCGCATCCACCTCGATCTGCTGCGGCCCGACGCCTACTATGCGTCCGCGTATCTCGGTGACGACACCGCGCCCGTCGCTATTGCCGAGGACCGTCACGGCCTCGCCTATGTCCGGCACGTTCCGCTCCCGCACGAACGCCGGCAACGGACCTGCGAGCGCAAAGCGCACCAAATCCAATCCCTGTGCCCGCTGGCACGCGCCGAGCTGCAGGGCTGTGTTGTTAAGCAACGTCGCGCGCACGGCCGCCGCAGGAACCCCTTTGACCACGTGAGCATTCGTGTACAGCCAGAAGCTATCTCCCTCGCGCATGATGAACCCGGTGCCAGCGCTCTTGCCTGCAACGATCACGGCAAGCTTGTCCTTCGCGCCCGCGAACCCGCCGTCCCGCTTGCGGAACGCCTTGTCAAGGTACGCGCTGAACTGTCCCATGCGCCGTCCGAGCGCCTCGCTGGTGGACTGCCAGTCGGCGACCGCGCAATGAGACGCGGCCACCGACAGGAGCGCTATCAGCAGCCCCCGCAGGAAACGGCCGGAACGCCGCTTCCGCTGCTGGAGGCTACCGATCACTTGACCACGATCTGGCCCGCCTTGGCAAGCATCTTGGCCTCGACGGACTGTATCTCCGCGAAGCCCTGCGAGCTGTGCGGGTTCAGGCCGTTCGACGCCTCCATCGAGCTGTCGGCCTCGTTGTAGATGGTCCCCTTCAGGCCCGTGAGCGACTCGAAGAAGATGTTGCCCTTGTAGAGCCCGAGCGTGACGTCCGCCGTCGCCTTGTCCGCCCACACCTGGATAGCGGCGCGCGCCGCGCGCGTGGCGGGATCGTACCAACGACCGTCGTAGATCTGGTCGGCCACGAACTTAGAGAGCTTCCGGAAGAGGTCGGTTGACCTGCGGTCCATCACGCCCTCGTAGATGTACTTGAGGCCCCAGGAGAGCACTTCCATGCCAGGCGCCTCGTACACGCCGCGGCTCTTGGTGCCGATGATGCGGTTCTCGAGCGCGTGCTTCATGCCGATGCCGTTGCGTCCGCCGATGGTGTTGGCGAGCTTCATCACCTCGAGCGGCGAAAGCTTCTTGCCGTTCACCGCCACGCAGCGCCCCTTCACGAACGAGAGCGTCACCTTCTCGACCTTGTTCGGCGCCTTCTCCGGCCACACGCCCATCGTGGGCTTCACGATGCGCATCGAGGTCTCCATGCTCTCCAGGTCCTCCGCCTCGTGCGAGAGCCCGGCGAGGTTGGCGTCGGTGGAGTACTTCTTCTTCGTGCCGACAAAGGCGACGATGCCGCGCTTGGCGAGGAACTCCACCATCTGCGTGCGGCCCGGGAAGAGCTTCAGCAGGTCTGCGTCGCGCCAAGGGGCGTACACGCCGAACTTCGGATCCATCACGTTCACGTAGCGCTCGAAGCGCATCTGGTCGTTGCCGCGGCCCGTAGCGCCGTGCACGAGGGCCACGCATCCAGCCTTCTTCATCGCGGGCAGGAGCGCCTTCACCGTCACCGCGCGGGCGATGCCCGTGGAGTTCCAGTAGCCGCCGTCGTACATCGCCTGGCACTTGAGCGTCTCGAAGCAGATCTCGGCCATGTCCTTCGTCACGTCCACGATCGTTGTCTCCACGCCGGTGGGGGCCATGCGCTTCTTGATGTCGTTGATGTCCTTCTCGTCAGGCTGCCCGACGTTCGCGCTGAACGCCTTCACCTTGACGCCCGCGTCCTTCAGGACGCAGCAGATTGTCTTCGAATCGAGTCCGCCGCTGACGCACACGCCAACGGTCTTGCCCTTGAGATCAGCCAGTTTCATCTTTGTTTGCCTTTCGTTGCGAAAAGATTGGCAGATATTATACCACATCCTCGCCGCTACAGTAATCGTACACTGCAACGCAGGAATTTATTTTAGCCGTGTAGAACGTGTAGATCGTGTAGAAGCTTTCTGCCACAAAGTACACAAAACCGACGAGGACGATCTCGCGCGGGGGTGATCTCACACAGAGTCACAGAGCCACAGAGTTTTAGGAGTGATTTAGAGATGGGGCTCCGCCCCATACCCCGAATGCCGGTCAATCGCATGTGATTTGATTGCTTTCGGGGTCTGGGGCGGAGCCCCAGCCATAAATCTTCCTCTGTGTCTCTGTGCCTCTGTGTGAATTACCCCATCCCCTCTCTGCGACATGTGTGTGGCCAAAGACATTCTCCGCGCTCTACACGTTCTACATGTTCTTGCCTGTAACTTGACCGAATGTTGCCAATATCCAATGTTGCCATTCCCAATGTTCAATTCCCATTGGCAATTGGCAACATTGAAACTGGTAACACGGGCTACACGGCTAAAATGTTACATGCGGTTCAGTGACGCCGCTACACGCCGAAGATGTAGCAGATGACGGCAAGAAGGCCGTCGGTCACGGCGATGGCCACGATGCCGCCGACCACCGCGTTCGTGGCAGCCACGCCAACGCCGTCCGCCGTGTTACGCGTGCGCATTCCCGCGCTGCACCCGATGAGGCCGACAAGCAGCCCGAACAGCGCAGACTTCCAGAGGCCGAACAAGATCATGAAGAGCGTGGATGTCGATTTCACGTGGCTCCAGAACACAACCGTCGGCACATCCATGAGCCGCAGCACGATCGCGCCGCCCACCAGTCCCGCCAGCTCGGAGCAGATCGTCAGCACCGGCATCGCAAGCATCGCCGCCACGACGCGCGGCAGCACCAGGAACTGCACCGGCGGCAACCCGAACGTGGTGAGCGCGTCCAGCTCCTCGTCCACCTTCATCGTGCCGATCTCCGCCGCAAACGCGCTCCCGCTTCGGCCGGCCAGGATGATCGCGGTCACGAGCGGGCCAAGCTCCCGAAAGAGGCCAATCGCGATCAGATCGGCAACGTACACCTCCACGCCAAACATCTGGAGCGACGCGGCAGACTCAAACGCGAGGATCAGACCCAGAAGGAACCCGATGAGAGTCGTGATCGGCAAGCCATCGAACCCCGCGCGCTCGAACGCGAGCGCAGAGTCGCGGAACCTGAACTTGCGAGGATGCCACAGCATCCCGATGGCCCATACCGTCGTCTCGCCGAGGAATGCGGCATTGTCCCAGAAGCTCCGCCACCATCCGCACACGCATCTTCCGATGACGGTAGAGAGAGAGGGTCTCTCGCTCGCGTCATCGCCGTCTTCAGCGTCCGAATAAGACGAAAAATCGTAGCGTGCGCGGATCGGCGCGATCACGCCGTTGGGATCCACAGCCTTGACGGCCAACTCCCGCGCGGTGGCGTGCCTGTCGAGCGCGACCACGAACGCCTCGAATGCCGCGCTGGCCTCGGTCAGGGCCGAGACGTCCAGCATCACCTCGGATCCCCGACGCTGGCGGTCCACTCGCCGCAGGTCACTCCACGCGCGCGCTATCTCGTCCGCGCCGGCGGATCTGATCACGATCGGTCTCATGGGTGTATCCAGGCGAGATCGTCCTCCAGAGCCTGCCTCCGGTCGGCGGCAAGCCGTTCCCACACGTCGGGCGTGAGCTCCAGCCCTGCCGCAGCAAACTGGTCGATCAGGTTCTTGCGGCGCCAAGCGGCGTTCGCCGCCTTGCGCTGCTCGTAGTCGTCGCGCATGCGCATCGCTTCGTCCACCGTCACTAGCGCAAGCTGCCCGTCCTTCATCACCGGCACCATCTCGCCTGTGTCGCGGTAGCGCTCAAGCGCGTCCCATGTCGCCTCGGACGCGGCCTCCTGCACATGCCGCGCGTCCTCGGGCCAGTCGGTCCTGTCAATCACAGCCAGCCTCCCTTCTTCAGCATTTCCACCCTTGCGGCGGAAAGCACGCTCTCCGCTCCGTTGCGCCGCCATATCAGATCGAGGTTCGTCCTGGTGGCGTCGAACACGTACGCCTTGTCCGCCAGCGCCGCATAGTCGCGCAGGTTTTCCCGCGAACGCTCGTACCGCCGCATCACGTCGTCGCGCGGCACGTCGTGCCCGCCATCCAGGACGCGGTGCCGTATGCGCACCGGCAGCATCGCCGCCATCGGCATCCAAAGGTAGTAGAGGTGGATCTCGTAGCCGCGCGCCTTCGCGTCCGCGAGCAGCTTCAGATGCCCGCGCCCCGAGAGCGTAGTCTCGAAGCCGAACGACTCGCCCGCCGCAATGAGTTCCGCGATGCGCGCAAGCGTCAGCTTGCCAGCCTTGATCGCAGAGAGGCGGATGTCCGTCGGCGAGAGTCCCTGCGCCACCAGGTCAGGGTTCACGTACTCGATCGACCCCGCGTAGTCCGGCAGGAACCTCAGCGCGAACGTAGACTTGCCGGAGCCGTTTGGCCCAGCCACGACATGACAGACCTTCGGTCCTGCGGCTCTAGTCACGGTCGGCTTCATTTCTTGACTGCGTAGCCCGGCACAAGCGACTTCAACGCAGCGAGATACGCCTCCGCGTCATCCGTACGTCCGTCCTTCATCGCCTGGCGGATAAGGGCCTCAAGGCGCGACACCATGATCTTCTCTTGCTCTGCGCGGCGCTCGTCAGCCACCTTGTCGGCCTTGCCGGCCGCCTCGGCCAGGCGCTTCTCGGCGAGCGTCGGCGGCTTCTCCGGCGCGGCCGGCACGCCCTCGCGCAGGATCCGCCTGCGGATAGCTTCCTCTTCGGCGTACTTCGCGTCCTTCTTCGCCATCTCGGCAAGCTCCGCCTCGCGCGCGGCCTCGTTCTGCTCCATCAGCTGCAGAAGCGTCCTGTTAGGACGCGTCTCCTCCTCGCGCCGGCGCAGCTCCTCCTGAAGCTGCTCCACTTCAACGAGCTTCGCCGCGTAGTCGGCCTTCTGGAGCGCCAACACGTTGCTCGTGGCAATGATCTTCTGCAAATCGAGCTCGACCATGTGCGCGGCGACCTGCGCCGTCTGAAGCTCCGCCTGCTTCGCGGCGTTCGTGGCCGCCGCATGCTCGGCCAGAGCCTCGGCCTCCGCCTTGCGGGCCTCCGCGGCCTTGCGCTCGGCCTCTGCCTTGCGGGCTACAGCCATCGCGGTCTCCCTCTCGGCCTCCGCCTTCATAGCGTCGGCGGCCTTCGCCTCCGCCTCGGCTTTTGCTTCCGCCTCGGCGGCAAGCCGCTCCTGGCGCGCGTTCAGCGCGGCCGTCTCCTTGGACTTCGCGGCCGCCGCATCGGACGCCGCCTTCTTCTGCTCTGCCTCCGCCTTCTTCTTCTCGGCCTCGGCCTTCTTCTGCGCCGCCTCCGCCTTGCGCGCCACGAGCTCCAGCTCCTGGTTCTTCTGCTCGCCCTTCTTCACGTACGTGTAGGCCGCGCCGCCAACCAGTATCGCGACAACGATTATGACAAGTGCGTATTTCATGATTCTCCTTTCGCTCCGGCGGACAGGCGCTGCACTATCGAATGGTTGACCAGCTGCGCGCTAAGCCCGCGCACATTGACAAGACTCACCTTCTGCGTGAAATCGAGAAACCCGTACCGCACGAGAAGCTTTCCGACCAACTCGTCGATGAACGCAGAGCTGCAGAACTCCACGCCGTCGAAATCCAAAACGACCTTCTTGCCGTCATTCTCGATCGCGTTTTCCGCAAGCGTACGCAACGCCGCCGCACTCGGGCGAGTCCCGCTGCCGCCAGAGATTTCCAGTACGCCATACCGCACTGCGCCGTCATCGACTTCGTGCGCCTCCTGCCACAAGTCCACCGGCGGCATCGCATCGTGAAACACCTCGCCAATGTCGATCTTGCCACCCAACGCCATCCTAAAGTCCACAAGCGTCGTGCCAGCGAAACCCGGGAAAAGAACATGCGGCACCCGTCCGTCAACGCCGTCTTTCGGCGAAAACAAGTATGCTGCGTCGCCGGAAGCAATCGAAACGCTTCCGTCTTCCGCCCTGCGGATAAGTTCGTGAAGCCCCCATAGTCCATTGCCCTGTCCGATACCAGAAGTCACATTCGCCTTAAGCGCGAGGGTAATCGCATCGTAATCGTCGGCCGGTGCATATGCCGATCCTTCAAAGGATGCACGCAAGCCTATGCCAAGGTCGAACACGCATACCTTAAGCCGCCTCGCTTCGGAGGCAACCGTAGCCATCACGTATCCAGACGCGCGCCCATCCCGAGCAGAGTGCGTCAGGACGTTGTCCATAACCTCGTTCAGACACCAGATGAACGACGCCTTCACGCCCTTTCCCAGAAGCGCAGTCTTGCCGAGCTGGAGCGTCATCGCGTTTACTATCGCGTTCTGCTCCTCAAACGAGGAAAATCTCCAGACGCGGCCGAACGGACTGGCGGGCGGGCGCTCCGTATCAGGCGCGAGACGGCCGGCGGTAAATCCCGCGATCGCGTCCGATATCTCGGTGCCATCAGGCGCTGAGAGCGTAAAGTCAATGCCGCGCCTTCTGTGGAAATCCGCGACGGCGACCAAAGGCACGATGTCGCGCGGGCACACCGGCCCGTCGCGAAGCGTAACCCCCGCCTTCTCGCCGATAGCCAGTCCGCGTAACGAATCAGCTATGGATATGGCAACGTCAGCGGTCATGCCAGGCCGTCCTCACTTGTCCTTCTTCGGCTGTTCAGGATTCGGCTCGGCGACAGGCTGGGGAGGGACGCGCTCCTGCGCGTCCGCGGTCGCAGTAAACTGCGCCCCTCCCTCGCCCGCTTCGGTCGCGCTGGAGCGCGACCCTCCCGCTTCCTCAGCCTTCTTCAACGCCTCGGCGTCCTTCTTCAGCGTCGCTCCGGGCGGCAGAGGCTTGCCCTTCTCCTGCTGCTCCTTGATGAACTTGTTGTACTCGTTGTCGCGCACGGCGGCTGCGTCGGCCTCCTTGACGGCCTTCTCGGCCTTCTCCATGTCCTTCTTCTTGAGCTCTTCAACGAACTCCCTCAAGTTCTCCTGCTCCTCTACCTGCTTCTCGAACGCCTCCTTCTGCTCTTTCTCCAGCTCCTCCTTGTGGATCTCGAGCCACGCCTTGCGCTCTTCCTCCGACATCTTCTCGAGCTTGCTCGCGCGCTCCATCTTCGCCTTCTCGATGGCGAGCTTAGTCTTGCGCTCCTCGTCCTGCTTCTTCCACTCATCCTGGAACCTGCGCAGCTGTTCCTTCTTGGAGACGGGATCGGCGAGCGGAGATGCGCTCCATCCATGATCCTGCCATGGGCTGGGGTCGGAAAGCGCTTTCTTGCGGCGGAGCGCCTCAAGTTGAGCCGATTCCTCGTTGTCAAGCACATAAGGAGTCATGAACACGAGAAGCTCCTTGCGACTCTCGCTCATCGAGACCGAACTGAACAGCCATTTGCCGATCCAGGGAATGTCCTTCAGGATAGGGATGCCGTTCTCGCTCTCAGAAGTGGCCGTTTCCGTAAGGCCTCCAAACACAACGGTCTGCATGTTCTCAAGACGCACATCGGCAGACATCTTGCGTTCAACGGCTAGATCAACCGTTCCCTTTACATAGTTACTGGCCCCATTTGTTGTTGCACTCGTACCAGGAATCAGCATTGCCTGTCCATCTGGAATATAGCGGGAATATTCTTCTTCAACTGTCAGCATGACAGTACCATTTGGATTGATCTTTGGCGTTACCTTAATCTTGATTCCTATGTCCTTAGAACTGTAGTTTGGGGTAGGCTGTCCACTTCCACCCCAACTTCCACCAGATTGCGCTGTCCAACCAGTAACAAATTGACGGTTTTCCGTTGCGTCAATCGTGGCTTCCTTGTTGTCTACCGTCATGATTATGGGCGATGCGATGTACTTCGCCCGGCTGTCTGTCTTTGTCGCTTTGATGACAGCAGCAAGATTCAGACGATCGCTCTTCAGGAAGTAATTCACACCGGCACCAATAGGAGATGCGGACGACGCGGCTCCAGCCAAGTTCGCGAGATCGGAGGTAACAGTATCTCCACCTCCGCCAAGCATGTAGTTGTTGTGGTTGAAGAACCCGTCGCGTTTCAATTGTTGAGTAAATGCCTCGACATAGGTAATAGACGACGAGGAAATCGTATTGCCACCGCCTGAAGGAACCCAATCTTGTCCCTTAAATCCTAATCCAAGATACTTCCCCGCATTGTCGTACATGTGATACATTTCACGACCATTGGAGTCCGTAAGGGGCACTAGCTCTCTTTGCCGCCCCCTCTGTACCCAATCAATGCCAGTCGCAAGCTCGTCCCCAAGCGAGATCTCGATGATGACCGTCTCGATAAGCACCTGGCTCAGCTTCACGTCCATGTTGTCGATGACCTCGCGGATGGCGCGCATGTCGGACTTGCGGGCCATTACGACGATGCCGTTGATGCGCTTGTCGGCGAGGACCTTCACGTTGTCCTTGTTGAGTTCGCCGAGGCGAGAGGCGTTGGCGTTCTGGAACGTGGGGCTGTTGGCTGCGCCGGGGCGACGTTGGGCGGTCTGCGTCGTGCCGCGCGTGAGGTTGCTGTTCGCGGCCCCGCCCTTCTGCGTGTTGGCGTTCGTGTTGTTCTTGGCCTGCGAGGAGTTGCTGGATGCGCCGATGAGGTCGTTGAGCATGGACTCCACGTCCTCCGCGTCGGCGTACTTGAGTCGGATCACGTCGATCTGGACCTCTGGCGTCGTCTCGACGTCGAGCGTCTTGATCACCTTGTCGAAGAAGTCCATGTTCGACTTGTTCGTGATGACGATGAGCTTGTTGGATCGCTCGTCGGCGAGGATGAGCACCTTGCCGCGGATCATGCCGCGGTCGGCGTCCGAGACGGCCGCCAAGAGGTTTGCGTTCGGCGTGGGCGGTGTGGGCTCTGGCCTCTGCAGTCCGGGACGGTTGTTGAGGTTCAGGAGGCGGCTGGGCTGCGGCGCGGGGGCGCTCTTGCCGAATCCGAGGCCGCCGGAAGTCTTCGCGCCAGCGGTCTCCTTCTGCGTTTCCTTCTGGGACTCCTGCACGATCGTCTCCAAGGCCGTCTTGATGTCGGTCGCCACTGCGTACTCGATCTGGCGAACGAACACGTCCTCCGTCACGGGCGTCGCCACGTCGAGGTCCTTGATGATCTCGAGCATTCGGTTCACGTTCTCCTGCGTGTCGGTCACGAGGATCGTGTTCGTCCGCTCGAACACCTGGAACAGGCCGTTGGGATCCTTGAATCCCTCGATGGCCTTCTGCGCCTCCTCCGCGGTTATGTGCTCGAGACGGATCATCTGGCTCACGACCTTGCCCTTCTCGGGAAGCGGCTTGCCGGGCATGTTCATCAGGATCGGGTTGCCTTGCGTGCGCAGCGTCTTGCGCTGGAGCGCGCGCAGGAACTTGTCGCCGAACGGCTCCAGCACCACGCCGTTCATCGTGAGCGTATCGTGAGCGTCACCTCTATGGCCTCCATGTACTCCTCCTTGGTGAGGAGCTGGCCTTCGAGCGACTTGAGGGTGATGGTGCTCTTGGGCAGGTCGGGGGCGGGGATGATCGTCTTCTGGCACTGCTCGGCGTAGGCGTCCAGCACCAGTTCCAGCGGCGCCTGGTTGAACACGAGCGCCGGCACGCCGTTAGTTCCCTTCGGCGCGTTCTTGATCGCCTCCTTCGCCTCCTCTTCGGAAGGCGCCGCCTGCTGCTGGGCCGCCGCCTGGGCCGCACCTGGGCGCATCATCCCAGGACGCCGGTTCAGGAGCGGGCTGCGCCGCAGCCCCTGGGGGCCGCCCAGCTGTCCTCCCTGCGGGGCCTGTCCCCAGCCCGTGGCCGCGATCAGACCCACGCACGCCATCAGCAGAAATCCAAATCTCTTCATTTGCTTTTTCCTTTCGCTTCTTCCTCGCGCAGGTACGCGCAACATATGGTCATTTTGCCCTTCAGGTAGCCGGTGTTCTTGCCGGAGTTCGAGACGCCGATGGACCGCACGTCGAACATCGCGTGGTCGGCCGTCTCGAGCGCGTACAGGAACTTGACGAGGCTCTGGAGAGACGCGGTCCACTCGAGGTCGATCTCGAGCTTGTTAAGCACGCCCTCCTGCTCCTCCTTGCCGTAGTTCTGCCGCGACACGGCAACGTTGTTCTCGCTCGCGATGCTTCCGAGGCGCCCCATCCACGTCGCGTTCGCGAGCTCGCTCTCTCCAAGCACCGGAATCTTCTCCTCTTCCTCCTGGTACTGCTGCTGCAGCTCGTCGCGGCGGGCGATGAGGTTTGCCTCCTTCCGGTAGGTCTTCACGGCCGCATCGTATGCCTTGGCCGACTTCGACCAGTCGCGCTCGAAAGTCATGAACCACAGGACCGCAGCCAGCCCGTACAGGGCCAGCACCACTACCGCCAGCAGGATGGCGATGTCTCTCAACGACATCTTTCCCATGTCAGCGCGCCTTCTTTCTGCCGCTGGCGCGGCGCACTTTCGGTTCGTCCTCGTCCGGCTCCTTGAGCGTCGCGAGTATCTTGAACTGGTTCTTGCTCATGCCGCCGGGGATCTCCACCCCGCCCGGAAACAGCTTCTCTCCTTCGGCGTCGCTCAGCTCGTGCAGGGCCCGCTGGTAGTCGAGGGCGTTCTGCGAATCCGCTATCACCTGAAGAGCCACGTCCTCGTCGCGCGTGTAGCGGAACTCGCGAAGGCGAATGTCGTCGCCAGCAGGCATCGCGTCCGTGATCCGCTTGAGTAGCATCAGCGCGCCATGTTCCCTATCGCTGTATCCCTTCACCATGTCGAGCTTCGTCTGGATGCTCTTGGCGTCCTTGTAGGCGGCCTGGTGCCGCTTCGACATGGCCGCCTGCCGAGAGGTCATCTGGCCGTACACGAACGGCACGCCGAAGAAGACGCCCATGACG
>CACXPT010000174.1 GCA_902769585.1 uncultured bacterium
AACGCCGACGGGCGGCGACGCCAGCGTGGACAGGCACTTCCGCGACCGCTCGGCACAGGGTCGCCTCGCCAGCCGTTTCGCCGTTTGGGGATAGTCCAGTATAGCAAACCCCCGGTCTGTCCGGCAGGATATGCTATAATCATCCCATGAATACGACAACAAGCACAACCCTCGCCGTCGCGACGCTCCTTTCCCTCGCCGCTGGCGCAATCGAGATCGCCGAGCCGCGCAACGTGCCGCGCCTCTTCGACCCCTACTCCATGAACCCGTCCAAGTGGACCGCCGAGCGCCGGCCAGAGCTGAAGGACCTCCTCGCCAAGGAAGTCTACGGCGTACGCCCGGTAGAGCGTCCGCCTCACCTCGTGTTCTCCGCCGCCGAGCCGGATGCCGTGATGATGGACGGCAAGGCCGTGCGCAAGCGCATCCGCATCGAGTACGGCGGAAGGTTCGGCACGAACAGCTTCGTCTGCACGGCATTCATCCCGCGCGCGCAGAAGCCGGTGCCGTCGTTCGTGTTCATCTGCAACCGCCCGCCCGCGGAGAACATCGATCCCACGCGCCAGGTGAAGAGCGGATTCTGGCCCGCGGAGGAGATAGTGGCGCGCGGCTACGCCACGGTCGCGTTCCACACGAGCGACGTCGCGCCCGACAAGCAGCACGGCAACACGCGCGGCGCGTTCGCGGCGTTCGAGGACGTCGAACGCCAGTACCGTCCGAAGAACTCGTGGGGCGCGCTCTCGGTATGGGCCTGGGCCGCGAGCCGCGTCCTCGACTGGATCGAGACCGAGCCGACGCTCGACGCCAAGCACGTGGCGGTGATCGGCCACTCGCGCGGCGGCAAGACCGCCCTCGTTGCTGCCGCATGGGACGAGCGCTTCGCGATGGCCGTCTCCAGCTGCTCCGGCACGGGCGGCGCCAAGCTGCACCACGTCGACCTGCCCGACGCGGAGCGGATCGTCGACTCCGTCTCCTCGCACCAGTTCTGGTATTGTCGCAACTACACGCGGTGGGTGAACCTCGACGCCCAGGTCCCCTTCGACCAGCACATGCTCGTTGGGCTCATCGCGCCGCGCCTCGTGTGCATCGGTTCCGCCACCCAGGACCCGCACGCCGGACCGTACGGCGAGTACTGCACCGCGCGCTACGCCACCCCCGCCTGGACAATCTTCGGACGCAAGGGGTTCGTCTCGTGCGGTTTCCCCGATCCCGACACGCCCCAGCAGGAAGGCGACATCTCCTACCACATCCGCACCGGCAAGCACGACCTCACGCCCTACGACTGGGGCGTCTACATGGACTTCGCCGACAAGCATGGATGGCGCGATTGAGCGCGCGTCATCGCCAGACGCGCCGCGCATACACTACTGCGTGAAACACACCACGAAAGGAACAGACATGACAAGACCACTCGTGCGCAGCTCGCTTCGCGCCGGAAGCGTCGCAGCGCTTGCGGCTTGCCTGCTGTCGGCAGGCTGCCGCACCACCGACGCAGGCGACAACGGATTCCGCGGCGTCATCCTCGAGGCGCGGCAGAAGGTGTTTCCGACGCTCGCCTACATCCGCGTAGTGCGCGAGGCGCTCGAGGGCGGAAAGAACGAGAAGCAGGTCGTATCGGGCTCGGGAGTCGTCATCACCCCCGACGGCGAGCTGCTGACCAACCACCACGTGGTGGACAAGGCCACGGAGATCCGCTGCCAGCTCTCCGACGGCACGGCCTACACCGCGAGGACACTCGGCAGCGACAAGGATCTGGACGTGGCGCTCCTCAAGCTCGACTGTCCGTCCAACACGCCCCCGTTCGCCGCCGCCACGCTCGCGCCAGAGCCAATGACGGTTGGAGACGTGGTGCTCGCGATGGGCGCCCCCTGGGGCCTCGCCCGCTCCGTGACGATGGGCATCATCTCCTGCACCGACCGGTATCTGGAAGGTTGCGGCCAGTACACGCTCTGGTACCAGACCGACGCCGCGATCGCCCCCGGCAACTCTGGCGGTCCGCTCGTCGACACGCACGGCCGCGTGGTTGGCCTCAACACGCGCGGTAACCTCTTCGGCGGCCAGGCGTTCACGATTCCATCCCCCACGATCCTCGAGGTCCTGCCGCGCCTGCGCGAGCACGGAAACGCGCACTGGGCATGGTTCGGTCTCAACCTCCAGCCGCTACACGACTTCAACCACGACATGTATTTCCCGAACAGCAACGGCGTCGTCGTGGCAGGCACCGATGCCGGCAGCCCTGCACGCAAGGCCGGCCTCCTGCCTAACGACCGCATCGTCGCCGTGGACGGCGTCCCCGTCACGGTGGTCAACAGCGAGGACCTGCCGGCCTTCAACCGCCGCCTGGGCCGGCTCGAGTTCGGCAAGGAGGTCGCCTTCTCCGTCGTCCGCGGCGGCAAGGAGCAGACGTTCCGCTTCGCGCCCACGGAGAAGGGACGCGTCGAGGGTGCCCAGAAGGCGTTCGAGCGCTGGGGATTCACCGCCAAGGAGATCAACCGCTTCGACACGCCAGACCTAGCCTTCTTCGCCGAGGACGGCGGACTCTTCGTGAGCGCGGTCGCCTGGGACGGCAACGCCTGGAGCGCGGGACTCAAGGAGAAGGACGTGATCGTCTCGTGGGACGGCAAGCCCGTGAAGACGCTCGACACGCTCTCCGCCATCTACGATGCGGCCATGAAGGACCTGCCGAACCGCTCGCGCGCGAACATTGAAGTGCTTCGGCGCGGACGCAAGGCCCAGGTCGTGCTCAACTACCTTGAAGACACCGAGAAGGAGGTGCTGGAATGAAGAAGGCAATCACGATGCTGGCCGCGCTTGCGCCTTTCCTGGCGATCATCGCGGCGGACAAGCCGGAGAAGTCCCCAGAGGAGGAATCCGCCGAGAAGGCAGCGCGCGTGCGCGCGATGGCGGCGGAATACGCCCCCTGCACAGTCAACGTGCGCTTCCGGCTGAAGACGCTTCAGGACGGCTCGCGCCCAGACGTCTGGATGCAATACCGTTGCCCAGCCTGCAGCACCAGCAGCCTGCACGTCTCCAAAGACAACGAGAAGGAACTCCCCTGCCTCGTCACGGGCTTCGTGGTGGCGAACAACCGCGTGCTGGTGCAGGACATCGCCCTGCGCGGGGAATGGCTGGACGGACTGGAGGTCGTATGCAGCACCAACGCGACGCCCGCGCGGCCGATCACGTGCTACCCGGACGAGAACGCCGTCCTGCTCGAGACGGAACGTTCTCTCGCCGACGCGCGTCCGCTTGCCTTCACGGGTGATGCCACCAACGAACCGTCCCTGTTCCATCTGATCACCGACGTGGACGGACGCGTCAAGGCCGGCCTGCGCAAGGTTAACCGAGACTTCATCCACTACCCGGCCACAGGCGAGTTCTGGTGCGGGACCACGCCGAACACCATCGTGGTCGACGCCTCGAACCGCGCCATCTCCGTCCAGATGCGTCTAGACCGAAAGCTCGACGACATCTTGCCGAAGCCTCCGTCCGCCTGGCGCGGCGAGCCGTTCGCCGACCGGGAGGCGCGCATCGCGGCGCTAGAGAAGCGGCTCCTCACGTCCGTACTGCCCGTCTACCTCCACATCGACGAGGAGAAGAAAGGCAGCCGGACGTACTTCTCGTCTTCCGACGACGACAGCAAGGCGACGGGCGACGTCGACACGTTCGGTATCGTCCTTGCGGACGGCGACATGCTGGTGCCGCTCAACCTGAATTCCGGGAAGATCGCCGCCCTGGACAAGATGGAGGCAACGCTTCCCGACGGGAAGAAGGTCCCGCTCGAGTTCGTCGGCGCGTTCGCCGAGTACGGCATCTTCCTGCTACGCTTCGCAGACGGCAAGACGCCAGACGGCGTGAAGCCCGTTCGCTTCGCCACCGGCGAGGCTGAGACGCTGATGCGCCAGACGGCCTATCTCGCAAAGCCGAAGAACAGGAACGGGAAGGTGCAGATATCGCTCGCTCCGCGCAAGATCACGGGTTTCAAGCGCGTCCTTGGCGGTGCCGTAGCGCCGAGCGAAGCCTCCGAGACCAGCGGCAACCTGCTCCTGCTCGCCTCGGGCGAGATAGCGGCCATGGGCGGCAACATGCGTGCCGCAGGATCGTCCTGGGACAGCTGGCGTTCCCGTACGGCGATTCCTGGAAGCAGGCTCGCACGGCTGGTCGAGGCGCGCGACTTCGATCCCGAGTTCTCCGTGCGCAAGGGCAAGGACCGCATCCGCATCGCCTGGATCGGAGTCGAGACGCAGGCGATGACGAAGGAGCTTGCGCGAGAGAAGAAGGTGCTGGGCTATCTATCGCAGGACGGAGGACGCGGCTCGCTCGTCGGCAAGGTCTACACGAACACGCCTGCCGCAAGGGTCGGCATCAAGGAGGGAGACGTACTGCTGTGGGTACGCCGCAAGTCGAGCGAGCGCCGCGAGAAGCTGGATACGCGCGACCGCGACTTCGGGATGGACATCGAAAACCTCTTCGAGCGACTTCCGGTGTCGGCGTTCGACCGCATCAGCTCCACGCCATGGCCGCAGGTCGAGGAAGGCGTGAACGAAGTGTTCACGAGGATGGGCATCGGCACGAAGGTGGTGGTCGCGTGGGTCTCTAACGGCGAGAAGCGCGAGGAGGAGCTCGTGCTGGAGCAGGCGCCCGTCCACTACCGCACGGCGCGCCGCATCCGCAACCGCACGCTCGGTCTCGTGGCGGCAGACCTCACGTTCGAGGTGCGCGCATTCCTCAAGCTCGCGAACGACGCGCCGGGCGTAGTCATCTCGAAGATGCAACCTGGCAGCCCGTCCGCCGTGGCCGGACTCCGCCCCTTCGAGGTGATCACGTCCGTGAACGGCGAGCCTGTGCCGTCCGTGATCCGCTTCTCCGAGATGATCAAGGAGAAGAAGGACCTCACGTTCTCCGTGCGCCGCCTAGACGCCACCCGCATCGTCCGCATCCAGCTGAAGGCGGACCAGGCGAAATAGGCAATCGGCCAGCTTTCACTTGGACGCCTGCGGGAAGGAAAGGACGAAAACCGTCTCGCCGGGGATCTCGACTGTGCGGCGGCCGTTCTCGAACCGCCACGTGCCGCCATTAACCAGCTCGTCCGCCGACGCGGTGCCAGAGAGGGACGTGAGCGTCACGCGCACGGGCTTCGCCGAGAGGTTGTACACCGTCGCGTACCGGTCACCGAACTGCTCAGTGATCACGTCGGGACTGTCCGAGGCGAGGAGGCGGTTCACAGGACGCCACCCCGCCTCGCCCACGCGGATGCAGAGCGGCATGTACTTCTTGAAGAGCGGACGGTCCCGGTTGTAGTAGGCCGGGTTGTCGAAGTAGTGGTTGGAGGACGCGTGAAGGTGTCGAACACCGTGTTCATCAGAAAACAGAACGGCTTCGCGCCGCAGAGCGCGCGCGCATACATGAGCGCCGAGTCCGACATCGGCGTCCACTTCCCGTTGCGGCCCCAGTTCGTCTCCGTGCCCATCACGTCCAGGTACGGCGCGAGCCACCACCAGTGCCCCGGCGTGCTGCGGACGCACCTTGCGCCACGCCCCGCGCACGTACTCGTACCCCACCATTCCCTTGAACACGCCCGGATTCCAGTTGTACGTTGACCAGGTGAGCGGCGTGTCCATCCCCGCGAAGTTCGCGCGGTTGAAATCCACCGGCGCCGTCACGTACATCTCGGACGAATCGATGTACTCGCCGTCCAGTCCCTCGGGGAATGTGCCACGATAATTCTTCGCGAAATGGTCGTCGCCCAGCTTCGCCGCGAACTCGCCCTTCGCGCCCTGTCCGGGCGCGCCGTTGAGGTTCCAGGCGACCCCGTTGCACCACGGCGTGTCGAGGATGCGCCCGTACGGCCGGCCGTTCTCGTCCTTCATCGCGCACGCCTTCCACGCCTGGGCGTAGCGGTGCCCCTTCGCCGCCAGGCGCTCCGCCTCGGCCACGCACTCGTCCATCGTCGCCTGCGCGCGGCCGTCCTTCCCCTTGATGGCCATCCACCACGTGGACGGCTCGGTGTAGCGGTACGTGGTGATCCCGTGCGCGTCGTCCCACGCGGTCTCGTTGTCCGCCTCCTTGATCGCGAAGCCGAAGTCCTCCCAGCCCTGCACCTTCGAAATCTTCCGGAACGCCATCCAGTTGCCCTGCTTCGTCTGCTTCACCTCGTTGAACTCTGGGAACAGCCTCTGGTACGCCTCCAGCGCGCCGCGGAAACCGTCCTTCGCCTCGAACGGGAACACGACGAATCCCAGCCGCGCGGACTTCTTCTCGGGCACGAGCGCCACGTCGAACGCCGCGTAGAGGAGACGCAGCCCCGCCTGGAGCGACACGCGCGAGAACGCGGGACGGCGCGGGTCGAATCCGATCGCGATCCCCTTGCCGTCCACCGCCGCCGCAAGGAACGGCCAGCGCGAAAAGCCGCCCGCGCCACACGGCGCCGCCAGCGTCTCGCGGTAGTCCCCCTTCGTTGACGTCAAGTCCTTCCGCGTGCGCGGCGAGTCGAACCACGTGAGCGTTCCGCCGCCGAGCGGCAGCGCGTACACCAGTGTGAGTGCACGATCAACGGGAGGGTCGCAACTTGTTGCGACCGCGCCGGAAGGGTCGCGACCTTCCTCTGCCGTCATCGTCACGTCGAAGAACTGCGCGCCACCCTTCTCCTCGCACGCCGTTGCGAGGCGCACGCCCCGCGCCGCGTCCTTCACCTTCGCGAAACCGCTCTCCGCGCGCGCGTCGCGCAACAGGAAACCGGGCGTGCCAATGGGTTCCGCCACCTTAACAGGCACGCCGTCGAAGAGAAGCGGACCATTCTCCACGTCGAACGTCTCGATGACCGGCGCGCGGAACCGTGCCCGCAGGCCCACGTCGCGCCGCGCAATGCCGTAGATGCCGAGCGAGCGGATCGGCTTGGGCGGCATGAGCATGACGTAGCGCGTGCGCCAATCGCCTGGCACCGGGGCGAAATGGCTCGTCTGTCCCCAGAGATGGTCGCCGTCCATGTACGAGACGTCCACGTAGAGTTCCACGGAACCCGAGCCGCCTCCCGCCTCCACCTTGCCCTCCATCGAGATGCGGAGCGCCGCCGGCGCGCGCTGGTTGAGCGTCGCGTACCACCCGGCGCCGCAGATGCGGTCCGCGTTGGTCGTGACCGTGCAGACGACCTCCTCGCCGTCACGCACGAAGCCGCCCCGGTACTGGGCGGCCTGCGCCGCCGTGAAGCGCGAAACCTTGACCGCCACCGTGCCGGCGATCGGCACCAAAGCGTCCGCCGCGACCGCGCTCGCCGCGACCGCCATCATCGAAACAAGGAACACTTTTTTCATTTGATCATCCTTTCATCTCAGAAAACCATCCTCTGATATAATGGTTTTTCATACAATACAGCCCACAAGCGGTCATTTCATCCTGAAATCGTAGAACCTGTTGCGGCCCTCACAGCCGATGATGCCCGCGTAAAATGAATCCGGAAGGTCGTTGTCGACGTACCCGAACTCGTGTCCGCCGCACGTCACCACCATCTCCTTCACGCCCTTGCGCGTCTTCGAGACCATGACCGTCAGGTCGTAGCGCGTGTTCCGGGCGAACGGCACCTTGAGGTACGCGGCCAAGTACCAGAACGGCTTGCCGTCCTTGATGGAATGGTGCCAGACGTTCAGTCCCTCGTCATAGAGTACGATCTCCCAATGCTCGCCGAACGTCGGTTCGCCGTGTTCCGACCGATCCAGCTTCTCGGCGAGCACAATCAGCGGCGCCATGCGCCAGTCGAAGCTCATCGTGGACGACACGGTCTGCCCGATCTCGGCCTTTTCCTTCAGCACCATGGCGGAATAGACTTCGCGGCAGTGCTTCTTGAAAATCTCCTCTCCAGAAACCGGCGGGCACTCGTTCTCGATGCCGTCCTCCCGCTGCACGAAGCCATGCATGTAGTTGAAGCGGGGGCTCTTGACGAGAATCCAGTCGTTGGTGCTCCACGCGCCGGGCTTGAACGACACCTGGGCCTTCGTCGCCGCAGACGCCGACAATAGGCAGATCACCGCCAACAGCCCGGCCAACGACGCCTTTTGAATACCGTCAGATCTTCCGTTCATCAAATTATTCCTCGCTTCTGGAACGACAGAAGTCTAGCAGAATCCGTCCCGCCCGTCTAGCATCAAGTCCCTTTCCAGTGAGATGGCCTTGTGGTATACTGGACGCATCCCCAAAAGGAGACCGAACGATGAACAGACGTGAATTCATGATGGCGGCCGCCACGGTGGCGGTGGCCGGGTGCGTGTCGTCAAACGCCACGACCGCGAAGGCAAAGGCGGAGCCGGGCTCCGATGGGCGCGGCGCGGGCATGCCTCCCCGCAACCGGCATCCGTACAAGGACGTGGACTGGTCGACAGCGCTCCAGATCAGGGGCACGACGCACATGCACTGCAAGACGCAGGAGGAGCTCGACATCATCCTCAAGCGTATCGAGTTCCTCACGCTCTCCAACTACTACCCGAGCGCGCCGTGGTGGCCGCTTTCGAAGATGACGGAGAACTACTACCGCGTCCACCACGACTTCCCGGTGGTGGTGAACGGCAAGCGGACGGACGGACCTTTCGACTGGAACGCCATCGTCGGAAAGTGGATCAAGGAACTGCCGGCCGAGCTCCAGGCGGAATACCCGTTTAAGGAAGGCGGACCGCTCTTCAAGCCGCTTCCGGAAGGCGTCCTGGAGGCGCCCAACGCCGAACACCACGGCTTCCTGCTCGACAGCGGACGACACGCCCCCGGCCTGCACATGAACGCGCCCGGATCGACGTTCGCCTCCGGCACGTTCGACCAGTGGCAGAAGCGCCGCTTCCAGACCGGCGTGCGCGGCGGCATCAGCGTGGGGTCGGGCGAGCATTGGAAGACGGCCGTCGACCGCATGATCGCGGGGCTCCTCTTCCCGGACGGCGGCGGCGTAACAATCAACCACCCCAAATGGTCGGCCTACGACCGCAACCTCATGCTAGAGATCCTGGACTACGATCCGCGCGTCCTCGGCATAGAAGTGATCGAGGGTGCCAGGAGCAACAGCGAACGCTACTGGGACTGGGTGCTCTCCACTGGACGTCAGTGCTTTGGCTTCTTCGTCCCGGACCATTCAATTAAGCGGCCGGACAACTCGTTCGGCGTGAACGTGCTCCTCACGCCCGAGCGGACGGTACAGGCCTGCCTGAAAGCCTACCGCGAAGGCAACTTCTACGGCGCACGGCGCGGCCTCAACGAGTTGAAGTTCACGCGCGTCACCTTCAAGGGCACGACGGTCGAGGCGGAGACGGACAAGCCCGCGCGGCTCGAGGTGATCACCGCGATGGGCCCGGTCAAGGAGGTCGCAAACGGGACCTCCATCAAATGGACGATGGAGAAGCCGCCGCTCGCGGGCGGAAAGCGCAAGGACGTGCACATGTTCGCGCGCGTGAAGGCATACGCGATCGACGGGAGCGACGAGGAGCTCTTCTCCCAGCCCTACATGCTCGTGTAGGTGCTGACCACCTAAGGCTTATGGCAACGGATCGAACACGGCGAGACGCGCGGCGTCGACGAGACGACCAGCCCCTCGCCGTCCAAGCGCGGACTCGGCTCCGCCTCCAGCTGCGGCATGCCGCTGGGAGTGGTCAACGCATGAAAAGCACCGTGCCGGGATCGCCGAAGAAACGCTGTTCGTCCACGAGACGGTTCCACCGCAGCTCGTCCTCCGTCAGCACGCGGCTGTACACGCGGACGGCCTTGATCGCGCCTTCAAGCCGGCGGGCGTTCACGTAGTCTTCATTGCCCTCCTTGTACCCGCCGCCCACAAAGAACGGACGTCCGCTGATCGCCGCCGCGTTCGTCGCCACGCTTCCCAGCCAGGAGGACGGCAACGCGGTGTCCTGAAAGATGGTGTACGCGCCGCTGTTCCAGATGGCCGTGGCGTACCGTCCGCCCCAGGAACCGGACGGCGACATCTCGAACCGCGACTTGTTGAGCGGCTTGAAGCAGATGCGCCGCGAGTTCGAATAGGTGTAGATGTTGCAGAAGTCGTTCGTGGAGCCGAAGAGCGTCGGCCAGGTGGTCGTGCCGTCACCGGCGTCGCACACGATCTGGATCGTCACGCGCCGGCCCCAGTCCGGCTCCCGCGTCAGCCGGGCGAACGCGCCGCCTTCGGTGAACGCATAGCCGTCGCGCGTCCATCCGCTCGTGCCGCCGTTGGCGTAGCCGAACGTGGCGGCGTTGCCGCCCGCAAGGTCGGCCCAAGCCGTCGCCGCGTTGTCGTGCGGCCTTTCCGCCCCCGCGTTGCGGATGCCGTCCAGCTGGAACGCAAGCCCGTCGCGCACGTAGTCCCCCGCGCCATACCCCCTTCTGCGCGCACCGGGCGCATCCGCGGACGGCGCGCCGAAGAAGCGCACCTCGTCGACGACCCGGTTCCGCACCAGTTCCTCGTCGGTCAGCACGCGATCGTACACGCGCACGCACTTGACGATGCCCGTCAAATAGCGCGCGGTGACTCCGCCATCCCCCCCGTCGCTGCTGCCGACGCGCCAGGTCGCCGTTCCCATGTTCCCCTTCGTCGTCGTCGACATCGCGCCTTCGGAAAGGTACGCCGTCTGGGTCAGCCAATTCGTTCCGCCGTTCCGCACGGCCGTCGCGTACCGACCCTTCCACGCGCCATTGGCGAAGCGGCAATGTCCACCGTTGGCGTTCTTGAACGTCAGGCGATTGGCGCCGTTGTTCTGGTCGTAGTAGACGTTGCAGGCGTCCGCGTTGCCCGCGCCCGCGAGCGTGGGCCATTTGGTTGTGC
The DNA here is from genome assembly GCA_902769585.1 of uncultured bacterium. Classification (GTDB taxonomy): domain Bacteria; phylum Verrucomicrobiota; class Kiritimatiellia; order RFP12; family UBA1067; genus RUG572. Next base: position 10,781 of record CACXPT010000174.1, read on the forward strand.
CGGCGAGCGCGTTCGTGTCCACGTCGCACACCACCTGCACGGTGACGGTGTTCGTGAGGCTCAGCTGATTCGCCAGCTCGGCGTACGTCGCGCCGCCGAAGCGGAAACCGTCCGCCATCCACGCGCTCGCGTCGCCGCCGGAGACGAACGTGGCCACGTTGCCCGACGCAAGGTCGATCCAGTTCGTCGCGCCGCCGTCGTGCACCAGCCCGGCCCCGACATTGCGGATGCCGTCGAGATGCAGGATCAGCCCGTCCTGCACGTAGTCGCGCGGCTCGTAGCGCCGACCGTCCGCCCGCGCGGCGTCGACCGCCCGGTCCACCGCCTGCCATCGGACGTAGGCGACGCGCTGGCTCTGCGCGCAGTCCGTCGTCACGGTCTGCGCACCGCGCGCGAACGCCTCCAACGTCGTGTCGAGCGTGTTGACCGTCCACACGTGGAACTCGAATCCCGCCGCCCGGACAGCGGAGATGAATTCGGCTGTGGTGATTTTCGCGTCGTAGCAGTAGTCCGCGCCGTCCACGCCCAGCGACTGGAGCTTCGCGATCAGGTTGGCCGCCGTCATCGAGCCGGACTTCAGCCAATAGACCTTGTAGTCGGGCATCTGCTCCTTCAGCGCCTGGCACGACGACTCGTTGAACGAGATGAAGAGCACGTTCGACGGCGTGGCGTTCGTCTGCGCCTCGAACACGTCCTTGATGTACGGCACGATTACGGGCCCCGTCTTCACCTCCACGTAGATGTACCGTCCGTCACGCGCCAGTTCCAGCACCTCCTCCAGCAGCGCAGGCCGCGTGCCGACGTACTGGGACCCCGCCCACTTCCCCCAGCTGCCGACGTCCAGCTGCGAGATCACGTCCCAGCTCACGTCGCCGCAAGCGTTGGTGTTCGCGCCGCCCGTCGTGCGCGTGAGCGTCGTGTCGTGGAACGTGAACACGCGCCCGTCGGACGAGAGGTAGACGTCGCACTCGAACCCGAACCCGCGCTCGACCGCCATCCGGTACGCGGGCAGCGTGTTCTCCGGCGCGTCCACCGACTCGCCCCGGTGCGCGATCAGCGTGTCAAAGGCGGGTTCTGCCGCGAAGACGCATCCGGCCAGCAAGCTCCATGCGATGGCGAGCGCACGGTTCATTGATCAGCGGACGATGAGGACGGTACCGGCACCCTGCCACTGCCACGTGAGGCGCACCTTCGCCCCCTCCGTGTAGGTGAATGAATCGCCGCCGTGGTATGTCGGCGCGCCCCAGTCGCCTGTTCCGTCATCCCACGTCTCAAGCTTGTAGCCCGTCACGCGGCGCGTCTTGCCGTCCGCCACGGCGTCCTCCGCCGTGAAGGTGTACGTGCCTTCCACCTGATAGTGGCCGACGGCCTCGACGGACGCGTCGAACTTGCCCTGCGCCACCTGCACGTTCCACGTGGGCAGATTGCCGAAGAACCGCGCCTCGTCCACCATGCGGTTGTGCTCCAGCTCCGCGTCGGAGAGCGCCCGCTTGTACACGCGCAGGGCGTGGATCGTGCCCGTCAGGCGGCGGTTGTTCGTCTCGCCCGCGCTCTCCGGG
>CACXPT010000175.1:0-3104 GCA_902769585.1 uncultured bacterium
TCTCCACGTTCGTGCCCGGCGTGCAGAGGTTCGCCGTGGACCGCGCCTGCCCCTTCTTCGCGCGAGAAAGCAGCTGGTATTCGATCGAGACGGGGAACGGCTGGTCGATGCCCATGGATTCCGGCGTCTGCCCGTGCAGCATGATGCCGTTGTTGTAGACGGCCCAGCCTTCGCCGCCCTTCACCTGCGGCAGGGGCATGCGGTAGGTGGCACGCAGGACGTAGTTGGAGAACGGGCGATTGTAGAAGAGATGCCCGAAACGCTGCTTGAATCCGTCCGCGTACATCGGGTTGTCATAGCGGTTGCAGAGGCAGCCGTCTACAACCCGGAAGGTGTTTCCCGGATTCTCGCCCGCCTTGTAGCCGCGGATCTTGGGCGTCCAGCCGGAAAGGTCCTTGCCGTTGAACAGGTTGAGCCAGCGCGACGGGCGGTCGCGCAGCGCGAGGACGGACGGCGGCGTCGCGTCGCGCAGGGACTCGCCATCCCATGCAAACGTCTGCAGATACGCCGAATACCCGGGAACGGCGAGCCCCTGCGCGTCCTTGCGCGTGAAGGACTGCAGGACGCCGAAGAGCGTCGGCGCGCCCGGACGCTGGAAGCGGCCGGGCAGGCGGTCGAAGCCGTTCGAGAACGTCTCCGGCAACGTCTTGACGAGCTGGAGATCCTTCGTATAGACGGCGACGCCCACCGGCCCCTTCACGGGATAGAACGAGAAGAACAGGTTGCGCCCGTCGGTCGCGATGTCCTGCACTGCGGAACGGAAGTCAAAGCCAGGCGCGATCTCCACTTCGTCGATGAACTCCAGCGTCTCCTCCTTCACGCGCACGATGCGGCACGTGCGGCTGATCCCGTCCCCCGCCACGCCGCGACCCAGATAGAGGACGCCGTCCAGCGCGGCGATGCCGTCGAATCCCATCGGGAACTCCCGCACGCGGATCAGGTTGAGGTCCGCGTCGTACACCTGAATGATGCCGCGTCCGTCGGACTGATTCTTCCGCGCCGCCTCGAAGTTCGCCAGCACCGACGTGTAGAGACGGCCGTTGTGCCAGCACACGTCGCCGGTGTGAGATGGCGCGGGGACGCCCTTGAGGCACTTCCCGGTGGCGAGATCGAACTTGACGATGTTCTTGAGCAGACCGCAGTAGACCGCGTCGTCCGAGATCGCGATGCCCTGCACGTGCCAGAACGCGCCGTCACACGTTTCCTCGAACGCGTCCTCCTGCGTGACGAACGCCGGTGGCGGCACTTTTGCCAATGTCATCTCGAACACGAGTTCGCCGCCGCGCATGATGTCAGCGTGGCGGAGGATCGGCGCGTCGAGGACGCCGCGCCCTACCAGCGGCTTGCCGTTGAGCGTAACGGACTTGACGTACTTGTTTTCCTTCGACAGGTTCTTCGCGATGACGGTGAATGTTCGGGGAGGGACGCGCTCCTGCGCGTCCGCGGTCGCAACAAGTTGCGACCCTCCCGGAATGGCCACGGTCGCGCAGGAGCGCGACCCTCCCAGGTGGATGACAACTTTGGGAACCTGAGGGGCGCCGAGCACGTACTCGCCCCCACAGGGGTTAAGCGGGTAGAAGCCCATCGCGCTGAAGAGGTACCAGGCGCTCATCTGCCCGCAGTCGTCGTTGCCGCACAGCCCCTCCGGCTCGGGACGGTAGAAGCGGTCGCACACCTCGCGCACGAGCTCGGCCGTGCGGTCGGGACGACCCGCGTACTGGAAGAGGTAGATCGTGTGGTGGCTCGGCTCGTTGCCGTGGGCGTACTGTCCCACGAGTCCCGTCGCATCGAGCGCGAACCCCATCCCCTCCACCTTCTCGGGCTGGGAGAAGAGCCCGTTCAGGTTCTTGAGGAACTTCTCCTTCCCGCCCATCGCCGCGACCAGCCCGCGCGGGTCCTGCATCACGTGCCAGGTGTACTGCCACGAGTTGCCCTCCGTGAAATCCTTCGGCCCCGTGCCGCGTCCGCCGACGTTGAGCTTGAACGGACTGAACGGCTCGCGCCAGTTCCCCTTCGTGTCGCGTCCGCGCGCGAAGCCGACCGACCGGTCGAACACGTTCGTCCAGTTGTTCGCACGCCGGTTGAAATACGCCGCGTCGTCCTTCTTGCCGAGCGCTTCGGCGAACCGCGCCGCGCACCAGTCGTCGTAGGCGTGTTCGAGGGTGCGAGAGACGCTCTCGGTCTTGACGATGTCGAACGGGTAATAGCCGTATTTCTTCCACACGTCCGTGAAGTTGAAGTGACGCCCCTTCGCGTCCTCCGTCAGGGTCTTGCGGATCGCCGCATACGCCTGCTCCGCGTCGAAGCCGCGGAAGCCCTTCAGGTAGGCGTCCACGATCACGGGGATCGAATGGTTGCCGATCATGCACTGGTTGTCCTTTCCCCACAGCGTCCAGATCGGCAGGAAGCCCGCCGCGCGTGCGTGCTCCAGCATCGTGCCGACGAAGCCGTCCACGCGCTCGGTCGCGAGGATCGTGTAGAGCGGATGCGCGGCGCGGAAGGTGTCCCACAGCGAGAGCGTGGAGTAGTAGTGCCCGCCCTGCGCCTTCGCCACCTGGCCGTCCGCGCCCCGGTAGGCGCCGTCCACGTCCGTGATGTCCGCCGGCTGGAGGAAGAGGTGGTAGAGCGACGTGTACCAGTTCGTGCGCATGTCGGGCGTGCCGCCGACGAGCTCGGCGCGCCCCAGCGTCTCGTTCCACGCCTTCGTGGCGGCGGCGCGCACGCCGTCGAAGTCCCAGCCCGGAATCTCCGCCGCGAGGTTGCGCGCGGCCGCGTCGGGCGGCACGGTGGAGAACGCCACCTTCATCATCAGCGTGCCGCCCGAGGGCATGTCGAATGACAAGATTCCGCGCGGGCCGTTCTCCGTCTCCACGCGCGGCGGCAGCTGGTAGATGTCGTTAACGTCATGGTCGAACTCGACGACGAACGAATATTCGCGGTCGACCCAGATCTTCGTGCGCAGGCGCCCCGAGAACGAACGGGTGTCCACCTGCTCCACGTCGCACTCGAGCACGCGGCGCTCGGCGTCCTTCGCGTTCCAGTTGAGGATGCCGTACTGCAGGTCGGCGAAGAGGCGCGGCGTGGCGTCGCCGAGGTACTGGATG
>CACXPT010000175.1:3110-16082 GCA_902769585.1 uncultured bacterium
GTCGCCGAGGTACTGGATGCGGTAGATCGCGGCGTGGTGCGTGACCGTCACCTCCACGCGCGCGTGGTTGTCGTCGAGCGTCACCGCGTAGTAGCCGGGTTTCGCCTGCTGCGTCTCCTTGCGGTAGCGGCTCGTGTAGTTCGTGCGCGAGTGGTCGAACTCGCCCGTGAACGGCATCACGAGCAGGTCGCCCAGGTCGCCGCAGCCCGTACCGGAAATGTGCGTCTGCGAGAAGCCGAGGATGCGCTCGTCCGCGTAGCGGTAGCCGCTACAGTAGTCCCACCACGTGTTGCCGGTGTCGGGGCCAGCCTGGACGAGCCCGAACGGATACGCCGCCGCCGCGTAGCAGTGCCCGTTGTAGGAACACCCGATGAACGGGTTAACCAGACTCGCCGGCTCCTCGCCAGCCAAGGCCGCCAGTCCCGACAAAGCTAACGTAAGTAAAACAAACTTCATTCTTTTGTTCATGTAGATTTTCCCTTTGATCTTGCACGATTAGAACCGAACACCTTCCGGCACGATGAGATGTGCCATGTAAATCGGCACGTACTCGATGCCTTTTTCGCTAAAATAGCCGTTTGCGGTAATCACATAGCGTGAACCAAGCCGTTTCGAATAGGCAGCGATGAACCGATCGAGCGACACATGTTCTCGGTTGCGCGAACTCTTGACTTCAATTGGACAGATCTTGATCCCATTGCGGATGAGGAAGTCAATCTCCATCGTCCTTGCAGGGTTTCGCGAATCCTTCACGGAATGAAAAAGCAGATCGACACCACAGGCAACAAGAGTCTGGGCAACTGCATTCTCGAAAAACATCCCTTCGTTAATTCCCAGGTTGTCGTAAAGGATTCCTCTCAGCAGACGACCATCCACATCAGCCATCCCCGACATGGCTTGTGTGAGCAGCAGCCCTGTGTCGTGGGAATAGCACTTGAACAACGAACTATCGAGACTCATTTCCAATCCAACATTGGGATCGGTAGAGTTATAGGCTATGTTCGCGATCATCGCATCTGACAGCCAAAGAAAGGCGTTCTCGTACCGGCGCATCCGGGCATTTATGGAAATGTCCGAAAGGTGGAATTTCTTTTCCCGTGAGTTCAATGCTCCCGGGATGTTCCTGAACACGGCCCGGACTTTGGCCACATATCCCTTCGCGTATTTGCCAATGTCCTTCTGATAAAGGGCAAGTATTTCACGCTTGGCCAGTTCCGAAGCCTCCAGCTTGCGCTCTCGGCCGAACACATACGCCTCAACCGATTGGGGCATCCCTCCTACGACCATATATGTCCGATAGAGCTTAAGCGCCTTGTCATGAAGATAATCCGGCAATGGATTGTGCCCAGCATACGCCTCATGAATCTTTTCCTTGAGCACATCTTCGCCCAACACATCGAGGAACTCTTCAAAGTCAAGGGGGAACAATTTCATCGAATGCTCTTCAGACGGAATGACGATATCCTTCACGTTCTCCTTGATGCCGAGAAGAGAACCCGTTTCTATGTAGTGATACTTGCCATACGCCATCAAGGCCTTAATCGCCTCGCGGGCTGGTGGATACCTTTGAACCTCGTCAAACACAAAGCATGTCCGGCCCGGAATCAACCTGACACCTTGGATCACAGCCAGTCGCTCGATCGTATCCTCGATTGAAGACTCTTCCTCAAACGCTCGTCTGCTCTCTTTTGTAACCTTGTTCTTTAGAGAAAAATCTATGTAAACAAACGTTTCGTATTCGTTCTTTGCAAAGCGTGTCACCAAGTGCGTCTTGCCGACACGGCGCGCCCCTTCAACCAGAAGCGCACACTTGTCAGCAAGATGCGCTTTCCAGTCTAGCATCTTGCTGTAGAATTTCCTCTCAAATACTACTTCCGCCCGAATCTCGCTTTTTTGGCTCATGACGTAGGGAAGTATATCACTTATCTCTTCTCATGTCAATTGTACCGTCACGGAATGGAATCTTCACTGACCATCTTTTGTCACGGAATGGACTGTTGGAAATCATCTCGGTTTTCTCACTATCGCCATTGCAGACCTTTGTAATGCTTGACAGGACCACCGTCTTCGTCCGCGACGGGGTAGGGGCCACGCCCGATGTCGGCGGGCGTGTAGTTGAGCGGCCAACCTTCGGCAGGCTTCTCGCAGAACGCGTCGCGCACGGCCTCGAACATGCCGAAGCCAAACTCGCCGTTCGGCTCGGCATAGGATCCCTCGCCCCATTCGTGAAGCGGCGCGAGACAGACGCGCTTCACGCCCGTCTCGTCGGCAAAGCGCCGTGCGTCACGGCAGATGCGGCGGAAGTGCTCCACCGTGCGGCCGCGCACCTCCAGCCCGTCGTGCCACGGACGGCCGTCCCAGCCCGTCGAGAGATTGGGCAGGAAGTCGATGCCACCCACGCCCCACACGCTCTTCCAGTAGTCGTAGCTAGACGCCGCCCCTTCGGGGACGGCCGACGCCGCGGGCCTCCTGGCCGTGACGGTGGACCTGGGCCCGAAACCTCTCAGCAAACGGAAAAGGAAGGCCAAGAGTGTCCAGCAATTGACGAACCAAAAACTACGGCGTCAATCTCAGGGTGCAAGCGGACCTAGCTGGCGTATCTCGACACGACCATCACGATGCGTGATCTTAAGAGCGGAAGGCTCCTGGCGCCAGTTAGACGCGAAGCCGATGCGCTCGCCTTTCGCGTTCTCCCAGAACGACGTGAGAATTTCCGTGGTCTCGACCGTTCCGCTTGCCCATCCCCGATACTCTACCGGCTCCTCGCGCCCTCAATGAAAAATGGGGAAAGTCCAGCGGCTCTACCTCTTGACGGGGGACAGGCCCCTCGGTTTTCACTTGTCTGCCGACGGGGCGGACACACGGATGTCATCAAGGTAATACACAGAATCCTTCGCGCCAACAAATCCCAGCCACGTCATACGCTCGAAAGTCTCGTCGTATGCGTTGTCGAGGGGTCTCTTCAAAGTTCCTTGAGACCAGTAGGAACGACGAGAGTCTGTCTGCGTGGATCCGAATGGGTGAAAAGACAAAGCCCTTACTTTTCCCATTCGCCGCCTGATGTTCTTAGGGCAGGCGAATCCAACATCTCAAACGCAAGTTCGCCGCCATCGCGCAGCGAATCGCGCTTAAGGAAGTTCCCGACATGCTCCATGCCGTTGTGACTGACACGCTTGGCATAGCGCTTCCTATCCGTCACACCCGGCGCGGAAACAACAAGCCTCCGTCCGTCCGGGAATGTAACGGTCGTCCTTTCAAAGAGCGGTGCGCCAAGTGCGTATTCGCCTGATGCGGGACAGACGGGATACATGCCCAGTGCGCTCCACACGAACCAAGCGGACGTCTGCCCGTTGTCCTCGTCGCCGCAGTATCCGTCGGGCGTCGGCTTGTATAGTCTGTTCATCGCCTCCCTCGCCCTATATTGCGTCTTCCACGGCTCGTCCGTCCAATCGTAGAGGTAGATCATGTGCTGGATCGGTTGGTTGCCGTGCGCATACTGTCCGAACCCCATCACCATCATTTCGCGCATCTCGTGGATGATCTTGCCGCCGTAGCCGCGAACGACCGGCGGCAGCTCGAATATCTTGTCGAGCGTCCGCGCAAGCGCCGTCTTGCCGCCCATCGCCTCAGCGAGTCCGGCTATGTCGTGGAAAACGCTCCAGGTGTAGTGCCAGCTGCACCCCTCGATGAAGTCGCCGCCCCAGCAGAACGGATCGAAGGCAGAGTCGAACGTCCCGTCCTTAGTACGTCCGCAGGCAAGCCCGACATCGCGGTTGAAAAGATTGCGCCAGTTGCCGCTTCGCTTGAGATAGACGTCGGTCTCATCCTTCGGACGGCCCAATGTCACGCCCAGCCGCCAGATGCACCAGTCGTCGTAGGCGTATTCAAGCGTCCGGGCGGCGGAATACGTAATGTCCGCATCTCGCGGCACGTAGCCGAGCCGGTTGTACTCTTCCCAGCCAAGCCGTCCGCAGGAAGAATTGCCGTCCTTTACGGCGTTTGCGCCGTGGAGAAGCGCCTGGTAGAGTTCCTCCGCCGTCGCGCGCGACACGACGCCCGGCGTGAGGCAGGCGTCTGCCACCACGCTCGCCGAATTGTTCCCGATCATGCACTTGATGATACCCGGCGAAGACCACTCCGGCAGCCAGCCGCATTCTCGCCAGCAGTTGCGGAGCCCTTCAGTCATCTTGGCGTTTATGTCGGGATAGACAAAGTTGAGCAGCGGGAACAGCGCCCTGAACGTATCCCAGAAACCAGTGCCGCCGTAGTAGAATCCTTCTTCGACGCGCCCCGTATCGGGATTGCGGTGGATGGCGCGTCCATCTGCACCATGTTCATGTAGCGCGAGGGGGAAGATTTGCGTCCTGTAAAGGCATGTGTAGAACTTTCGCAGATCGTCGATGTTTCCGCCCTCGACGCGGATGCGGCCAAGGCGTTCGTTCCACGCCTTGCGCCCCTCTTTCAGTAACCTGTCAAAATCGCCGTCGCCCAATTCGTCGAGATTCCGCAACGCCTGTTCGTCGGAAATAAAACTAGATGCAATCTTGACCGACACCGTTTCGCCGCGCTTCATTGGCGCGAATTTCACGCGAACTACGGAGCCGCTCGCGCCGGCCTCCGTGAAATCACGATCGAACTCGAGGACGAATCTGTTCACGAAAGATTCGGGAACCACCCCCAATGCCATGCGCCTCTTGGACACGAAACCGCTTTCGCCCCAGATGCGCCGCATAGATTTGTCCAGGCGAACCTTGCCCCTGTTGTCGTAAGCATCCACGATGAAATACGGCGCCTCGGTTTCAGGATATGTCACCCGCGCGAGCGCCGCGCGTTCCGTGGCCGTCAGCTCCACCATCACGCCGTCGTCTGCGAGATACGCCTTCATCCTGTGCGGCTCGAACGTCTCCTCTTTGTGCGAGAACCAGGAGGCGCGCCCGTCCTGGCCGAGAACGTTACGCGTCACGGGCATGAAGCTCCACGTGTTGTAGTCGTTGATCCAGGGACTCGGCTGGTGCGTCTGGCGGATTCCGCGAATCTTCGTGTCGCGGTACAGGTAGAATTTCCCTTCGCCGTTCTTGCCCGTCTGGAGCGACCAGAGATGCATCCCGTTGGGGCGACACACGGCCGGGTAGGTGTTGCCGGCGGAAACCTCGCTGGTGTTGTCCGACCCCATGAGCGGCGATACGTATCGCGTCAAATCTGCATCATGATCGCCGTTGCCCGTTGCCCTTGCCGTCAAAGCGGCGATGGACACAAGCGCCAAGAACGTTGCCTGGGTAGTCCCGCCTGGTCTCATCGCTCGAATCCCGCGAGAATCAGATCGGCAAGTCTCTTCATGCCAAGGTCGCCGGGATGGTTCGCGACGCCCTTGTGCTTGAAAAGTCCGATCGCCTTGTTTTCATTATTCAATCCGAGATGCCCCGGATCGACGTAGATTGCGCCAACATCCTCAGCCGCCTTCTTCGTGCAATCCGCCTTCGCCGGATTTCTCCAGAACGGCGAGCGCATCACGACCTTCGGTCTCTTCGGCAGTTTCGCGAACGGACGCGCCAGATCCGCGAGAAACTTGCGGAAGGCAGGCGCGTTGGTGGCGGTGATGTTCGGCGAATTCTCGCCAAGCGCGATCACCACATAATCTGGCGCCCACGCGACATCGATGGCGATGTTCGTTACGGTGGCGAGGTTCCTGGTGAAATTGCGCTCTAACGAAGCGAGGTTGCGAATGCGCAGATCGGCCTTCTTGCCAAGCCGCTTTTCCAGTCCGGACGCAACGAGATGGGCAAAGTCCTTCTCGGGAGCGCTCGCCGCCATGCCCCACCGGTTCGTCCACCCGATGTCCAGCTTCGGCCCGTGCAGCGCAATCGAATTGCCATAGACAAGCACCTTGAAGTCGCCGCCCTGCGCGGTCTCAGACATTCCGATCCCGCGGCCGGGATTCATCATTTCCGACCCCATGCGCTCCGCGTCGCTCTGTGCCGCCTTCGCGCCAGACGAGGCAGGTGCCAGTTCCCGCTGCGGGCAGACAAGCCCGACATCTTCGGGCGCATAGTTTACCGGCCACCCGTCCGCCGGCTTCCTGCCGAACGTCTCGCGCACGGCTTCGAATATGCCGAAGCCATGCGCATGGTTCGGGTATCCAATCGAACCTTCCCCCCATTCGTCAAGAGGCCCGAGAAGGAACGTCCTAAGGCCAGATTCGTCCGAGAACATCTTCGCATCTCGGCAGATCGCCGCGAAGTCCTTCACGTTGTACCCGCGTATCTCAAGCACCTTCTCGCCACGCCACGGACGATCGTCGTAGCCTGTCGAGATCGACGGCCAGAACGGTATGACCCCGTTTTTCTTGAGCGCGCGCCAGTGCGGCAGCGACAGCTTGGCGAGCGAGGAGTACGTGCGCTGTCGGCTGTCGAACTCCGCACTTCCCGGTATGCCGCCACGGAAACCATAAACCGTCGTCACGTCGTAGCCGTAGTCCGCGAAAAGCTTCAGGAACCAGCGATCCTCCAGGTCTTTGCCCATTCCGCGCATCGCAACAAAATAAATGCCAGGGAAACCGTGCGTCTTGGCAATCTCGCGCGCGACGTAGAGCATTTTCTTCACGCCATATTCCTTGTTGCCCGGAATTTGGAGCATGCCCGGCGCGCAGACCGCCACGACGGGTTTGCCGTCTATCCTGTGGTATTGGACATCGTTGAAGCAGTTTGTACACCAGTAATGGAACAGTTTTTCATACTCTGCGATACTGTCCTGGTTCTTACCCTTGCGCCACAAGCCATTGTCCCACATCATGTGCCATTTCAGGTATTTGCGATAGCGGGCTTTTGCAAAAGCCTTCATCCAATGGTTCTTGCAGGGAGCGCCGTCGCGCCAGTACCAGCAGGCCGACACGAACGAAATGCCGTTCTCCACGAGATACTTGATCTGCCAATCTACGGTCTCCGGATTCTCTTCGTCGTACCAGCCCAGCACCGGCTTTCGCGAATGCTCATGGCTCCAGACCGAATGCCATTTGTGGCTGACCCAGCCCGGGAACATCAAGGCGCCTATCGTATAGGGCGCGGTATCGACGGGCTTGGGTTCGGGCGGATAGTCGAACCGAGGGAGGTTCAGCGATGGTTTGACGTCTGCCACCACCTCGAAGCGGCGCGGCGCGACGCCATCCGCCGACACGCTCAACCCGAACACGTGCCGCCCTGCGCCAAGGTCGCCCATCTGAAACCGATACACGCGCTCCTGGGGCAATTGGGGCGCCCAGTCGCGATTATTGAGCGTCTCGCCGCCGTTGGCGCCGGGAAGCGGGGCGATCGGCGAAAGTGTCGCGACGTCGGGAGACTTGACCCCCGGCGGTAGTCCGTCGAATGTGAAGCGCAGATGCTTGGCAGCGAGTGTACCGAAGTTCCGCACGACGGCCTCCACGACGAACGGGCGTCCGGCGCGTGGAATCGCTTCCGACGGAATCGCGCTTGTGATGACGGGGTCGGGTGGGAACGATGGTTTCTCCTTGACGGGCCGGAGGTTGTTGGTCTCAAGTTCGCGATCCGCAAACGGACTGCGGACGCACAAATCCGTGATTACGCCCGTCCAGCTTTTCTTTCCGCGCAGCGGCCCTTTTTTGGAAACACGCGCGTTTTCCAGGTTGAACCAGTACGAATGAACTTCGCCGTCGGGAGGCGTGGTGAAGTGGAATTCACCGCCCGGATTTCCGTCAAACTTCCATTCTACCGCATAGTAGTTGATACCGGGCGGCGCCTTGAGCGAGAACACGACGCCCCGTGACCCGCTCGCCTGAAAACCATCGCCGCCCTTCGCGCAAGCTACCACAAATAGGCATATCAAAAACAACGCCTTGGACAAAACGCCTTTTTTTTGCATCCGTTTCTTTCCGTCTTCCAGACGCCACTCCATCTCAACGTATTGAGATGATGAGGCCGAGTTGTTGCACATCTGCCGTGAAACGCTTCATCGTCTGCCCGTTCACAACGACGGATTCTTCGCGAATGACAGCCGACTTCGTGTTGACCTTATCCACCTCAATGTTCCCGGACAACGCTGCAGCCGCAGATTCCGTCACGGTGCAGAGCGCAATGGAATAGGGTCTGCTGTCAGCGGGATCGTTGGCAATTTTGACGCGTAGCTTGCCGTCCGCAGGCAGCGTAAACGCGCCGTACGAGTTGAAGAGACCGTACTCCTGCACGCCCGCATCTGTCGCCACAGCGTCGGCGACAAGGCGCGTGCCCGCCGCAAACGAAATCGAGAGACTCGCAAACCCGTTCGTCGTAAGCGGAAGGATTCCGCCTGCGGTCACATTCAGCACGTTGTTCGCGCCGCTCGGCGCATCAGTGCCGTCTGCGCCGAACGAAATATCTCCGCCCAGTGCGAGAATCCCCGTTCCTTCCTTCTGTATGGTGCCGGTCATGCGGATCGGCTCCATGATGCCGAATGTGCCGTTCGTCACGGCAATCCGGCCGAGGGTATCGATCCATATTCCGCGATTGGCCGTCGCCAGCGTCATCGGCTTCGTCGGTGCCAGAACGCACGTGTTTCCGATCGAGAGCGCCTTGTAATTGAATGCGGCCGGTGCGCCGCCAAGGTTCTCTGGCGCATCGAATGCAAGTATCGTTCCAGTGTAGGTCGTTCCTGATGAGGTGTGAGTGGCGACTTCGATCTGTCCTGTGAAATCCGAGTTGTCGCCACCGATATTCAGACGTCCGTTTGAACTGCCGGATGCGCCGGTTGGTCGCACCCGCATGTATCCGTCGCCGGAAATTCTACTGCGCAGATCAAGTCGACGATTGCTTTGCACCACGAAAAGCGCGGGGGAATTCGTTGCCGTTCCGGCGAAATTCATCGTACCGTAGATGACGCAAACGCCATTGGTGTTTGCCTGAACAAGCCCCCCGCCACGCACATTGAAGTTTGACACCACAAGCGACGTGGATCTGGCCGCCAGGTTTTTAACGAGCGTCAGCGAATGTCCGGGGAACACGTAATCACCACCCGGTGTTCTCATATTGCCATTCGGATTTGATTGAATCAAATAGTCGAACGCCTTGTCAGGTGGTGCGCTTACATTGCTCCAAACATTACTCCAGACCCCGGCGCTGTATAGATACCAATTTCCGTCGCCGTCCGGATTCGTACCGGTCTTTGCAGCGTCAGCCACCTGGAAGTATGAATGCACGACGATTGACACCGTCTGCATCCCGTCGCCATCCGTGTCAACCTGCACGCTCCGATTCGGCAGGCCGTACGTATTGACGGGTGCTCCTTCCGTGACATCCGTGAAATCGGCGATACCTCGAATTTGCCCGACGCGGCAAGAGTGAAGTTCTCGGCATCCATGACTACGGGGACGGTCGTGCCCGTGCCGGCATCATACGCCGCCGTAAAACGCGTTCCGGCCGGTACCGCCAGCGTTCCCGTTCCGACATACGAGAAGTTCGGCCCGAGCGTGAGGGAGTTGGAATCGGCGACTGTAGTGGATGATGCCGCGTACGGGCATGCAATTACAAAACGGCCGTCATTGTACGTCACACCGCTACTCGTATGTTCAGGAACGGAAACAGTTCCAAGAAACGAGGACATGTCGCCTGTCATTCTGAATTCACAACCGGTCTTCATATAATTGAACGTAATGGCTTTGTCGGCATCTCCTTCAATCGTTGCGGCTACCTCAAGAATACGATTGGGGTTGTTGCCGCATCTAAATTGAGACGACCCTTTGGAAGTGTCATATATCGTGATGTGTCCGGCAAGACATCCCTTCCCGGCTCCTACCATATTGACAATGTTTCTGCCATAGATCCGCAAATCGTTCACGGTTATCGTCGCCTTGCGTGCTTCATCTGGATAGAGTGTGCAGATGCCGAATACGTTGTCTTTGGTGGTCGAATTGCCAATGGTCAGCGATTTGCCGCCAAACACGATATTCGTCGCCTCGGTTGCGGTGAAGGCCGGAGTCCGGAGTGCCATACTGCCGTTTGTCACAACATAGTCGTTCGCTAAAGACGGCGGATTGCCGTCGAAATGCAAGCCGCTGACAAAGGAAGATTCGCCGCTCTTGTCAGTAGCAGTCATCCCTATCGTCGTGCCCGCAGCAAGCGGCAAGGTCGCGAATGCGGCAGCCGCAAGGATTGCCGCCAGCAGCGCCCCTCTCGTTTTCCCGATCAGTTTCATCATTTTCATTGTTTTCGCCTTTTGTTCTCTTGGTTGCAAAAGCTGTTCATTCCGCCTTGATTTCAACCGTTTCAAGCGGGGCGAGTATACGCGTCTCAACGCGTCCGTCGGCATGCGTGATCTGGAGGCTGGACGGTTCCTGCCGCCAGTTGGACGCGAAACCGATCTTCTCGCCCTTTGCATTCTCCCAGAACGACGTCAGCACCTCGACGGTTTCGACCATTCCACTTTGCCATCCCTGATATTCGACCGTCGCCGGACGTGATTCGCATTGGACGAACGGGCGTATCATCCGACCCTCCAGCAGGAACGACGGATGTTTCTTTCTTATGGCGTTGAGATTTCTCACCACGCCGACGAGTTTCTCCCGCTCGGGGAACGGCTCCTTCCAGAGAGACGGCCAGCCGCAGACGGCCTCGCCCTTGTCGTTGAGGACGAGCGAGAACATGTCGCCCCTGTGGAAGCCGCTCATCCAGCGCCAGAACGCATCCATGCGCTTTGTCATGCCACACTGGTTGCCTGTGAAGTTGCACATCCATTCGTGGAACACGAAAGCCGTTCCTGGAACAGGTCGCCCAAAGCGCATGAGACCGACTAACGGGCGCACGTCGTTGTAGGGGAGCGTCGGCACGTATGGCGTCGCCGCGGTCTGCTCGCAGCCTACGACCATGCCGTCTGCACCCGCCGACGCGATTAGCTTCTTCTGAAGCGCGACCATCGCATCCACCGCCCAGGCGCCGGGGATCGGCGGGTGCTTGTGGTGCTTCGCATAGCAGAGTAGCCATCCGCCGCCCATGTTCTGGTCGAAGAACTGGCTGTAGTCGATGCCGAAACGCGAGAGCTTAATCGCCTCGGCGACGATTTCCCCGATGCACCAGTCGTCCGCAAGGCACATGTCGTATCCAAGGCGCTGTCCGTCGAAGTAGTTGCAGATGGTTGCGGTGATCTGCCCCTTCGGTCCGCGTATCATGTGGCGGCCAAGGCGTTCGTCCTCGAAGCGCTGTTCAAGGGAATAAGTCGGTACAATGCTTGAAATCTGCGTCCAAGCTGTGCCTGAACAGTACACGCCGAGAAGGTCGCCACGCGCGTGGAGCGCGTCGCGGAACTTGGCGAGTTCCGTTTCGCCGCCGTAGGGCGGCCACACGTAGGGCGGTGCCCACGGTGCCGTTCCCTCCCAGTGCATGAGCAGCGCCATGATGCGCGAATCGAGCAGCTGGCCGTACTTTTCAACCACAGGCAGTGCGTTGGCGTACGGGAACATCTTGTTCGGCTTCATGCCGCGTCCACTGTCGCGGCCATCCCCGCGCACTGGATAGATCAGGTTGACGGGGGAATCGTACATCCATTTCGGGCGTTTCGGCGATTGCTGAAATTCCGGTAGCGTCCGCACCCAATCGCGGTAGATTTCGCAAGCCTCCATCCAGCCACCCGCGTAGGGACGGAGCGAATAATGGAACTTCGGGCGCCACGCACCGTCCTCGCCCAGATCGCCACAGAACGTCTGGAGCGTCAGCCGCACGGTCTTGGTGTGGCGGCTGTCCACGGCGGAGAAGTAGATTCCCCTGCCATCCTTGTACGCGGCCATGAACTGCATTTGGGCAAGACCGGGATAGAGGGAATTGCCGCCGCGAGGGGAGAACCGTTCCCTATAGCCGACAGGACGATACGCGTGCGTGAATTTCGTCACCTCGACTCCATCCCAAGACGGATAAAAGAGTTTCCTGTCCGGTGAAATGCACACCTGCGGGCCGTCGAACCATTCCAGCAGCATGCCGGTGGGAATGCCCTCAACCGATGGCGTGAAGCGGAACTCGCCGTTCGCCGCCTCGATCTTCATCCTGACGACAAGCCCGTTTGCATGCCGCCATGTGAAACCAAGCGGCGGGCAGGGGCTGCCAGCCCTACCATCGCCCACCGGTAGGGCGGTCGCCCCGTGACCGCCGCCGGCGAACGTTACGCGAGGCTCAAACGCAAACTCCGACGACTTGAGCCGCGTCGGCTCGCCCTTCCCGTCAAGGAGTTGCAACGTGAACGCCTCCGCCGCCGGCACGACGCGTTCCACGCCGTCCGCGACCAGCGACGCCACCGCGCCGCATCGCTCCGAAAGGAGCAGCTTCGCGCCTGATGACGAGAATTCAATGGATGCCGATGCGGTGCAGGCGACAAGCGCCGCCGCAACCGATAGGATCATGCTGACGTATGATTTGCTGCGACAAGCGCCGCCGCAACCGATAGGATCATGCTGACGTATGATTTGCTCATGACGCCCCAGATTTTACATGAGAATCCATCTTCCAGTCAATGGATTATGATAAACTATATGGCAACAGAAAAGTTGACTATCAAGCAACAGATTTGATATGCTTGTTGGCGATGAGCCGTATCAGGAGAGTGACGATCGTGTTGAGGATGTCCGGCGCGGCGGGGCGTGACATCCTCTCCGGCATATTCCACTTTGCGCGCAGCCACCCGCATTGGCACACGCGACTGTTTCAGATGCCGGACGAATTTACGCCCGAGAGCTTCCAGACGGAAATGTCCAACGGCATCGACGGGATCATCGCCAGCGAACCCGGGCCGGACGAGACGGCACGGCAGGTGTGCGCCTCCAGCGTGCCCGTGTCCTTCATCGGCGATCCGGGGCCGATTCTCGCCAAGCGCAGGGCGCATATCGCATTTACCCGCAACGACGACGAGTTCATCGGCCATCTGGGGGCGCGCCATCTCGTCTCGCTCGGCTCGCACCGGTCGTACGGTTTCGTGCCGACGGTTTCCAACCAGTACTGGAGCGTATCC
>CACXPT010000176.1 GCA_902769585.1 uncultured bacterium
TGGCGGGCTTTGCGGCGGGCGGCACGCTGATCGCGGGCAGCGGCACCACGCGCATCTCGGACCTCTCGTTCGTGCAGGACGTCACGAACCTCGCGATCCGCACGGGCACGCTGATGTACACGGGCGCGTCGGCGACGATTCCCGGCTTCACTGTAGACACGGCCGCCAACCGCTCGTCCGTCATCAGCGTGGAGGATCCGGACACGACGCTGACCGTGACGGACCTGGGCGTGCGCGTCGGCAGCCTCACGAAGATGGGCCTAGGTACGCTGCACTTCGGCGGTACGGAAGAGATCTTCCTGCCGACCAATGCCGTCAACTCCGGCGCAAACAACGGCGTGACGGCAAGCGGCGCGGGACCCGCGAACGGCGCTCGGTGCGTGAACGTGAACGAGGGCAAGATGACCATCGGCACGCCGGGCGATCCCACGGACGCGCCGACGCTCATCGGCCCCTACGACTTCAGCGTCGGCTCCCAGTCGCACCGCATCGGACAGGGCATCCAGACGGCCGGCGAGCTGGTGATGAACAACGGCGCGCTGGATATCGTGGGCTTCCTCTACATCGGCTACTACAGCGGCCGCTACGACGATTGCCCGGAGATCATCACGCATCCGACGTTGACCCAGAACGGCGGATGGATCAAGTGCGAGGGGCTGCGCCTTGGGCAGGCGAACGCGACGTATCCGCAGAACTGCTCGCCCTGCCTGCGCGTCCACGCCGGCACGAACAACGTCCGCACCGAGATCTACGCCTCTTATACCGCCGCGTCCGACAAGACCTGCCGCACGGAGGTGACGGTTGACGGCACCGGCGTCCTGCGTGCCGGCACGTATTTCTACGGCGGTGCATCCAACTCGGCCGGGGTGGACCTGACGATCACGGACAACGGCCGGATGGAAGTGAGCAACGTCATCTATCTCGCCTACAACAACCAGAACGCGACGAACATCTTCAGGCTCACCGGCAACGGCGTGCTGCGCGCGCGCTACATCTCCGGCAACAACCTGAACCGCGGGCTGAAGGCGTACTTCGACGGCGGCACGTACGAGAGCCTCGTGAACGCCTCCGGGAACTCCAAGCTCATCAACATCCAGGAGGCGTACATCGGCGCGGGCGGGCTGAACGTGGACCTCTCGCACCAGACGGAACTGGACGGGCCGACGACCTACTGGTTCCTCATCCAGCAGAAGTTCATGTCCGATCCGGCGCTGGGCGGGACGCCCGACGGCGGTATCACGTTCTTCGGCGCGGGCACCGGATCTATCTGGGATGGCTTCGACGACAGCACGTTCACGGGGCCGATCCGGGTGCGCGACGGCGCGCGCTTCATCCCGGGCCGTAGACTCGCGGCGCCGTTTGCGGTCGAGGCGGCCCCCACCGCCCGCCTGCACGATTACGAGGGCACGTGCGTCGTCAAGGACCTCACGCTCGGCGCGGCGGAATCGTCCGACCCGGTGGTCCTCGAGCTGCGGCGAGACGTGAAGGGCTACGGCTTCGTCGTCACGAACGCGCTTTCCGTCCTCTCGCCCGTGGCGATTACGACGCACAACAACACGCACGACCTCTCGCCGTATCCCGTGGACGGTACGTACACGGCGCTCGTGTACCGGGCGGAACTGCCGGATGTGGATATCAATCTCTTTACGCTGTCGGCCGCTGACGCGCAGACGGCGACGATCTCGGCCCAGCAGGTGACGGTGGCGGACGGCGGCGACTGGGACGGCATGAAGGCCGTGGTGGTGACGATCGCGGGCGTGGGCGGCGCGGGCGCGGCGAACGGCAACGTGTGGACGTCCGCGACGGCGGGCGGCGACTGGACTGACACGGCGAACTGGGCGAACGCGGCGGCGGGTGTGCCGAACGGACCGATGAAGACGGCGATCTTCAACCCCGCCACGAAGGTGGGCGTGGGCGTGACGCTCGACGTGCCGGTGACGCTGGGCAGCCTCACGCTTGACGCGAGCGGCGCGAAGTACGGCTACACGTTCTCCGGGCAGGGGCTTACGCTCGACAACGGCGCGGCGGGTGCCACGCCCGCCACCGTGGCGAACGCGAGCGGAACGAACACCATCGCGTCCGTCGTGACGCTCGCCACCGACGCCGAGCTCCAGACGATGAACGGGAACGAGCTGCGCATCACGGGCGGCATCACGGGCGACGGGGACCTCGGCGTGAACAAACACGTCGTCACGAACGCCGGACAGGTGAACCTGGAGGTGTCGCCGAACTTCACGGGCAAGGTCACGACGGGCAGCGGACGCGTGGTGATGGACGACCTGTCGTTCATCCAGTCGCCCGACCAGCTCACGCTCGGAGTCGGCACGTTCCTCTACACGGGTCCGAGCGTGGAGATCCCCGGCTTCCAGCTCAAGGGCAGGTCCGGTCAGCCGTGCGTGTTCCAGCACGACGCGGACATCACGGTCAACTCGCTCACAAACATCGGCACGAGCGCGTTCCTGAAGATCGGCAAGGGCAAGTTCCACCTCAAGGGCACCGATACGCTGGCGGTCAACACCTACGTGAACAACTCCGGCACCGGGTTGAGAACTACGGTGTATCCGAACGGCGACGGGCCCACCAAGGCGTTCCGCGGCTTCTCCGTGTCGGATGGCACGTTCGAGATGGGAGTGGTGGACGATCCGGAGAACGCGCCAACGCTGACAATCGCAAAAACCGAGATCGGCATCGGCGGTTACACGTCTCCAAAGAACGGTTCGAACACCTTCATCCTGAACAACGGCACGATCAACCTGTCGGCGCAGCTCTACCTTTCCTACTACTCGACGGCGGGTAACACGCTCACGTTCATACAAAACGGCGGACGGATCGTCAGCACCGGCGGTCTCAACTGCGGATACTGCGGTGACAGCGCGATGGACGTCAACACGCTTTTCGAGATGAACGACGGCACGGCCTACTTCAACACCTATTTCCGCATGGGGTCGAGCAAGGTGACGAACCGGGACGCGCGGACCTGCCGGCTCGTGATGAACGGCGGCACGCTTGCGTTCGGCGGCGACGCCGCGTTCGCATACCGCCCGACCGAACTCACGAACCAGGGCGTCCTCGACCTCAACGGCGGCCTCCTGGCCGTGACGGGCACGGTGGACTTCGCAAGCTACAATGGCGACAAGGTGACGCTCCGTCTCAATCCCGGCGCGACGTTCCGCGCGAACGCGATCAAGCAGACGGCGACGACGGCCGAGACGGCGTTCTACGGGAACGGCGGCACGTTCCAGCCGATCTGCAAGACGGCCGCGGGGCAGACGCTGAACGCGGCGTTCAGCCTCTATTCCTCCACGAACGGACTTGTGGTCGATACCTCCGCAACGCTGAACGGCGCGTCGTACACGATCGCACAGCCCGTCCTGCACGACCCCGCGCTCGACGCGGCGGCGGATGGCGGTCTCGTGAAGCGCGGCGCGGGCTTGCTCACGCTCACGGGCGCGAACACCTACACGGGCGTGACCGCCGTGGAAGGGGGCATCCTCGCGCTCTCCGGCACCGGGACGCTTGGTGCGGGCGGCGGACTTGCCGTCGCGGACGGCGCGATCTGCGACTTGGGCGGCACCGCGCAGGCGGTGGGCGAGGTGACGGCCTCGGGCCTCGTGCGCAATGGCGCACTCACGGTGACGGGCGGGATGCTCGTGGGCGAGGGCGTCCTTTCCGTGGACGGCGACTTGACGCTCGCCAATGGGCTCACGCTGGACTTCGCCGGGCGGCAGGGGCTCGACCTCGACGCGGGCGAGCCAATTGCCGTTGTCACTGGCACGGCGACGTTGCCGAGTAGCGCGCAGACCGCGAACGCGGGCAAGGTGAAGAAGGTTGTCTTCGCGCGTGACGGCGATGTGGTCTACGCGGTCGCAGCCCCGTCCGGCACGACGATCATCCTTAGGTAACTGGGACAACGCCTCTCTTGCCGGCGGCCGTGCAGCAGCGCGGCTCTCCCGTGATGTGGCAAGGGCGCCCTCGCCCTTGCAGCAAGGCCGAGGCGGCCTTGCCACATCGCTTCCCTGCCGCAACTGGCGAGACACCCGTTGCCCCTGTGTGTTTTCGCTTGCGCGGGGGTGGGGATTGTGGTATCATCAAAACAATCACTGGCAAAGCGATTGGCTTTTAGAGAGGAGAAAAGGCAATGGATTGGAAGAGAGTGGGCGTGGTAGTCGGAGTGGGCGTTGCGGGCATGATGTTCGCGGTGACGGTGACGGTCAATCCGCCAGCGGGTACTGTTACGAATGCGTTTGCATTCGTGGCGGGCGAGGATGCGCTTGCGGTCAACACGGGCGCGACGGGCGGCACCGTGCATTTGAGCCCCTACAACACGCACACGGGGGGCACCACGCTCGGCTCGGGCACGCTCGTGGTGGCGCAGCCCGTCGGCGCGGACGACGCGATGGGCGAGCTGGGCGCGGGGCCGTTCGTGCAGCAGGGCGGCACGCTGCACTACGCGGGTCCGGCGGGCGGCACATGGACGCGCGCGATGACGAATACGGCATCTTCCGCGACGGGCGCGGTGGTGTGGCAGGTTGACAACGACCTCACGATGGACTGCGACGTGGCGCAGACCGTCGGCGCGTTCGTCAAGACCGGCCCCGGCACGCTGACCTTCACGCAGCCGTTCAATTTCGGCGAGACGACGGTGGTGCCGGCCTCCACGCGCCGCAAGGTTATAAACCTCTCGCCCGACCGTGCGCCGACGCAGGGGCACAGTAACTTCACCGTCGTGGACGGCACGGTCGTGATCGACACGGCGCCGGGCGACTACACGACCTTTTCCGTCCCGGTCACGAACGTGCTGACGGCGGCGGGGCCGTCGGGATTCATGACGGTCGGCACGTGCACGACGATCGACGGCACGGAGACGACAGGCGTCCTCGAGCACCGCAGCGGCGTCACGCGTACGGGCGGTAGCTTGAACCTCGGTTTCTGCAACGGTTCCACGAGCAACTCCACCACGCCTCTCTCGCCGACCATTCGCGTGACGGGCGGACGACTCCTCGTGGGCGAAGGTGCTGGCACGAACACTCTCTACGTGGGCGTGAACCAGAACGTGACCGAGTTCACGGGGCAGCGGAGCGCACCGTTAATTGACATCTCGAACGCGCATGTCGAGGCGCCCTCGGCGGCATACAACCTCATCTGTAAGGGGCTGGCCCTGGCCTACACGACGGGTGCTCACACGACAGTGCGCGTACATGACGGCGGACATCTCCGCGCGATGGATGGTAGTGTCACCACGGGCAGCTTCTCGACGGAGTCGAACCCGATCCCGACGACGAACCTCGTGGAGGTGACGGGCAGCGGGTCGTGGATGAGCTTCCAGAACTTCTCGAACGACTCCAAGAACAACGGCATGGTGACGACGTTCCGCATCGCGGACGGCGCCACGGTGGAGATGCGCAACTTCGTCAACTCCGCAAAGGGCGAACTGCATCTGGTCGTGGACGGCGGCGTGTGGCGGCACCGCAACCACAACAACGCGACGCCGCAGATTCCGTCCTCGATGACGAGCGTCAAGGTGGGGCCGGGCGGTTTCAATACCTACTTCAACAACGGGGCCGAGGCATATCCGGTCATCTTCGAGAAGGGGATCGAGCCGTTGGACGACAGCGGGACGGACGGCGGCCTTCACGTCACGCAGGGTGCGGGCGCGATGCCGCCCCTGCGGCTCAACGCGGTCAACACGTACTGCGGGCCGACGGAGATCACCTTCACGCGCGTGTACCTCGGCAAGCAAGGCAAGCTGCCGTCCGGCACGGCGCTCACGGTCTCAAGCAACAACGGCGGCCTCATCATCACGAACGGCGTGCAGACGGTCGGGTCGTTCACCTTCGGCCACGAGTCGACCAAGTACGCGCCCATCCTCGGCTTCGGGCCGGGCAGCCGTCTGGACGTGACGGGCGAGACGCACGTCGGCACGGCCGTCACCGGGCCGAAGCTCCAGCTCTTCGAGACGCAGGGTGGCACGGTCGGCCTCTCGTCCCCTGGCACCTACACGTACATCACGGGGCGTGCCGAGGACGCGCGCGACCTCCAGCTGCTGGCGGCGCAGTTCACGTTCCCGCTCAAGCCCGACGGCGTGGACTACACGTGCTTCGTGGACGTGGAGGGCGACCGCGCGCTCCTGAAGGTTGCGGTGACGTCGGCGGGTACGCCCGCGACGACAGGCAACACGCTCATCGTGCCGTCAGACCCGGGGACGACGAATGCGCCGGCGGCGGCCGACGTGGCGGCGGCCAAGGCCATCATCACCAATCCGTCATTCGACGGGAACGGGACGGTCGAGCTGGGATCGCTCACGGGCTTCGGCGCGGGCGGCACGCTCACTACCTGGGGCGGCTTCACGCGCGTCGCAGACCTTTCTTTCATGCAGTCCGAGACGAATCTCGTGCTGGGATACGGGACGTTCGTCTACACAGGTCCGACTGCGGAGATCCCCGGCCTGACGGTCGACACCCAACCCGGCCGTTCGAGCGTCCTCAGCGTCGCCGAGACGAACACGACGCTCTCCATCCGGTCGATGAACGCGATCCAGGGAAGTCTCTCGAAGATGGGACCGGGCACGCTGCACATGGCCGGCACGGGCGAGATCCTTCTGCCGCACAACGCCGCCAACAGCAGCGGCTACAACGGGATGACGGCGGACGGCATCGGCCCGGGCAGCGGGCACCGCTTCTTCAACGTGAACGAGGGCAAGGTCGAGATCGGCACCGTCGGCGACCCTGCGGACGCGCCGACCGTGGTCTCGACGGGCGACTTCAGCGTGGGCTCGCAGTCGCACCGCATCGGGCAGGGCGTCCAGACGACGGGCGAGCTTGTGATGAACAACGGCGTGCTCGACATC
>CACXPT010000177.1 GCA_902769585.1 uncultured bacterium
GCGGCGGATGGTGCTGAAGTACTTCTCGGCCACGTCCTTCATGCGCTCCTCGCCGTTCCAGGAGAGCTCGTTGTCCACGAACACGCCCACGCACCACGGATCGTCGCGCATCGTCTTGGCGGCGTTGCGGGCGCGCTCCCGTAAGGTCTTCTCGAACGCAGGGTTGAACGGATCGGGCAACGCGCCCCACCAGCCCTTGGAGTCCTTCAGGCGCGGCGTGCCGTACGTGCCGAGGCAGAGCGTGTAGGGCGTGCGGTCGAGCGAGTAGATCTCGGACCAGCTCCAGTTCGCGATGGTGTTGAGGCCCCAAGCGCGAAGACGCCGGTGTGCGCGGTCGATGTACTCCGCCTTCCACCCCTCACCATACTTGCGGCGAAGGTTGGCGTTCGCGAAGCTGAAGGTGTCGTATGGGAGGTGCGCCGGATCCTTGTAGAAGTTGTGCGCGGCCGGCCACGTGCAACGCCCCCAGAACCCTCCGAACTCCGGATCGTCCTTCGCGGGCGTCCAAGAGAAGTATTTCTCGCGGAAACCGATGCCGGTGGTGCCGTTGCCGATGCCCACGCAGTCGACGCCGTGCGAGAAGAAGAGCCGCCCCTCCGGGTCCACCAGCCACCACTTGCCGTTCACCTTCTCCGTGCGGAAGAAGCCCGTCGCCTTGAGCTGCGGACCGCCAGCCCAGCCGCCGAAGCGGTCGGACTCGGGGATGGGCGTGGCGCCGTTCTTCGCGAGCCAGGCGTCCTCGTCGACCTTCGTGCGCGCCAGCTCCGCCTCGTCGTGCACCTTGCCCGGCCAGTCATCGTGCATGAACTGCCCGAAACGGTCCACGAACGGCAGGAACGTCTTCGCAGACAGCACCTTCGGCGGCGGCACGCCCTCGCCGTCGGCCGTCACGCGCAGCACGCTGAAGCCGCTCGCAACGCCATCCTGGCAAAAGAAGATGTGGAAGGAGGTCGTGTGGCGGATGTTGAATCCGCCGCCGGCGTCGTCAAGCGCCGCGGGACGCCCGTTCATGCCTTCGAGCTTCAGCGGCTCGTCGAGCGTCCACGGAAGGCCGCGCACGCTGGCCACGATCTCGCCCGTCGCGTGCGGCTTCAGGATCACGGAGCCGCCGGGGCCCTGCCCCTGCACGCCCCGCCCCTTCACGCTGAGGTGCACGGAGCGCGTCTCCTCGGTCGTGTTGCTCACCGCCACCACGAAACGGCCGAAGCGCGAGAGGTCGGCCTCGCCCTTCACGAAGTCCATGCGCACGCCCGGCCAGCTGGCCTTCACGCCCGTCGTAACGCCCACGGAACCGTCCGCCAGGGTAGTGATCGACGAGTCTGACTGTGCGCGCATCACCGTGTCCGGGCCGGGCCAAAGCGTCTCGGCGCCTGCCATCGCCAACATTCCAACGGCGCAACCTGCGCATGCTATTGTCTTTTTCATTTTGCCTCCTAGGCCGCTATCCTACCAAAGATTCCCCCCGCCCGCAACCGCTGCGACAATTCGCCACGGGATTTCGGCGCGAGAATTTGGTATAATCGCCGCGTGGACAACGGACAGCTAGAAGAGGCGTTCCTGAAATTCAGGGACCGGCTTGAGAGACTGGCGGCGCAGACGCTCCCCCCGGTTCTCTCCCGCCGCGTGTCGCCGGAAGACGTCGTTCAGGAGACGATGGTGGCCGTGAGCCGCGACAACAGCCCGTTCATGTCCAACCCCGACCTGCCTCTCTACTTCAAGCTCCGCACCGCCCTTCTGCAGACGATCGCCCAGATAGAGCGCCGAAACCTCGCCGCCGAGAAGCGCGACGCGTACCGCGAGGTGGAGCCGCAGACCCCGTCCGACGACGACGCCTCGCAGGGGTTCGGCCCCGACCATTTCCCGGACACGGCCACCTCCCCGCTTTCCCGCATCACCCGCCAGGACCGCCACGAGATCCTCCACCAGGGACTGATGCGCCTCGACGACAGCGACCGCGCCATTCTCGAGCTCCGGCACGAGGAGGGACTCGGCAACGGCGAGTGCGCAGCCCTCCTCGGCATCAGCGAAAAGGCCGCCTCGCTCCGCTACGTGCGCGCCCTAAAGCGCCTGAAGGACGTGCTAGGCGAATACTCGGAGTTCCAGCCATGACGGAAGAACCTACGACAGAAGGTCTGGTCGAGGACTTCCTCGAGGAATTCCGCCGCGGCGACGTGCCGGACGAGGATTCGTTCATAGCCGCGCACCCCAAGCAGGCCGGCGAGCTGCGTGACCTGCTGCCACTGCTCGTGGAGATGGAGGACTACGGGCGCGAGCGCCGCCGGAAGGACAGCCGCGCGGACGAGACCCCGCCAGACCTGCCCGGCAGCGACTACACCCTAAAGCGCAAGCTCGGTAGCGGCGGCATGGGCACGGTGTGGGAAGCCATCCAGAAGTCGCTTAACCGCAAGGTCGCCGTCAAGGTCCTCACCCCGCCTCGCCGACGCAAGGAGGCGTGGCGCGAAAGGTTCACCCGAGAGGCCCGCATCGTCGCGCAGCTCCACCACCCCAACATCGTGAAGGTCTATGGCGCAGACACGACCGGCAACCTCTGCTACTACGCCATGGAGCTGGTCGACGGCACGCGAATGGACAAGTTCGAGTTTGCCGACTCGCGCGCGACCGTCCGGGCCGTGCTCCAGGCCGCGCTCGCCCTCGCATACGCGCACCGCTGCGGCGTCGTCCACCGCGACATCAAGCCTGCCAACCTGATGCTGGACGCCACGGGCGAGGTACGCGTGACGGACTTCGGCCTCGCCTCGGCGCGCACCGAGGACCAGAACGACGAGGACGCCCGCAACGGCACGCTCAGGTACATGGCCCCGGAACGGCTAATGCAGGGGCTGTGCTCGCCTGCGGCTGACCAGTATGCGCTGGGCGTCACGCTCTGGGAACTGCTTTCCCGCAAGCGCCTGTTCGCCGACGTCTCCGGCACCGCGCTCTTCAGGCGCATCTGCACCACGCCAGTACCCCCGCTCGAAGGCGTGGATCACGATCTCGCTGCCGTGGTCGCAAAGAGCGTCGCCCCCAAGGCCGAGGACCGCTATCCCGACATGGACGCGTTCGCCGAAGACCTCCAGCGATGGCTCAACCACGAGTGCGTGGCGGCCGCGCCGCCGTCGTTCGGCCGCCGGCTCCGCCTATGGGCGCGCCGCAAGCCGGCGATGGCGGCCCTAGCGGCTACGGCGGCGGCATGCGCGGTGGCGGCGGTCGGCGCGATGGTCGTTGGCTACGCGCGTACGGCGGCCGCCCTAGGCCTAGCCGCGCGCAACGCAGAGGTGGCGGACGCCGCGCTCAGCGAGGTGTTCCACCACGTGGAAAACATGCCTCCATCGAAGCGCGACACCGAGCTGCTTTCCGCCCTGCTGCCATACTACGGCCGCCTCGCCGCCAACCAGGAGCTGTCCCTCGACAGGGTCGCGGAGGTGAACGGCGTGCTCGGCATCTGTGCCTTCAGGTCCGGCGACTTCGAGCTTGCGGAGAAGGCGTTCCGCCGCCTCGTGGAGATACGCCCGTCAGCGACCGCGCTCAACCGCCTGGCCGAGACCCTTCGCCGCCGCGGGCGCACCGAGGAGGCCGCAGTGTTCGCGCAGCGCGTGGCGGACGGCTACGCGCGCACGACGAACGTGGTGGACCGCTACGAGGCCGCGCTGGCCCTCGAGTCGCTAAGCCGCCAGAAAGGCCGCTCTGTCGACCGCAAGCTGGCCTTCGCGCTCGCAAAGATGCTTAGGGAGGCAGAGCCAGACAACCCAGACTTCCGCTTCCTGTACGCCCGCTTGCTCGCGGAGTCGCCAAGCCTCGAGAGACCGACAGACGGTACCGACACGGCGCGAAGCGCCTTCGCGCTTCTCAGCGACCTTGCCGCCGACTACCCGGATCGCCCCGAGTACGGCAAGGCGCTCGTAACCGCCATGGACCGCCGCCTCAAGACCGGCTCCGCGTTCAAGAAGATAGACCGCGCCGACGTGGAGCTGGCGCTCGACACGGCGGACCGCCTCCTCGGCCGGTTCCCGAACGTCCCCGAGATCGTCTCGTCCGTCATTGCCTTCCGCGACACGTATTCCGCCTACCTGCGCAAGCTTGGCGACCAGCGCAACGCCAGCCGCGAGAGCCTGCGCACCACAGGCATGCTCGAGCTCCTCTCCCACAACGCCGAGTCCCCCGACGCCGCCCGCCACACATTCAACGGCAAAAGCGCAAACATCCCATACCGGCAGATCACGACAGGCTCCAGCTCGGACGAGGACACCACTCTCATACTGGCCCTCCATGACCGTTCGCTCAACGGCAGCGACAACGTGCGCCAGACGACTGTTCCGTTCCTGCGCACGCTGGTGACATACGCCGAGAAGAAAAGTCGGAAGACCGTCATCCTCCTGCCGCAATGCCCCAACGGACGCGAGAGCAACTGGCTTGGTGCGCGCAAAGGCCGCCGCGACGGTTTTCTGAAGGACATCGCCAGACTCGTCCAGGAAAAGACTAACGAGTTCAGCGTCGTATCCGACCGCACCTTTGTCGTCGGGGTCGACAGCGGAGGCGACGCCTGCTGGCCGCTCCTTGCGGACAATCCGTCACTTTTCTCCCGTGCGCTGGTCGCCGGAGCGGCGCCAGTCCCTGCGTCCGCCGCCACGAACATCATCGCGGCGGTACGCATCGTCCAAGGGGAAAGCGACCGTCTTCATACCGAATCGTCCGTCCGCGCCGCCGCCGAGCGCATCGGCGGAGAGAACGGTCCTTTCGCCGAGGTGGACCTGCAGCTCGGCAGCACGCACAAGACCGTCATAGACAACGCCTTCAGCGACGACGCGCTCGAATGGCTGATGAACCCTCAGAACCCTTCCGAGGAGACGCCGCCCTTCCCGCCGTCAGAAATGTACACTCCCGCCGCGATGGTGTTCGGCACTAACGAGTGACTACGCCGTCTAGCGGCGGGGACGTCGGAGGTCCTGCTTCTCATAGAGCTCCGGACGGCTCTCGTCGATGTAGAGCTCGTATGGATCGCCAGCGCCGGGGCCGACCGACAGCCAGAACGTGCGCTTGCGCTCATTCAAATCAAGGTCTGCCCACGCGAAGCCTCCGTCCTCGAACGTCTTCACGAGCCACGTCCCATCGCGGTCGATGATGCCGTTGGGGAGATGTCCCTGGCGCATCGAGACGAGCGTCGGGATGCCGATGTCGATGCCGCGGGCGGGAAACGTGATGTCCACGTGGTCGGGCGCGCAGCCCGCGAGCGGGAATAGCAGCAGCTCCGCACCCTTCCGGCGCAGGTATTTCGCCGTCTCCGAGAACCAATGGTCCCAGCAGGTGAGACAGCCCACGCGCCCGAAGTCGAGGTCGAACACGCCGAAGTCGTCGCCGGGCAGAAGGCCCGCCATGTACTCGCCGCTCGTGAGCGTCGTCTTGCGGTAGGTGCCGACGTGCCGGCCCGCGCGGTCGACGACGAACGTGGAGTTGTGGAACGTCCCCGCGTCGGTGCGCTCGCGCACGTTCATCGCGATGTTGCAGCGGTACTTCACGGCGTAGCGCGCGGCGAGCGCGAAGGAGGGCCCTCCCGGGATGCGCTCGGCCGTCCGCTCCGGACAGGGCGTCCCCGTGTCCGCAAACACCTCGGAGAAGAGAATGATGTCGGGATGCTCCACGTGCGCGAAGATGTTGGTGAGGCAGTCCTCGATCTGCTTCAGGCGGCCCTTCACCACCGCCTCCGGGTCGTCCCAGCTCTTCGGCCGCCTCTCGTGCGGGTTGCCCACCACGCACCGCACCTTGCGCGGCTTCGGCGCTTCTATCGTCTCCACGCGCACGTCGCGGATCTTCACGTCCATCTTGTGCCACTTCGCGATGAACTCCACCCGCACCGTGTTGCAGTCGCTCGGCACGGCGAACGTGTCGTCGAACGTGCGAACGGCGGCTTGAGGACAAGCCGCCCTACCATCCGTATACCGCATGAAGTCGCGCTGGTAGAACCGCACGCCCTTCCGGTTGCCCCTCGCCGGATCGTACCACGTCACGAACAGCATGACGTCGTTGTACGGCGAGGCCTCGCCCGCGCCGAGCGCGATCTCCGCCGTGGCCGTGAAGCGCGCGCCCTTCCCGGGCGTCACCGGGAACTCACTCTCCCACCAGGCACACGCGCGCTTCGACGGCAGTGACATCTCGAGCCGCCCGTCAGCCTCGCGTCCCGTCGCCTTGTCGGGCGAAAGCTTCGCGTTCTCGAACGCCCACTCGCCGGCGCACGCGCCCAGCGCGAGCCCTGCCGTAACCACCAGTAGGGCCGCGCAGCGCCTAACATTTCTCTCCACTTCGATCTTGTTCACTTCCGTTTCCACCTCGCATTCCATCTAAAGGACACAATACCCCTTAAATAAAGCACCAATAGTATACCGCCAACGGCCCCATGATGTCAAACCGCAGTCGAGAATCGTGGTGGCGGGAAGGAACAAGGTGTGATACACTATGCACCGAAAGATATCGCCCAAGACTTCCCTCATGGGCGGAGTGCAATGACGAAAGAGGAGAGTCTGCAAACATGAACAGCAAAGAATTCATCATGGCGCTGGACGCGGGAACGTCTTCCAGCCGGGCAATCGTGTTCGACCGCGAGAGGCACATCGTGGCCGTGGCGCAGCGCGAGTTCCGCCAAATCTACCCCCAGCCGGGATGGGTTGAGCATGACCCGGTCGAGATCTGGGACACGCAGCTCGCCGTGGCGCGCGAGGCGATGGCGAAGGCGGGCGCGACGGCCTCCTCACTCGCCGCGATCGGCATCACCAACCAGCGCGAGACG
>CACXPT010000178.1 GCA_902769585.1 uncultured bacterium
CCGACAGATAGACGTGCTGGACGCCGCCCGCGTCCTTCTCCACCGTCACCGTCGTCTTGGGCAAGCCGTACGTCTTGGGCGAAACATCCGTAAAATCGTCCGCCGTCACGTCCGCCGCCCCGGCCGCGATGGTCAGCACCTCCAGGTTCAAGGCGTCGTGCTGCGGCAGGGCGACGGTCTCGGAGAGCGCGATCGGCTGGCCGCCCGCAGGCACGACATAACCCGCCGTCAGCGCGACAGGCGTCGCAACCTTTGCCGTGGCGTCGTAGGCCGCCTCCAGCACCACGTTCGCTCCTGCCTCCACCGTGAGCGCAAAGTTCTCCGGCGCCTGACAAAGCCGAAGCGTGGCGCCGGACTTCACCGTGACTGGATGCGCCGCCGGCAACGTCGCCGTTGCCGCGATCCGCAACGTCCCTTCCTCTACGACGATCGCTCCCGCCGTATACGCGCCACTGAGCGTCACCCGCCCGTCGCCGTCCTTCGTGAAGCCGTACGAACCGCTGATCGGCATCGGCAGCTCGTAGTCCGAGCAGTCGGTGGTCGTGCGGACGACAGTTCCCTTGTCGTTGTACGTGTCGATCTTTGCCGCGCGCAACTTGAACCCGCTCTTGTTGATGACGATGCCTCGCGCCTCGTTAGGCGTGATTCCGTTCATCACCGTAAAGATTGCGTTTGCGCGGTCAATGCTCAAAGCATCGGCGCGAGACGTGGCGGGATCGCCCAGCGCGTTTGCCGAACCCGCGACGAGCGGCAGGATGGCCATATCGTCCGAAATCTTTCCCCTGTAGGCGGAATTGTCGCCACTGAAGATCACAAGGTTGTCGCTTCTGGCTGTCGTTGCCGTCAAGGTAAGGACGACGTCCGGGTCCGTGCAGATAAACGCGCAGGGATAAGAAAGGATGATACCCGTTCCGGCCGTATTTGGCGAAATGGTATGCGCGCTGCCCGGACAGTCCAGATAGATGTTCCCGACAAGCGGCGTCGTCACGCCGTCGTAGTTCTGGTACATGTTTCCACAATGCCAACGAAGGTCGTTGACGGTAAACTGCGTGTTGCGGAAGTGCAGGGTGCCGCTCTCCGTGCCGTCTTCGGTCCCCAGGTGCAACGTTGTGCCCGGGAAGGTAAGTGTCTGATAGATGCCCAGTACTCCACCTTGCTCGATGCGGCCGATGTCACTTGACGTGAAGCTTGCTGCAGCCGTGCCGTCAGCCTTCTTCCAATATGTGGCGGCTTTTGTGGTGAACACGCCGGTAGCGTTTCCCGTGTTCACGTTCAGATAATACGTCTCGGCTTGCGCCGCGCACATGCTCATGGCGGCCACCACAAAACAAGATACGAATGTCGTTGTTTTCATCGTCAGCTTCTCCATGGCACAAAGTATAGCAAACATCGTCCCCTTGGGCAAACCGTTCTCCATGCGGGCCAATTGGGCATTGGTATTGGGCATTGGCAACATTTCCACATTGGCAACATTCACATCAAGCCACCGATCTGCCGCCCTACGCGCAGGGCGTGGCCCAAGTCTTCCAGCTCGTAGATGCGGAGGCGCTTCTGCGGGCCGGGATGGTTCGGGGAATGGAGCGCGATCGCGAGCGTTCCCTCGAACGTCCTGAACACCATGCCGTGACCCGAATCGTTTTCGTATATGACCTTGTGGTCGATCCATGGCCCATGCAGCTTTCCGGAAGCGGATCGCGACGCGACCTGCAGATAGCCCTTGCGCGCCGAGCTCCACAGCATGAACAGCTCGCCCGTCTTCGAGCGGTAGAGGAACGGACCGTCCGTCACGTAGGTGCGGCCCGGGAACTTGGACGCGTCCTCCTGCCAAAGGTCGCTCGCGCGGAAAAGCGTCACCGGCGTCCCCGCCGCGCGCGTCAGGTCCGGCGTCATCTCCACCGCGTCCATCGTCCCGTTGCGCATCTGCGTCCACTCATGGCAGAACACCATGTAGGGCTTGCCGTCCTCCTCGAAGAACGTGCCGTCGAGCGTCGCCCAGTCGCGCGGCGGAATCGGACCGTCGCTCCACACCTTGAACGGCCCCTCCGGACG
Source organism: uncultured bacterium (assembly GCA_902769585.1). Taxonomy (GTDB): domain Bacteria; phylum Verrucomicrobiota; class Kiritimatiellia; order RFP12; family UBA1067; genus RUG572. The sequence continues at coordinate 2,050 of CACXPT010000178.1, forward strand.
GTCGGCCTTGAAGACGTAGGTGGAGAGCCGCTTGCGAAGGTAGTTCCCCTTCGGTTGCCAACCCGCCTCCGCCATCGGCGCCACGCAGTTGGTGGGATACATCTTCGTGCAGATCGTCCCGAAGATGTAATAAGATCCCTTGTAGACGTGCATTTCAGGCGCCCAGACCGCCGAACACTCGTACGATTCTGGCACGTGCAGCACCTGCGTCATCGCGCTCCAGTCCACGAGATTCGTGGAGGTGCGCATCATCACGCCCGCTCCGACGGGATCGTTCGCGCGGCTGAGCTGGTAGAGCCGGTAGCATTTCGCGGTGTCGTCCCGCCAGACGAACGGATCGCTCACCGTGAACGACGACTCGGCCATCGCACACGCGGCAACCCCTGCAAGCATACATGCTTCAACGAGACGTTTCACAACCTTGATTCCCCTCGCTATCTGATGATGATGCACATGCCCCTGTGGAATGTAGCGCGCTCTCCCGACTAAAACTACCGCAGCAGGATCTGCGTGCCGCGCATGGGGCCGAACTTCAGAGTCTTGCCGCCGTCTACAAGAACAAGCCGCCAGATACCCTTTTCGTCCGAAAACGGCGTGCCGTCGCTCGCCACGAGCGAGAGCGCTGGCATTGACGCGAGCGGAGCCGTAGACGAGACGAGCGTTTTCGACGGGCCGAAGGTGGAGGCGTCGAGCGTGTCCGCCTCCGTCACGCGCACGCCCTTTCCGGCGGCGAACGCGAACGACGGTGCCGAGAGAAGGGGAGCGGACGTTCCGCCCGTCGCGCCTGCGGGCAGCTCCAGGTCCCCGCCCGGATACGCCTGCGTGAAGGCGACCGTGCCATCCAGGAGACGCGTCGCGCCCGCGTAGGTGTTCGCGCCCGAAAGCGTGAGCGTGCCAGTGCCCACCTTCGTGAGACCGCCAGCGCCGGAGAGAACGCCCGAGAGCGTGACCGTCGCGTTCGTCGTATCGAACGTCACGCCGCCGTGCGACCCCGTGAGGTCGATGGCGAGCGGACACGCGAAACCTGCCGCCGCCGTTGCGCGGATCGTGCCGCCGCCCAGATGGATCTCGTAGCGGTCGTTCGTCGAGCTCTTGCGGATGCCGTTCGCGCCCACGTTCAGCTCGCCGCCGGTCACGTTCAGGATGCCGTATCCCTTGCCGCCCGGCCGGCCGTTCAGATTCACCTCGTCCGTGAACACCTCTCCGCCGGAAAGGTTGAACGTGCCGTAGCCGTCCGTCCCGAGCGACAGGCGATACGTGTCCACGATCAGCTTGCCGCCCGTCATGTTCCAGAACGCATGGCCCACCGGGTAGTGTCCCAGCCGCACGCCGTCGTACTCGGACGCGTTGCTTCCGTAGAGGCCGACGGTTCGGACGATGCCACCCGACTGGTTCACGATACCCGTCACCACGTTGTGGTACGTCGCGTCCGTGACGGCGTTCGTGTACGTGTACTGGGTCGCGTTTCCGACGGTGAACGCCTTGACCGTCACGTCGCACCCGTCCGTGAACTCGACCGTGCCGACCACGTTGGTGTGGTCCCGTGTCCATTGCTCGCCGACGCGGAAATCCTTCTCGGGCGAAACCCAGCGCGCGCCGGAACCGAACGTCAGCGTGCCGCGCCGGACGAAGGCCTGCGTGTTCGTCACGAAGTTCTTGAACGTCGGATGCCCGTTCGGATCAAGGTCGGTGTCCATCGTGAATACGCCGCCGATGATGGTATTCGTGATGGTTCCCGCCGAACGCCGCTCCCAGGCGACCGTGCCGTTGTTCGTCACGATGCCGACGTTCAGCGAACCTTCCACGCAGTTCTTGCGCCCGATGGCGCACCTCGCGCCGGAATTGACCACGATCGGGCCGGTGAAATGGTTGCGGGAATCCGGGACGGCGTTGCCGAAGGTACTCGTGACCTTGAGCTCCGCATTCCCGTAGAGCGTCCCGTTCAACACCACGGCGTTACCGGCGAACGTGACCGGCGCATTGATCGTGATGGTTCCGCTGAATGTCGCCTGCTTGCCGGAGGATCCCTGCTGGATCGTGCTGGCGGACTCGACGACGACGTTGTTCTTCAATGTATGGTCGTTCCAGACGTTCAGCTTGCCTCCGCGCATGTATACCTTGCCCTTGGACGGGGTGTTGCCGAGCGAGTTGTTGGTGGTAATCGCCGTGAACTGTCCGTCCTCGATGCTGATGTCGCCGCCGGCCGAGTTGTCGAACGTGCTCACTGCAAACTGGTCGCCGGACGGCGTCTTGAAGCGCAACGTATGCCCCTGCGCGTGGACAACGTCGACGTCTATTCGTTTCACGGTGCAGACAAGCAGATCGCCAGTCATGTAGACATGCGGCAACCGCTTGTTCGTCGTCGCCTCCTGCGTGTTGAGAAGCGCACCATTCCCGTCAGGCCCCGTGCCGCCGATGTAGATTTTCGGGAAACCTGTTGCGATGCCGCTAGCTGCCAGCACCGCCGGGCTGCAGACGTCGAGCGCCGCGCCGTTCGCCACGCGGATGTCGTTTGTCCCCACAACGGAGAGATGCTTGCCCAGCTTGAGGATGCCCGCGTTCACCTGCGTGCCGCCGGTGTACGTGCGCGCCACCGCGCCGAGATCGAGCGTGCCGGCGCCAGCCTTCACGACCGCGACGTTGCCGCCGATAGTCATGCCGTACGCCTGGTCGTCGGCGATGTTGAAGGTGAGCGTGGCGGCGGTTGCGGACGAGTTCGTCACGCCGTCGTACGACGCGAGCGTCGTCACGTCGGAGACGGTCATGTCCGTCCCGGCCATATCCAGCATCGCCGCCGGGAGGGTTACGCTTGCCCCGACCGCCAAAACAGCAAATGACATCAGTCTCTTCATCGTTGTTCCTTCCATTACCTTTTCGTGATGTATCGTCCGTTGCTACCTGAAATACAGCACCGTGCCGTTGGCGTATGCGAGCTTCACCTTCGTGTCGGCAACGGAGACGCGCCACTTTCGGTTCGGGAGCGTCACGCTGGCGAACGTGCCCGTGAAGCTTGGCGCCGTGGCGACGGTGTAGATATTCGTCTCGTTGAGCGATGAGCCCTCGCCCAGCGCGAGCGAGAGGTTCGAGAGGTCGAGCGTGCCCGTCGCCGCGAGGCAGTCGCTCGCGCCATTCGCGCCGATATCCACAACGAGCGTGCCGGACGTGAGCGTCGTGCCGTCTACCGTGAGCGTGCCGACGGTCTTGCGTCCGCCCGGCTGGATCGTGTCCGTCACGGCGAGCGTGCCGCCCTTGATTGTGCCCGTGCCGCCCAACTCGCGGGCCGTCTGCGACGTGCCGTTCAGGTCGAGCGTCGCCCCCGAGTTTGCCCACATCTCCGTCGCCGGCAGCGTCGCGCCGCTCGCGAGCTTCAACGTGCCGGCGTCCACGGCCGTGCCGGTCGCGTACGTGTTCGCGCCCGTCATCGTGAGCGTGCCCTCGCCTTTCTTGCGGAAGTAGTACACGGCGTCAGGACCCGCGAGGCAGCTCGCCTCTGCCTGCGCGGCCGTCATCGGGCGGTGGTGGATGCGCACCTCGTGGTAGCGCGCGTCGGGGTCGTTGTTACTGGCATAGCTCGAATGGCCCAGCCAGCAGCCGTTCGTCTGCGGGATGTCGCCCAGCGTCCAGCCAACGGCGCACTTGCCCTGCCCGACGTTCAGCAGTTCGCCCGTCGTCGCATCGTGGATATAAGCCGTGTTGAGGAAGGCGCCGTTAGGCTGCGGGGCGAACACGAGCGCAAGGTGGTAGGTCTTGCCCGGCGTCAGCGCGGTCGAGATGTAGCAGTCCAAGGACGTGCCGATGGCGCGGAAATGCGTCCGGGCGGAGGCGTTGTTGTTTCCGTCGTTGAACGAGAAGTAGAAGTCCTTGCCCGTCCCCTCGCTCCCCGTGCCGAAGTCGACCACGCGCGACCAGCTCTTGAACGAAAGCGGCGTCACCCACACTTCGATCGTCGCGCCGCGCCCGTCCGTCGGCAGCAGGTCCGTGCCGAGGTTGACGCAGCTCTGGCCTCTGGCGAGTCCCTTCAGGCGCACCGCGCCGTCCTCCAGGTCCACGGTGCCGCCAACCGTCGCCGTCAAGCCGCCGACGCTGTCCGCGAGCGAACCGCTCTTGAAGCTCCAGCGGTGCGCCAGCGCCTCCGAGAGGTCGCCTGCGTCCGTCGTCGGACCCAGCGCGCGGTTCAGCGTGAAGTCGCCCTTGCCGTTCGTGTCGATCGCGCCGCCGTATGGCGAAACCGTCACGCGCGAGATCGTGCTGTCGAGGAAGCTCGAAGGATAGCCGTTCGTGCGCAACTTCATCGTGCCGCCGTTGAACACCACGCTGCTGTTGCGTCCAGCCGCACCGGCCCTGAACTGCGGAGTCTCAAACGTGCCGTCGGGCGAGAGGATGGCCGTTCCCTTGCCTGCGGCGTTCTGCGAGATCGGGGAGTAGGCGGCAAGGTCAACGAACGTGCCGCCGTTCGCCACGGACACCGTACCCGTACCGTCCTCCGCGATGCGGAGGTAGTTCTGGGCGCGGTGCGTGAACGTGCCACCGTGGACGTCCAGCAACCCGACACCGGCGCCGTACCGGCCCACTGCGAAATAGTTAGGAACGGACACTTCCCCGCCCTCCTGGTGGAACCATCCCTTCGAGTAGGAACCGATCTGCATGTTCTG
>CACXPT010000179.1 GCA_902769585.1 uncultured bacterium
GAGAATTCCAACGGAAAAAACGCGAGGCGCGGCAATAAACATCCTCGTGCGCCAAGGAGGCGGGTGTCTCCGAGGCGGCGGCGGGGTTCTTGCTGTTTCTTGACCGCCGCAGGGTTTGTCCGGCCCCTCAAGCGGCCGAAAGGCCGCACGGACTTGAACCAGGAAGCGAAGGACACGAAATGAGATACGGAAGCGTATGCAGCGGCATCGAGGCTGCCTCCATCGCATGGAGGCCGCTCGGATGGCATTGCGCCTTCGTGTCGGAGATAAAGCGGTTCCCCTCCGCCGTCCTCGCCGAGAGGTTCCCGGACGTACCGAACCTCGGCGACTTCACCAAGATCATGCCCGAGGACTACGAGGGGGACATCGACCTGCTCGTCGGCGGAACGCCGTGCCAGGCGTTCAGCATCGCGGGGTTGAGGAAAGGACTCGAGGATGACAGAGGCGGCCTCGCGCTTGAGTTTGCAAGACTGGCTTTTCGCACAAGCGCCCGCTGGGTGGTCTGGGAAAATGTGCCCGGCGTACTATCGAGCGGGGAAGGAGCTGATTTTGCCTCCTTCCTATCGACTCTCGCCGGATGGGAGGTCCGCGTCCCGAGCGGCGGATGGCGCAGGGCCGGACTCGTCACCGGAGCCCCCGGATGCTACAGCGTGGGCTGGCGAGTGCTTGACGCTCAATATACCCGAGTTCAACAATTTCCAAGGGCGGTCCCGCAGCGAAGGAGACGTGTCGTCCTTGCGGGATATCTTGGAGACTGGACCCGTGTCGCCGGAGTTCTCTTTGACGGAGAAATGTGCGGCGGGGATACTCCGCCGGGCAGACATGCGGGGGGACCCGCTGCCGGAGGCGCTCCGGGCGACGCTGGAGCGTGCATCCCGCTCGACCTGACGAACCTCGATGGACGGGTGAGGCACCTTCCCGGAAAGTGCTACGACGATCCGCTTTCGGCGGCGTACACGATCACGCGGCGCAGGCCGTCGGGTGTGTGCGTCGGCGGCGTGTCCAGGATGCTGACGCCGGTCGAGTGCGAGCGGGCGATGGGGTTCCCGGACGGATATACAGCCGTGGCCTGGCATGGGCGCAGCGCGGAAAACTGCCCGAGGTGGTCGCGCTACCGTGCGCTGGGAAACACCATGAACGTCAACGTCATGGCGTGGATCGGGGAGAGGATCGACGAGGCGGACAAGGAGGCCTGCGATGGACGACAAGAAGCTTGAGGAGCTGACGGAGAAGATGCTCGCCCAGCCGAAGGTCGTCGAAGTTGACGGCCAGCGGGTGGAGAACCAGTCGGTCGGCGACCTCATCAAGGTCGCAAACTTCTTCGCCTCGAAGCAGGCGACGAGCGGACGCAGATGCCCGCTCCGCATCACCAAGATGGCGGCGGGAGGCGCGGTCATATGAGGCTTTTCGGAAAGAAGCCCAAGGCCGCCAAGGCGCGGTTCTCCCTGCCGATGTGGATCAAGGCCCGCTTCGACGCGGCCCAGACCACGAAGGACAACGCCCGCCACTGGGCGGCCGCCGAGTTCCTGTCGGCGGACGCGGAGGCCGATCCCGCCGTGCGCAAGATACTTCGCACACGCGCCCGCTACGAGGTCCAGAACAACTCGTATGCTCGCGGGATCGTATCGACGCTTGCGAACGACTCGGTCGGCACCGGGCCGCGCCTCCAGATGCTGCTGGACTCGGAGGACACGAACCGCAGGGTCGAGCACGACTTCGCCGTATGGGCGAGGCTCGTCCATCTTCCCGCCAAGCTCCGCACGATGCGGATGGCGCGGTGCCAGGACGGCGAGTCCTTCGCCATCATGGCGCAGAACCCGAATTTGGGATCGAACGTGACGCTGGACATACAGCTGATCGAAGCCGACCGGGTTACGGATGACGAACTGAATGCCGATGAGGCGTCGGTGGACGGCATCACGTTCGACCGTTTTGGCAACCCTAAGTCGTACAAGGTGCTGAAGAACCATCCCGGCGGGACGGCGTCGTTCAACCTCGACTTCAAGACCGTCGGCGCGGAGAACATGATCCACGTGTTCCGGCAGGACCGCCCGGAGCAGCATCGCGGCATCCCGGAGATAACGTCCGCGCTGCCGCTGTTCGCACACCTGCGCCGGTTCACCCTGGCAGTCGTGAGCGCGGCGGAGGCTGCGGCTGACTTTGCGGGCGTCCTCTACACCGACTCCCCGCCGAACGGCGAGGCTGACGCGGTGGAGGCGATGGACACGATCCAGCTCGAGCGGAACATGCTCCTCACGATGCCGGGCGGCTGGAAGATGTCGCAGGTCGACCCGAAGCAGCCGGTCACGACATACGGCGAGTTCAAGCACGAGATCCTCAACGAGATATCGCGCTGCCTGAACATCCCGTACAACATCGCGGCGGGCAACTCCTCCGGCTACAACTACGCCAGCGGGCGGCTCGACCACCAGACCTACTACAAGTCGCTCAAGGTCGACCGCGCGTTCATGGAGGAGGCCGTCCTCGACAGAATCCTCGAGCGCTGGCTCCGCGAGTGGGCGCTGGCGAACAGGACGGCGCTCGACGTGTGCGACTGCCGCCACACATGGTTCTGGGACGGCCACGAACACGTCGATCCCTCGAAGGAGGCGACGGCGCAGGAGAAGCGCCTCAAGAACCACACCACGACGCTTGCCAGCGAATACGCGAAACAGGGCAAAGACTGGGAATCCGAACTCCGCCAGTGCGCGAAGGAGAAGGAGCTTATGGACGAACTCGGGCTGACGGTCGAGGTGGCCGCGCCCTCCGAACAGGGAAAGGAAGACGATGAAGACTGAATACCTCGAAATAACCGCCGCCGCAGGAGGCCGGAAGCCGTCCGTCAAGGGCGTAGCCTACTCCGGCGGCAAGATGCGCCTCTTCGGATGGTCGCGCCCCGTCGTGGTGGACATGGCGGGCATGTCCGTGCCGGAGACTGTGCCGCTTCTCGCAAACCACGAGAACCACACGCTCGGGCGCGTGGGAGTCGTCTCGGCGAAGGTCGAGGACGGCCATCTCGAGATCTCCGGCGAGATCGTCGGCGAGGGCGACCTCGCGGACGCAATCGTCGGTCAGGGCAAGGCCGGGGCCGACTGGCAGCTTTCGATAGGTGCCGAGGTCGAGGCCGCCGAGCTTGTCCAGGAAGGCAAGCGCACGATCAACGGCGTCGAGCACGAAGCGCCGTTCTACCATGTCACGAAATCTACCCTCCGCGAGGTGTCCGTGGTCGCGGTGGGAGCCGACAAGGCAACTCACATGAAGGTCACGGCATCACTCCAACTGAAAGGCAACTCCATAATGGAACCTGAAAAGAAAGTCGAGGCGGCGCAGCCCGCCGCAACTCCCGCCCCCGCCGCACCGGCGGAGGCACCCAAGAACGTCGAGGCCGCCGAGCCGCTGAAGCCGGAAGCCCCGCAGCCCGCGCAGACCCCTGCGGTCGACGTCGAGGCCATCGCCCAGGCCGCAGTCAAGGCCGAGCGCGACCGCGTCGGCATGATCAAGGCCGTCTGCAACGGCGAGTTCCCGGAGATCGAGGCGAAGGCCATCTCCGAGGGCTGGAACAAGGAACAGGTCAACGAGGCCGTGCTTGCCGCCTTCCGCGCCAAGCAGCCCACGGCCGACGTGAACATCACGATCAAGAAGGAGAACTCCATGACCGCGAAAAGGCTCGAGGCCGCGCTTTCGCTCCGCGCGGGGATCGACGGCGACACGCTCGCCAAGGCAATGGGCGAGGAAACGGTCGAGGCCGCGCAGAAAGACGCGGACATGCCGCTCGCTGGCATCCTCGCCGAGTGCATGAGGCTCGAGGGCATGGAGCCGCCCCGCACCTTCGACAACGCCGCCATCAAGGCCGCGTTCTCCACGGTGTCGCTCCCCGGCATCCTCTCGAACGTCGCCAACAAGAAGCTCATGCAGGCCTACGAGGCGCAGCCCATCATCGCCACGAAGCTCTGCACCACCGGCGACCTCACCGACTTCAAGGAGAACCAGCGCTTCCGCCTCACCGACATCGGCGACCTCAAGCCCGTAGGCGCTGACGGCGAGATCAAGGACGGCGCGCTCTCCGAGGAGTCCGCGAAGAACCAGCTCGAGACCTACGCCAAGAAGTTCTGCCTCACGCGCAAGATGATCATCAACGACGACCTCGGCGCGTTCCTCAAGGTGCCGACGGCGATGGGCAACCGCGCCGCCAGGCTGATGGCGAACCCGACGTGCGTGGACGGCAAGCCGCTCTTCGGGCGCGATCACAAGAATCTCCTCTCCGGCGCGAACTCGGCGCTCTCCGCCGACTCGCTCAAGAAGGCGATCCAGACTTTCACCGACCAGGTGGACTCCGACGGCCAGCCCATCAACGTCGAGCCGAGCATCCTGCTCGTTCCGACCTCGCTCAAGTTCCTCGCGCAGGAGCTGACGCAGGGCACGACCCTCATCATGAGCGGTGGCCCCGACAACGTCGTCCGCCCCGCGATCAACGTCCTCGCCGACGAGAACCTCCGCATCGTCTCCAGCCCGTACCTCTCGAACTCGAAGTACGCCGGATCGTCGGAGGCGTCCTGGTACCTCTTCGGCAAGCCGGGCGTCGTGGACACCTTCGAGATCGGCTACCTCAAGGGCAAGCGCACACCCACGGTGGAGCGCGGCGACCTGGACTTCAACGTCCTCGGCATCTGGTTCCGGGTGTTCTTCGACATCGGGATCAGGGAGCAGGATCACAGGGGCATGGTCAAGGCGACCGGCTCGGCGGCGTAATCTAACGGCGGCGCGGACGGGGTTCTTTTTGCTTGTTTTTCCTTCCCCGTCCGCCCGCCACCTCTTCAACCCAACAGACACACAGAAAGGTTCATCGAAATGAAGGCACGTTATGTTCAGCGCGGTGACGCAATCGACTACACGCCTATGGAGGATGTCGCGGCGGGAGACGTCGTGGTCCTCTCCGGCAAGCTCGTCGGAGTGGCGAAACTCGACATCAAGGCAGGTGAGCTCGGCGCTCTCGCGCTCGTGGGCGTGTACGAGTTCGCCAAGGCGGAAGGCATCGCTTTCGCGGCGGGCATGGAGGTCGGGTGGAACCCGACCAACGGCGAGGCCGTGGCTGCAGGCGCTTCCGGCTCCGTCAAGATCGGCCACGCCATCGCCCTCACGGGGGCGACGGACAAGTCCGTTCTCGTCCGTCTCTGCCAGGGCCTTGGCTAATGATCAGGACCGGCATCGACGCGCTGCGTTCCGCGCAGCTTGACTTCCTCGTTTCCGACGCGACCTACCGTCGCGGCGCGGAGGCGAGGAGCGTCAAGGCCGTCTTGGGGCGGACTGTGTTCCGCTCCATGAACGAATACGGCGCGTGGGTGCGTACGGAGACGCGGGACTTCATCATCCCAGCAGGACAACTCGACCTCGAACCACATGCGGGCGACGAGATCGTGTTCGACGGCGGGGTCTACGAAGTCCTCGCACCGTACAACGAGCCGGTCTGGAGATGGAGCGACCCGTACCGCAAGGCGATAAGGGTGCACACGAAGTACACGGGAGACGAAGCATGAGCGCGGAAACGGAAAAGGCGCACAACGCCGGGATGCCACCTGGCTTCCCGGAGCTGTGGGAGGGGCTGACGAGGGCGCGGATGGACATAGCCGAGCTGAAAGGCATGGTGAAGATGCACTTCGCCGACAAGGCCCACCACACGCCGCCCTGCGCCACGGCGACAGGCCTCCAGAAGACCCTGCACGCCGCGATGGGCGCGGCGATCATCTCGCTGCTGTCGGCGGTCGGGACACTCATCTTCGAGCTTGTGAGATACGCACATGGCTGACATCATCGAGCTTGCGGAGGGAGTCGCCGCCGAGATCGGCGACGGGGCGGAGGTCATGTTCGCCCCGGAGTTCGACCTCAAGGGCATCAAGGAGAAGCGCATCGTCGTGGTTCCGTCGGGGATCGAGACGAAGCCCAGCGCCCGCGACTACCTCGAGGACCGCCTCAAGGTGCAGGTCGGCCTTCTCAGGAAATGCACCGAGGACGACATTCCCGGACTGGTCCGGGAGGTGGCTTCCCTTGGGCGGCGCTTCCTGCACAGGTGGGTTGCGGGCATCCGCTGCATGAAGGCGGAATACACGCCGCTCTATTCCCCTGAACACCTGCGCGAGCGCAGGCAGTTCACCGGCGTTGTCGAACTAACATTCCTCTCGGTGCACCGCAATGAGGAGTGATGTCGAGTTCGACGCGGACGGGCTGACGGCCCGGATCGCCAAGGCGTCCGTGGACATCCTCCGCAGGATGGGCGCGTACGTGCGCACCGTTGCGCGGCGCAAGGTTAAGCCGGGCGACAGGCCATCCCTCGCCGGAACGCCGCCGCACAGCCGCACGGGAGCCCTCAAGCGCGGCATACTCTTCGGCGTCGAGAGACGCCAGGCGAGCGTCCTCATCGGGCCGTCGGAGCGATTCGTCGGCACTTCGATGGCGGCGCACGAATTCGGCGGCGCGTACAAGCGCGAACGCTACCCGAAGCGGCCCCTAATGGGGCCTTCACTCAAGGAATCAACCCCGCGTCTCGCCCGGATGTGGCAGGACGCGGTCAAATGAAAGGACACGAAAGACTATGGCATACAAGCTTGGCCTTGACGCTAAGATCTTCCACGGGGCGGCCGGATCGAGGGCCACCACCGAGATGTCGAACGTCACGGACGTCACGCTGAACCTGGAGACGGGCGAGGCGGACATCACAACCCGCGCCGCCGAGGGCTGGCGCATCACCGCCGCGACGCTGAAGGAGGCGTCCGTCGAGTTCGAGATGATCTGGGACACGGCGGACAGCGGGTTCACCGCGATCCAGCAGGCCTACTTCGGTAACTCCGCACTGTCGCTCTTCGTCTCGGACGGCGACGGGAACGGTCTCGACGCCGACTTCGTGGTCACATCGTTCTCGCGTTCGGAACCTCTGGAGGAGGCGCTCAAGGTGTCGGTCACCTGCAAGCCCACCCTCGTATCCCGAGCGCCTGCCTGGGTCGGCGGCGGACACTAACGGAGGCGCGGGGACATGAGAACATTCAAGGACAACAGCGGGCGGACGTGGACCGTCGAGCTCAACGTCCACCAGATGAAGCGCATCCGCGCCCGCCTCGGTGTCGATCTCGTGAACGTCATCGCCCTCGACGCGGGCGGCAAGGTGAAGGTCGACCTCGTCGACCGCATCGCCAACGACCCGTGTCTCCTCGTCGACATCCTCTGGGTGTGCGTCGAGGAGGAGGCGAAGGCGGCGGGAGTGACCGACGAGCAGTTCGGCAGGTCGCTTGCGGGCGACTCAATCGAGACGGCCACTGCGGCATTCCTCGACGAGCTTGTCGATTTTTTCCCCGGAGCGAGGAGGCTGTTCCTGAAGAAGGCGGTCGACCTCGCAAGGAAGTACACGGCGGAGACGAAGGACGTGCTCGCAAAGGCGCTCGAGGACCCGGAGCTGACGCGGCGCGTCGAGGAGTCGATGCGCTCGTCTGCGAGTTCGCCGGAATCCTCGGTATAGACCCCGGACCGTTCACCCTGCGCGAGCTCGTGTGGATGGTGGAGGGCCGGGGCAAGTTCGAGTGGAGCCAGACGGCGTCGCTGATGGCGCTCGCGGCGAACCTCGTGCGCGATCCGAAGAAAGGCAAGGCGGCCAGCCCGGCGGACTTCAATCCGTTCGCGCAGAGGCCGCCGAAGCCCGTCCTCAAGGGAAAGGAAATGCTCGCGGCCCTTAAGGCCGCGTTCGTCAGGGATAGGAAGTAGCGGAATGTCTGCGACAGCGAACATACGCGCCGGACGCGCCTACGTGGAGGTCACGGCGGAGACGTCGAAGCTCAAGAAGAGCCTCGACGCCGCGCAGTCTCGTCTCAAGGACTTTGGCAGGGCCTGCCAGGGCCTCGGGCGCGACATGATGGCGCTCGGTGGAGCGCTGTCGCTTCCGTTCGCACTTGCCGAGAAGTCGTTTGCTGGCTTCGACGACAGGATGCGCCTCGTCCAGGCGGTCACATCCTCGACGGGCGAGGAGTTCGACGCGCTCGTCAAGACGGCGCAGAGGCTCGGGCGCGAGACGTCGTTCACCGCGCAGGAGGTGGCGGACGCGATGACCGGCCTTGGACGGATGGGCTTCGACCCCTCCGAAATCACGGCCGCAATCGAACACGTCCTCAATCTCTCCCGCGCCACCGGGACCGACCTTTCGGAGTCGGCCGACATCGCCGCGAACTCGCTGCGCATCTTCGGGATGGAGGCGGGGAAGATGTCGCACGTCGCGGACATCCTCACGGCGACCGCCAACGGCTCGGCGCAGACGCTCACCGACCTCTTCGAGGGCCTCAAGATGGCGGGGCCGCAGGCCGCAGCCGCCGGAGAGAACATCTCCGAGCTCTGCGCATCGCTCGGGATCATGGCGAACATGGGCATCAAGGGTTCGCTTGCGGGCACCGCGCTCCGCAAGGCGTACGTGCAGTTCGCCGACGTGAAGGTGCAGAACGTCCTCCGGGACGTGGGCGTCGAGGCGGTGGACGCGAACGGCAACCTCAAGAAGATGGCGGTCATCATGCGTGACGTCGCCGAGGCGACTGCGAAGATGCCGACCGCCGAGCGGCTCTCGTTCATGAAGGACGTGTTCGACGTCCGGGGAATGATGTCCGGCCTCTCGCTCGCGGGGAACATCGAGGAGCTGGACAAGTTCCTCGCCAGGCTCCGCGACGTGTCAGGCCAGGCTGACGAGACGGCTCGGGCTATGGACCGGGGCATCGGCGGCTCGTTCCGCCTTTTCCGGAGCGCGGTCGAGGGGACGATGAACGCCGTCGGCGAGGCTCTGTCCTCGACGCTCCAGCCGATGGTCGCCCGGATAACCGCCGCGATAAACACGTTCACGAAGTGGGTGGAGGCGAACCGTGGTCTGGTCACGTCCATCGCCGCCACGGTCGCCAGCATCGGCGCGTTCGGCGCGGCGATGTTCGTCGTAGGAACTGCGAGCCGTGTGCTTTCGGCGGGCGTCGGTGTCGTATCTACGGCCATCTCCGGGATCTCCGGGGCGTTCGCAGCGCTGTGCTCGAAGGGAATACTCGTCTCGAACTCGTTTTCCCTCATCGCGCAGGCGTTCTCGAACTACAGGAACGCCGCCATCCCGGCGATGGTGGGGACATCCAAGCTTCTTGCCGCCCTGAACCTGCCGATTGACAGCCGTGCGAAGCAGATCGCGGCAGGCCTCGTGCTCATGTCGAACGCAGAGACGGCCGCTGTCGCAAAATCCGCGATAGCGGCGAAGTTCTCCGCGATGGCTGCGGCCCTCAAGGGGCTGAACATGGCCACTATCGCCGCCACGGTGAGCGCAAAGGCCCACGCGGCGGCAGAAACCCTCGCCGGAATCGCCACAAAGGCCGCCACGGCGGCCCACACGGCGTTCGCTGCGGTCAGCGGGGTGCTTACCGCATCCCACGCGAAGGCCGCCCTGACGGCGGGCGTGGCGGCAACTGCGAACCTCGCCCTCGCCGCGACCACAAAGGTCGTGGCGGCGGGCTACCTCATGGCCTCTGCAGCCGCCACGGCTTTCTGCGCGATCCCCATAACGTGGATACTGATCGCTATAGTGGGTGCGCTCGTCGGCTTGTGCGCGTACATGGCGTCCGCCACGAAGCACACGGCGCAGCTCTCCGACGAGATGACTAAGCTCCGCGACAAGGGCGACCAGCTCCGCGCCACGGACCAGCTCCGCATGGAGCGGCTCCAGCAGCTCGCGGAGAAGGAGAAGCTCTCGAACGCCGAAATGGAGGAGGCCGAGAAGCTCACGAACCAGCTCCAGGGCCGGTACGGGAACCTCGGAATCGCCATCGACAGGACTGCCAACTCGATCAGCCTTGCCGCAGACGCGCAGGATCGTTTCAACGAGGCGATGAAGGCGCAGGCGATCCACCAGATCGAGGCCGAGATCGCGGAGATGAGCAAGAACATCCGCGAGCTCGATGAGGAGAACAAATCCCTCTGCGGGTTCTGGGTGAACACGTGGAATACGATCACCTTCAGGATGAACAAGTCCTCCGAGGAGATCGAGAAGAACGGCGAGAAGATCTCGGAGACGATGAAGAAGATCGCCGAGGCCCGCGAGAGGCTGAACGCGATCAAGGGCGGCGACAAGGACGCTTTGACCGGCGGCAAGACCGAAAAGGAGAAGCTTGAGGAAAAGGTCGCACAGGGGCGCGAGGAGAAAGGCTCGTCGCGCTCGGAGGCGGAGGAGGCGGCGAAGAAAGTCGCGGAGATCGAGAAGAAGCTCTCCCGCGAACAGCGCACGGAGCTCGAGAACGAGATCAGCGACATACAGGAGCTGCGCGACGAATACAAGCGGCTCCTCGAAACAATGCTCTCCTACGAGAAGTCGAAGAAGCAGAAGGACGCGGAGAAGATCGCAGACCTCGAGGGACGGCTCGCGGAGGCGGACGCGGTTGCGGAGAAGCGCATCGCAATCGCCGAGGCGAAGGCAAAGCGGAAGTTCGACAAGGAGGTCAAGGAGCTTCAGGAGGGATTCGACGAGACGGCGGAGGACATAGCGAGAAGCCGCGCCGAGGGCGAGACCGACCGCAAGGTCGAGGCGACCCTGAAGGACGACGCGGCGGCGGGCATGAAGCTGCTCGCCGACCTCATAGGCCAGTCGAAGGTCGCGGCGGCGCAGGCCAAGGCGGAGTTCGACAAGGCAATGGCGGAGGCGACGGCAGACGGCGACGTCTCGGACGAGGAGAAAGACCGCATCCGCAAGGCGCAGGACGCGTACTCGCT
>CACXPT010000180.1 GCA_902769585.1 uncultured bacterium
GGCCGCCGCGTTCGGCGACCGCATGGGCGACTGGGAGTTCTGGAACGAGCAGGACATCGGCTTCGCCCCGGAGCCGGTCTGGGACTACGCCGCCGCGCTGAAGGCCGCCTACCTCGGCTTCAAGGCGGGACGTCCGGAAACCGTCGCGCTCCCTGGCGCGCTCTGCCAGTCGCCGGGCAGCCCCTACGCGCACGGCCTCTACGAGAACGACGCCGCCAAGTTCGGCGACGTGTACAACTACCACACCTACGACGCGCCCGCAAGTTACCCCAAGAAGTTCGCCACGCTCCGGAAGTTCATGGCGCGCTACGGCATCGCCGACCGCGCCATCTGGATGACCGAATCCGGCACGAACCTGGAGGGGCACTCCAAGAAGGCCGGCGCGAAGAAAGGCCTGATGGCCCACTCGCCCGATCAGGAGCTCGTGAAGGCGGAGTTCTACCCCAAGTCGCAGATCGCCTTCCAGATGGAGGGAGTGGCGCGCAACTACTACTTCGTGTTCGGCGCATACAACGAGGCGAACGGCGCGAAGGACTGGGGCGTGATGCGGCGTGACGGCACCGTCAAGCCGGAGTATGCCGCCATCAGCACGATGACGCGCGAGCTCGTCTCCGCGCGCCTTGCAGGCGCGATGGACGTGGGCGAGGGCCTGCGCGCCTACCTCTTTGAGCAGCCGGACGGCTCGCAGACCGTCGTGTACTGGTCCGTGTCGCCCGTGGACACGCAGTCTGGCGGCTCCATGAACATTTCGCACGACTACGCAAAGAAGCTTTCGATCCCCGTCTCGAACGGCAACTACCGTCTTTCCGACCTCTGCGGCGCACGCTCGTCCGTCACGGTCACGAACGGTGTCCTCGCGCTGGATGCCACGCGCTTCCCTGCCTACGTGGCGGGCCTGCACGGCCTCAAGGCGGCAACACCGCCCCAGCCGACGGGGAAAGTTAAGCCCTACGTGCCGACGGCGGACGAAGACCTCTCCGTCATCATCCGCGTCGATCTGAACACGAACGACTTCGAGGTCGCGAGCCAGAAGACGCGCGCTATCCTCAAGGGCGACACGGGGCGCCTGCGCGTACAGGTGTGGAACATGGGCGACAGCGCCAAGACGGGCTCTGTCAAGGTCGAAGGCGGCACGTTCGAGGGACTGCCCGGCACGATCGCCCTCGGTCCGCGCGGCACGCCGCCCGCCACGTTCGACTGCACGTTCGTGCCGACGCCCGGCAGCGACTTCTACCAGAAGCTCGTCCTCACCGGCATATTCAACGGCAAGCAGTCGAGCCGTCTCTCCATGCCCGTGCGGCTCGAAAAGCAGTTCCTCGCCACCTGCACGACCTCGACGCTCGACTGGAAGGACCCGAAGAACTGGGAGCGTAACACGTCCGCCCAGAAGTATTCCGCCACCTGGGACGAGGCGGAGCAGGCCATGCGCTTCGATCTCACCTGGACCGACTCCCACACCGACCGCTGGTTCTACCCCGTCTACAAGCTCAAGCTGCCCGAAGAGAGTTTCGAGGGCGCGCAGCTGTTCCAGTTCGAGGTGAAGAGTGCGCAGAACAAGGTGGAGAACGACTTCGCCACGCAGAACCTGATGCTCCTCTTCGGCAAGACGCGGTCCGACCTGTTCATCCCCTACGCCGCCCCGCTCGGCACGTGGGAGAAGCGCTTCGTGGAGCTCGCCGACGTCGAGTCCCTCGGCGCCGTCCACTCATTCCGCCTCGGCGCGAACCCGAAGGGCACGCAGTGCACCTTCTGGATCCGCAACATCACGATCCTTCGGAAGCGCTAGCGCCGTTTCCCCTCAGCCTGTCCGCGAGCGAAGTGCGCCGCTCGCGGACCGTGTTCGTCTCGATCGCCTTCTTCACGGCGTAGTGCGAACCGATCACGAGCACGAGCTTCTTGCCGCGCGTGATCGCCGTGTAGAGCAGATTGCGCTGGAGCATCATGTAGTGCTGGTTGTGGAGCAGCACGATCACGGCAGGATACTCGCTCCCCTGCGACTTGTGGATGGTCGTCGCGTATGCCAGCACAAGCTCGTCCAGATCTCCAGACCGGTACTCCACGGGCCGCCCGTCGAACAGGACCACGAGCGTGCGCGCGGACGGGTCCACCGACTGCACGAAGCCTATGTCGCCATTGAACACGTCCTTGTCGTAGTTGTTCCTTAGCTGCATCACGCGATCACCTGCGCGGAAGAACGTCGAGCCGCGCTGTAGCGCGGTACCGCCGCCATTGAGGCGAGCTTGCAGGACGGCGTTAAGGTTCTCGGAGCCCAGCAGGTTGCGGCGCATGGGCGTAAGCACCTGCACGTCCTGCATCGGCTCCAGATGGAAATGGCGCGGGATGCGCACGGTCATGAACTCGAGCGCGTAGGAGAGCGCCTTCGCGGGATCCTCCTGCGCGATGAAGTAGAAGTCGCTCTCGCCGGTGCGCGTCTCGAAAGGCTCGCCCGCGTTCACGTGGTGCGCGTTGCGCACGATGAGCCCGCTGCTGTCCTGCCGGAAAATCTCCGTCAGGCGCGAGGCGGGAATCTCCCCGGAATTGATGAGGTCGTGAAGCACGTTGCCGGGGCCGACGGACGGCAGCTGGTCCGTGTCGCCGACGATCACCAGCGTGGCGGAAGCGGGCAATGCCGCGACGAGATCCGCCATGAGGCGTATGTCCACCATCGACGTCTCGTCGAACACGAACACGTCGCCCGGCAGCGGATGGTCCTCGTTGTAGCTGAACTCGTTCGTCTGCGGGTTGTACTTGAGGAGGCGGTGGAGCGTCTGCGCCGGCGCGTTGGTGGACTCGGACATCCTCTTCGCCGCCCGTCCCGTCGGCGCGCCGAGGAGCACGTGTATCCGGTGCTCGCCGCCGCGCGCGCGGTAGATGTCCACCAGCGCGCGGATGATCGTCGTCTTGCCCACGCCGGGTCCGCCTGTGATGATGCTGACCTTGGAGCGGAGCGAGGTCCGCACCGCGTTCAGCTGCGCCGGAGCGAGCGTGAAGCCCGTGCGCTTCTCCCACCAGCCGATGGCGCGCTCGGGGTCGATCGGCGGGAAAGACTGCGGCGCGTCGAGCATGCGGCGCAGCTTCGCCGCCGTCCTCCGCTCTGCGAACCAGAGATCCTTCAGGTAGAGGCGGTCTTCCTCCTTCACGACGCGGCCGTCGGCGATCTCAGCCTTCAGCGCCTCGGCGAGTATCTCCACGGAGATGCCCACCAGCTCCTGCGCGTGGAGGAGGAGGTCAGGCTCGGACGTCCAGCAGTGCCCGGCCTCGTCCGCCTCGGTCTGGAGCGTGTGCACGATCGACGCGCGCGCCCTAAGCGGCGAATCCTTAGGCAGACCGACGGCAGTCGCGATGCGGTCTGCCGTCGCGAAGCCGATGCCCCAGATGTCGCGGCAGAGCCGGTACGGGTCGGCCTTGATGACGGCGATGGAGTCGGGGCCGTAGCGGCGGTATATCTTCGCCGTCTTCGCCACGGAGATGCCGTACGTCTGGGTGAAGATCATCAGTTCGCGAGTGCCGCGCTCCGCCGCCCACGACCGGCGGATCGTCTCGATGCGCCCCTTGCCTATGCCGCGCACCTCGCGCAGGCGGCCAGAGTGGTGGTCGAGGATGTCTATCGTGTCCGCGCCGAATGCGTCCACGATCCGGCTCGCGTATGTGGGGCCGATGCCCCTAATGAGGCCGGAGGCGAGGTAGCGGCGAATGCCTTCGACGGACTTCGGTGCCACGCACGTGATCGTCCGGGCCTTGAACTGCCGCCCGCGCGCGGGATCGTCCACCCACTCGCCTTCAGCATGAAGCATCTCCCCTTCCCACACGGCCGCGCACGTGCCGAGGACCATCGCCTCCTTCTCCCCGAGGCGAAACGCGCCGTCGCCATCCATGGTCACGCGCAGCACGGAGAAGCCCGTCTCGTCGTTGCGGAAGACGACGGACTTGACGGTCCCGTCCACCGTCCCGCCGTCAACTTCAGTAGGCATGCCTGCCGCTTTCCTGTCTTGCGCCATGGCGACATTATACACAAAAACCCCTCGCCTTGCACGAAAACACGAAATCCTCCGCTTTCGCAGAGGTTTCGCTGGTTTAAGGTTGGAGGTGGGAAGCGGAGTTGAACCGCTGTAAGCGGATTTGCAGTCCGCGACCTAACCGCTCGGCCATCCCACCAAATTTACTTCTTCTTCGCCGCGAGAAGCCGAGCGTTGGCGCGCTTGTCGTGCGCCTTCCGCCGTGCCCTCTTGGCTCGTTTTCTCAATTGCTGTCCCATGGCCGAGTAGTTTACCAAACCCCCCTGCGCCGCGCAAGGGGGAATTTCAAGGAATTTTTCGGGTTAGACGACCACTACCGGGAATATCTCCTTGTCCAGCCTGGCGTCCATCGCAAGCACCATCGCTTCTCCTGGCTTCTTCGCCGTAAGCGTGCCGTCCGGCGCAATCGTCGCCACGTCGTCGTGGTACGAGACGAGCGGCACATAGCGGCTCTTAGGGTTGGGCGAGTAGGTGATGCGGTCTGCGTCGTAGCAACCCCATGTGAGCGGACCCGACAGCATCCGCGCCTCCAGCTTCAGCGTGCCGCCGACGACGACCTTCAGCGGCTTCGCGTGGATGATGCGGTCCTGCCCGCCGCCCACGCGCGTGAAATAGATGAGGTCGCGCGCAGGATCGAGCTGTACGGCGTCGAAGGTCTGCTCGTTGACCGTACCCCCCACCTTCCTTGGCAGCTCTCCGCACCATGGCTTCGAACCGATGATGTAGTCGCCGTAGGCCGCGTCGCACGGCTCCGTCACGTATATGATGCCGTTGTGGTACGTCTGACGCTCTGCGTGGTGGTGGCCAGTTATGTCGAGGAATATGCGCCCCTGCGCGGCGGAGAAGTCGAACGTCCGCCCGGCGCATGTCCACGAGCCCCTGTTCTGGTACGCCTCCATCAGCTGGCGGAACGGCGCGTAGAGCTTCGCCTCGCCAGCGTTCCCGACCACGCCCCAGACAGGTATGTGGTGCGCCACCACCACGTTCCAGCCTGCGGGGATGGTGGCGAAGGCGTGCTCGGCCAGCCAAAGAAGCTGCCTGTCGTGCATGCCGGAGACAACGGCCCAGAACGCCCGCTTGTCCGTTATGGAGTCCGTCGTGTCCACCACTATGTAGCGCATCTTGGCGGATGGATTGTCGAAGTAGTAGTAGCACGCCTCCGGGTCGGCGGTGTTAGTGACAGCCTCGGCACACCCCTTCGACCCCATCACGATCTTCCGCGCATCGACGCCGGAATAGGTGAACCCGGCGTCTGTCTTCGCGTCGTGCTTGATCGTGAAGTCGTGGTTGCCCTTCGCCGTGTACATCTTCATGCCGGCCGCCTCGATCGGCTCCACCCAGAGCGTGCGGTAGAAGTCCACCGCGAAGTCCACCCCGGCCTTGTCCGTCTCGAACCTGGCGGCGAACGCCTCGGGCAGATCGCCACCGCACAGGACCTTGCCGAGCGACGAGCGTGCGGCAAGCGCCACAAGTGCCTTGCCGGACTGCTTCTTGTTGGCCGTGATGTGCAGGTCGGTGATGAACCAGAACCCGTCCACGGTCTTCTGCGCGATCGCACGCACCTTGCCAGCGACGGCATCGAGGTGCGGCAGCCAGTAGTCTGGCAGCTGCGCGTCTTCCGCCATGGCGGCGATCGCGCGCATGGGGCGGCTCATCGCGCTGGCGGCGGCGAAAACGCCCAGCGACGAGATAAACGAACGGCGATTTGTCGCCAGCGGGGTACCGACGAAATTTCTGCGTGTAATTTCCATGCGGCAATTATAGCACACAAAGACGGGATTGTGTTGACATGTGACAATTATGTGACAACTTGCACAAGCAAACTTGATTTAATGTGCGCGTCTTCTGGGCATTGTGCCCCGATCCATTCAAGAAAGGAAACGAAACATGATCATGCAAAGTTGTCTCGCGGGCGCGCTACTCGCCATCGGCGGAATGACCAACGGCGTCCAGATCGCTCGCACGCCCGTCACGAACGCCGAATACGCCGAGTTCGCGAAGGCGACCGGGCACTCCGTGCCGCGCTACTGGAAGAACGGCTCGTTCCCCAAGGGGAAGGAGAAACATCCCGTGGTGTGGGTCTCGTACGACGATGCCCTCGCCTACTGCGACTGGCTCGGCAAGAAGGATCCCGCACACACATACCGTCTCCCGAGCGAGGCGGAATGGGAAGCCGCCGCGGGGCCGTCGCCGCGCGAAGGATTCAACTTCAACGCCGTTGTCGCCAAGCACTGCCTCAAGAAGGACCCGAACCAAACCATCACGTTCGTCCATCCGCGCTCACGCCTGAACGGGAAGACGGCCAAGCTCTCCGATGTGCTCTCCGTGACGCCCGACGGGCGCGTGCGCGGCTGGGTCAACCACCGCGACTACACCGGCTTCATCTACACGGACCTCTTCAAGCAGCTCAACGAGGACGGCGGCTACACGACGCCGGTCGACGCCTATCCCGACACGAAGGCCGCCTGCGGCGCGCTCGACATGTGGGGCAACTGCTGGGAGTGGACCTCCACCGAGATCGTCGCGCGCAACGGACGCGAACGCGGCGAGAAGGTCAACGCCATCAAGGGCGGCTCGTGGTACGCCATGCGGAACTCCTGCCGCACCGACTACAAG
>CACXPT010000181.1 GCA_902769585.1 uncultured bacterium
CGCAAGGGTAAATCGAAAAAAATGCCACCCCGAAATGGAGTGGCAACTTGTGGATGGCTTCGCTTGACGGGGATTCAATCAGATTCTGTCAAAGACGGGTTATAGCACAGCGGACGCGGATGTGCTATAATCACGCCATGTCAAATCCGTCCAAGAAGAACCTGGCCGTGGGGCACTTCCTCAACGAGCCGTTCGTCGCGGCGTGCGAGCCTCACGTCGCGCGCATCAGCGAGGTGTTCTTCGCTTGGCCGGGGGTCCTGAGCTGCCGCCCCGCCCCCGACTTCACCGACGAGCTGCGCGAGCGGATGCTCGCCGACCTCCTCTGGTGCCGCGAGAACGGCATCCTGCTAGACACCCTCTTCAACTGCAACTGCTACGGCGACGGCGCCATCAGCCCGGAACTGGCCGACTTCGTGGAGACGACGCTGCGCGACATGAACGCCCACGGCCTCTTCCCCGACATCGTGACGACCACCTCGCCGTTCATCGCCACCGTTCTCCGCCAGCGTTTCCCGCAGGTGAAGATACGCTGGAGCGTGAACCTGCGCGTGCACGGCACCACGGGATTCGAGTGCGTGGACGAGCTATTCGACTCTTTCTACGCGAGCCGCGAGCATCATCGCGACCCAGACTGGCTCAAGGAGCAGTCTGACTGGGCCAAGGCGCACGGGAAGTCGATAGGCATCCAGGCGAACTCAGGTTGCCTGCGGCAGTGCCCCTTCCAGCAGTTCCACGACAACCTGCACGGCCACAACCGCATACGCCAGAGCGGCATTGGCGCAAAGTTCGACTTCAGCGTCTTCCGCTGCCGCACCGCATACGCGCGGCGCGACTGGGAGCAGTTCATCCGCGCCACGTGGATCCGTCCAGAGGACGTGCCGCTCTTCGAGCCGTACGTGGACACCGTAAAGCTCGCGACGCGACGCCACCGCTTCCCCACGAAGGTGCTGGACGCCTACGCCACCTACTCGTACGACGGCAACCTGCTAGACCTGATGGATCCCATACATTCGGACCTCTTCGCGCCACGCATCATCGACAACAAGTCTTTCCCGTCCGACTTCGCGACGACGACAGGAACCTGCCCGCACGCGAACGACTGCCGCCACTGCGGCCGTTGCGCAGACGTCCTCGCTCGCGTCCTCAAGTGACCTGTCACTTCGTATCGCGCAGGTTCTCCGCCAGGAGCTCGGAGATGTGCGTCACCTTCAGGTCGAGGCCTAGCTTGTCCGCGCCGCCCTTCAGCTGCATCGCGCAGCCTGGGCAATCGAGGACGAGTCTCTTCGCGCCGGACTCCGTAACGTGCGCCAGCTTCTTGCGCATCAGCTCTGCCGAGATTTCCGGGAACTTTGCGGAGAACGTGCCGCCGAACCCGCAGCAGCTCTCCTCCTCTGCAGACGGCACGTACTCGGCCACCTGCCTGATAAGCGCGCGCGGAGCTTCCTTGACGCCCAGCTCTCGGCAGAGGTGGCAGCTCGCGTGGTAGGCCACCTTTTCTTTAGTGCTTAGTGCTTGGTGCTTAGTGCTTGGTGCTTGGTGCTTAGTGCTTAGTGCGGAATCCTCGAAGACGTACAAACCTCTGGCCACAAGTACGTCGTTAACGAACGAGCTGAAGTCCATCACCTTCGCCGAGAACGCGGCCGCATCGTCGCCTAGCAGGCGCGCGTAACCGTGCTTCAGGTGCGACGCGCAGCTCGCGCAGAGCGTGACGATTGCGTCATACTCGCCCGCGAACGCCGCCACGTTCTGGCGTGCCACCTCTGCGGCGGTCTTGGATTCGCCAAGCATCGTGAGCGGCAGACCGCAGCATGTCTGCTCCATCGGGAACGACACTTCCACACCTGCGGCGGCGAAAACCTTCATCGCCGCGACGAGCTGCTGCGGGTAGGCGAAGTCCTGCGCGCATCCTGCGAAAAGGGCAATCTTGAGCTTGGGCTTGCCGGCATCCTGTCCAGCACCCTTCTGAAGCTCCGGCCACATGTCCCGGAAAGGCTTCTTCGCTAGCGATGGTAACGACTTGAACCCCTGCTTGCCGAAGAGCGCCATCGGCAGGTGGCGCACGAATCCATCGCTTCCCGCGAACGGCCTATGCGAGAAGTTGGCGAACCTCAGGAGAGCGTGGAACAACTTGCGGTTCTTCATCGCGAGCGATGCGAGCTTCGCGGGAAGCGGCGAGCCGTCCTCGCGCCCGAAGCGCGCGCGAATCTCCTGTATGAGCGCCGGCAGGTCGATGCCGCCGGAGCAGATGTCCTTGCACGAGCCGCAACCGATGCAGTTCTGGCAGAGGGTCTTCGCGATCTGACGGTCGTGGAAGAGGTACGTGAGCACGAGGCCGATTGCGCCGATGTAGACGTGCCCCATGCGATGCCCGCCCACGAGGCGGAATACAGGGCATACGTTCGCGCACGCGCCGCAGCGCACGCAGCGGAACACCTGCGAGAAAAGCGGATCCTTCGCTGCCTTCGTGCGCCCGTTGTCGAGGAGGACGACATGCAGTATCTTCCTGCCGGTCGGGCTCTTTGCGCAGGGTCCCGCGCCGTCGATGAACGTGACGTAAGAAGTGAGACGCTGCGAGGTGGCGTTGCGCGGCAGCACCTGAAGCGCGGTGAGCGCGTCGTCGATCTTCGGCACCAGCTTGTCCAGACCGGCGAGCGCCACGTGCACGCGCGGGAGCGTGTTGACGAGACGCCCGTTGCCCTCGTTCGTGACGATTGCTATGCTGCCCGTCTCTGCGATGCAGAAGTTGGCGCCGGAGATGCCCATGTCCGCCGCCTCGAACTTGGGGCGCAGCTCGCGGCGCGCCACCTTCACGAGCCGCTGCACGTCTTCGCGGTCCTGCTTCTCGCCGGTCACGCGCTCGAAGTCCTCCGCCACCTGCTGGCGCGAGAGGTGGATGGCCGGCAGCACCATGTGCGACGGTCCTTCGTTGCGCAGCTGGATGATCCACTCGCCGAGGTCGGTCTCGCAAACGTCCAGTCCCTGCGCACGCAGGTGCGCGTTGAGGCCGATCTCCTCCGACGTCATGCACTTCGACTTCACGATCGACTTCACGCCGTTCTCGGCGGTGATCTTCGCGATTATCTCTCGCGCCGCTGCGGCGTCGGCCGCGCGGTGCACGACCACGCCGCGTTTCTCGGCCTCTGCCTTGAACTGCGCGTACAGCTCCTCGATGTGCTGCGCGGCGGCATCCTTCACGTCGGCGATGCGTCGGATGAGCTCGCGTCCGTCGATCTCCTCGAACACCTTGTCGCGGCTGGCGCGGTACTCCACGGCGAACTTGTCGAGCGTCCGCCGCTGGAAGGAATCGTTCAGCGCCTCCTCGATCTGACGATGGTAGGCGCGTGCAGAGCGTGGCGATTCGTGCGGCATTGGTCAGCCCTCCTGGAGAATGACGTGGACGGCCAACGGACCGTGGACCCCGATCGCGCTCACGCGCTCGATGTCCGCAGTGCGGCTTGGACCGGAGATGAAAGACGTGTACGACACGCGACCGTCCGCCTGGCGCGAGCGCAAGAACGGCGCGATGTCCGCAAGGTGCGGCACGATGTCTTCCGCCTTCAGTATGAAGACGGTCATCTCTGGAAGCATCGTCTTGAGGCGTGTCTCCTCGTCGTCCGTCACCACAACGCACGTGCCGGTGTCGGCGATTCCCTTCGCAACGCGCACGACGCCGACATGTTCCGATCCTTCCGACGCCAGCATCTCGGCGGCAAGCTTCTCCGCGGCGGCACCGTCCGCCACGCGCGTCACCTTTGTCGCAACCGCTTCCGCGCGCTCTACAAATCGCGCCACCGTTTCCTCGTCAAATGATGGTGATTTTTCCATGACTTTCCTTTTCTTCGGACATTCGGCAACCGACTTACCTTTCAAAAACGCAGGACATCTCACTGGGCGGTCACGGTAATTCGCGAGCCTGGCGCAAGGAAAAGCCTCAGTTCGTCGCGGTCGACAGGCGCGATCTGCTTCATCAGCGCGCGGAGGTGGTCGGACGCACGCGCCCCAGACTCGTTTGCTACGAGGAACGAGCCCGTGGCGGCATCGTCCTTCACGGTCACGTAGTAGCGCTTGAAGATGCGCTTCTTCAGCATGAGGTCCGCGAACTGCAGCTGCTTGTGCACGACCAGGTCGACATCGGGGAAGTTGAGGACGCGAAGCGTCTGCCCGAGCGCGAGCCGGTTCGGATCCTTCAGCTTGTTGAGCCTCAGCAGCGCCTCCTGCGTCGTACGGTGGTTGGCCGCGATGCGCTGTAGCGTATCCCCGCGCTTTATCGTAACTGTCGCCGTCCACGGCGTGTTTGTGCCAGAGAACAGCAGCTGCATGTTGAGCTCGCCCAGGCGGCGTACGAACTGGTCCTTGAGGTCCTCGACCTGCGGACGGTACATGAGCCTCTCGATTGCGCCGCGCGCGCCCGGCACGTTTCCCTGCCTCTCGGCGTCGCGCAGCATCACGAGCAGCTCCTGCTCGTCCCTGGACCACGTGCGCGAGCCGATCCAGCCGTCTACCTTCGCCGCGAACGGCGAGTCCCGCAAGACCTTGCGCGGCGGCTTCGCAGGCGGAGGCGGCGCAGATGGCGGACTCCCCGCTTCAGCCTTGCCGCGCGAAGTCGGTTCCAGCTTTTTGGGGGGCTGCCGAGACTCCACGCCGACAACGGCAGGGGGCGTATCCGGCACCACTACCTTCGGCTGTTCCAGCACCATCACAGGAGGACGTTCGCTCCGCCGACTGCGCGCGACGAAAATCGGCACGGCCACCAGCACTACCAGGCAGATGAGCAGCCACCGGAGGTGGTGGTTCTTTCCGCCCGAAGCAGGCTGCGGCGTGTATTCGACGCCATACTTTCCGCGCGCGTACGCCATGGACTACTTCGCCGCAGGCGCCTCCTCGGCCGCAAGTCCCTGGACAGCCGCGCGAGCGACCTCCACAACAACGTCACCTGCGATCTCGATCTTGAACGTCTTCTCCTTGGCCTCGACGATCGTGCCGATGAAACCGCCAGCAAAGATCACCTTCGCGCCAGCGCGCAGCTCCTCGATCATCTTGCGGCGCTCCTTCTCCTTGCGCTGCTGCGGCTTGATCATCATGAAGTAGAAGATCGCGAAGATGAGCAGCATCGGCAAGAACATGCCGAATCCGCCGCCCTGCTGGGCGGGAGGGGTGGCCGCGGCATCAGCGTCAGCAGGCTGGACCTCCGTAGTCTGAGCGGCCGTCACGGCGGGAGCGGCCGGTGCGGCGGCAGGTGCCGCCGCCTTGGGCGCAGGGGCCGGTGAATTTGCGAAGAACAGTGCGTTCATGTTGTTTCCTTTTGTTGTTGGTCTTTGTGAAGCTGTTCGCGGAAGGCGGCGAAGGTACCGTCCGCTATCGATACGCGCAACTCGCGCATGAACTCGAGCAACCGGTGCACGTTGTGGATGGTGAGGAGACGCACGCCCAGTATCTCGCCGGCGTGCAGCAGGTGGCGCACGTAGCTGCGCGTGAAGTTCCGGCAGCAGTAGCAGTCGCACCCCTCCTCCACCGGCCCGAGGTCGCGCTCCCACTTCGCCGCCTTTATCGCCACGTTGCCGTGGCGCGTGAGCGCAGTGCCGTGGCGCGCGATGCGCGTGGGCAGCACGCAGTCGAACATGTCCACGCCTCGCGCCACGCACTCCGCCATCTGCGTCATCACGCCAAGGCCCATCACGTAGCGAGGCTTTTCCTCGGGAAGGTACGGCACGCTCGCCTCCACGGCCTGGTACATCGCCTCCTCCGGCTCGCCCACCGAAACGCCGCCTATCGCGTAGCCGGGAAAGTCCATCGACGACAGCTCCTCCGCGCAATGACGCCGGATGTCGTCGTAGATTCCGCCCTGAACGATGCCGAACACGAGCTGTCCGGGCGCGTGCGGCGCATCCTGCGACATCTTCGCCCAGTCGAGCGTCTGCGCCACGCTCTTCTCGGCGCGCGCGCGGTCACACGGCCAAGGCAGGCACTCGTCGAACACCATCGCGATGTCGCTGCCCAGAAGTCGCTGCACCTCCATCGACTCCTTCGGGCCGAGGAACACCTCACGCCCGTCGATGTGGCTGTTGAACGCGCACCCTTCAGGCGTTAGCTTCCGCAGCTTCGCGAGCGAAAAAACCTGAAAACCGCCGCTGTCCGTGAGGATCGGACCGTCCCAGTTCATGAAGGAATGCAAGCCGCCCGCGTTCGCCACTACGTCCGCGCCAGGACGCAGCATCAGATGGTACGTATTGGAAAGGATGATGGACGCGCCGTTCTCGCGCAGGTCGCGCGGCTCGAGCGCCTTAACTGTGGCCTGCGTTCCCACCGGCATGAAGACTGGCGTCTCCACCGGACCATGTGCCGTCCGCAGCACGCCCGCACGCGCGCGCGACGTTTCGTCGCGCGCCGTGATCACAAACGTGCCTGGTGCCTCCTTGCTCATGCGAAGAAAGATTATATCAAATCCTGTCCGACCGACAACGATGTCCGACGAAATATGATATAATTGTCTGCGTTCCGCCGGGCGCGTGGTGAAACGGCAGACACGCTGGATTTAGGTTCCAGTTCCGAAAGGAGTGAGGGTTCAAGTCCCTCCGCGCGATCGCACGGGCGAAGCCATCGCCCATGTGCATCATGCCACAGTCGTTCGGATGGCAACGATCCACGGTCTCCTCGCCGTCGCGCGTCATCTGCTCGGTGTTAGGCAGCCAGAAGAGGTCCTTCCATCCTTCGGCCAGCAGCTTGTCGACCACGGCCTTGGCGATCGCACCCTTCTCGGTCGTGTCGAGGAACGTGTTGCAGTCCTCCGCGCAAACGATCGGCACACCGGGCCGCAAGCGGCGCAGCTCGCGCACGAACGGCTCGAAGCGTTCCCTCACCATCTGCGGGTGCATGTTCCACAGGCAGTCCAGCACGTAGCAGCTGGCGTCAATGCGCGCCACGACGGCCGCGAGGTCGAACTCCATCTTGCCGCTGCCGGAGAATCCGAGATTGACGGCCGGCACGTCCGCCTTCCGCGCGGCTATATTCACCCACGCCATACCAGGACGCGACGCGCAACCGCCGTGCGTGATCGAGGTGCCGTAGAACACCACCGGCTTCGTCACGCCGCTCGCGCGCGGCGGCAGCGGCGACACCTTCGTCCCCTTCGCCACGCCCATCTTGAACGAGGAGATGCCGTTGTAGAGCGGCAGATAGATCATGATCGGACGCCCCTTCTGCCAGTCGATAGCAAGCTCGTTGTCCTGGCTGGTCGGGCGCCCGTTCTTGACGAACACCCAGCCCCTGCCCTCGGTCCAGCCGTACACGTCGATGCCGCTCACGCCCGTCGCCGGCATGTGGTTCATCGCCAGCCCCGACTTTATGAGGCTCCACTGAAGACGCAGGTGGGTGGCGTCAGTCGTGAAGCGGAAGCATTCGCCTGACGTGTGGAAGCACTGGCTCCACACGCCGCGGTTCACGTTCGTGTTCCCTTCCAGCGAGGCGGGCATGCGGTCGTAGAAGCGCTTCACGTCCGTGAAAGGCTTACCCTCCAGAGGCAGGTTCTGCCCGTCGATCCAGTCCATCGGCCCGCGCGCCATCAGCTCGTCGACGATCTTCCCGACCTCGGCCTTTGGCGTCTTGACGGTGAGGACGTAGTGGTTACCCTTCGGGTCGGGCTTCCAGGCGTTCTTGCCCTTCGCGTCCACGATGTCGAACTTGCCGCGCACCGTACCGAAGTAGCGCTGCCAGCCGCGCACCGCCGCGAGCACGGTCACCTCGTCCCACGCGGCATGCCCCTTCTCGGTCTCCTTGTACGCCGTGAGCGCGCGCTTGAAGACGTCGCGGACGGGATTGACGGCGGCTCCGACCTTCGAGACAGGCACGCCGCACTTCACCTCCACGCCGTAGCACCAGTCAAGGAAGTAGATGGGCGTGGGCCAGTCGCGGAACGCGATCTTGGAAGACTCGCCGTCCTCCTTGGAGTTGTACTCGTAGCCGTCCGGGTAGCGGCAGGCCATCGCGTACCATGCCTTCACCTTCTTCGCCACGAGCGCACGCCCGTCGAGCGGTGAGATGGCGTCGCCCTTCGTCTCAAGCAGGCGGCGGAGGTTGGTGGTGAAGCCCACGGAACAGATTGTCACGCTTCCGTCTGGCTGCGCAGCGAGGATCTTGCGGTACGTCTCGTTCGCGTCGGGCGCCGTCTCGCTCGAAGGATGCTTCACCACGTCCTTGCGGGCCTTGACCATGTCCGCGTAGATGTCGTAGATGGCATGGCTCCTGCCGAGCGGCCCGATGCCGAGCTCCTTGTTTACGCCCACGGGGATGCCAGGCCGTTCGTAGAAGGCGTTGATGATCTCGACCATGCCGACCGAAGGCGCGCCGCGCGTGCAGGCCACCGTGCCTAATATCTCGCATTCGCCTGCGTCGGCAAGCGCGTGCAGCGTGGCGAGCGCGCCGACGTCGTCGAAGTCCGTGTACATGTCCGTGTCGAAGATGATCTTCTCCGGCGCTCCGGACGCGACCAAAGCGGCGCAAAAGGCCGCCACTGCAAGGAGGTGTCTAGTTTTCATGCGCCAATTATAGCACAATTTGGTGCTTGGTGCTTGGTGCTTGGTGCCTAGTGCTGGGTGCTTAGTGCCTAGTGCTGGGTGCCTAGTGTCTCGTCCTGATTGACAAGACGGAAGAGGCCCTTGTAGCCCTCGCGCTCCGCGCCGCCGTTGATCATGAGCGCGAAGCCCTTCGCGCCGCCGGGCAGCGACTGGGTGACGATGTACTTCAGGAACTCGCCGTCCGTCGAGTAGCTGTTGCCGAAGCCGGCCACCGCCACGCCGTGCGGACGGGCCAGCACGAGCTGGCGCACGTTCTCCACCTTCCCGTGATCGTACGGCACGGGGTAGATGATCTTCGTCGTCATGTATCCGGCGTCGATCGCGATGCGGATCGCCCGCAGGCGCTCGCGCGGCAGGCCGAGCGTCCTGTCGGAGTTGCGCACGAAAATCTCCGGGCTGGCGCTCACCACGTAGTTCTCCACGCCGGCCTTCTCGAGCGCCTGCATTATCTTGATGGAGGAGGCGAAGTACCAGTGGCGATACACTTCGTCGTACTTGCGATGGCAGAAGTCGTCCAGCTTCGCCGCCGGCACGCCCTTGTAGATCTGCCCGTTGTACGGCCACGCGAGCCAGCGCCCGATCTCCTTCATGCGGGGATAGTCGCGGTCGCGGTAGCGGATCCAGCCCTCGGGCCCCTTGTACGTCGTCGAGAGGCCCGCGAGGATCGTCTCCTCGATGAGGCCCTTGAACTTCTGCACGCCGTCCTCTTCAAGCCCTTCGCTCACGTCGCCCTTGATGATCGTGCCGTCGAAGTCCCAGAACGCCATGGGGACGGCGTCGGGCCGGGCAGCCTTCAGCTTGGCCACGTTGCCCAGGATCGTCGCCACCACCTCGTCCGCGTGCGTCTCCTGCGCGGCGTAGAGAGCCGCCGCGAGGCAAGCGGACCCAACAAGAACAAGCAACCGAAACTTCGCCATCTTGCTACCTCACGCGCGTGATCGCGCCGAACTTGCAAACCTGACCGCACTGCTTGCAGCCCGCGCACTGGGTTGGGTCGATCTTCATCTGGAAGCGGCCGGGCGCGGTTTCCTTGCCGCGCGTGATGGCCGGGCAACCCAGCCTGAAGCACGCGCCGCACGCCTTGCACTTCTTCTCGTCGACCTCGCACAGGCCCTCCTTGGTGAGCTTGGCGGCGATGCGGCACGGCGCGTACGCGATGATCACCGCGCCCTCGTCGCCGTCCATCGCGTCCTTGAGCACCTTCTCAAGCTCCGCCAGGTCGTCGGCGGACACCTTGACCACCTTCTTGTAGCCCATGGCCTTCGCCACGTCCGCGATCTCCGTCACGGGAGCGGGATCGCCAGCTAGCGTCTTGCCCGTGCCGGGATTGTCCTGGTGGCCGGTCATGGCCGTGATGCGGTTGTCGAGCACGATGGTCGTCACGGGCGTGCCGTTGTAGTGCGCCGAGAGGATGCCGGTGAGGCCGCTGTGGAAGAACGTGGAGTCTCCCAGCACCGCGCAGATGCGCCCCTTCAGGCCCGCCTTGCGCATGCCGGCGGCGTTGCCGATGGAGGCGCCCATGCAGATGGTCGTGTCCATCGCGTCGAGAGGCGGAAACGCGCCCAGCGTGTAGCAGCCGATGTCGCCCGTAACCGTTGCCTTCAGCTTGTTGAGGACGTAGAACACGCCGCGGTGGCCGCATCCCGCGCAAAGGACGGGCGGGCGCGTGGGGAGTGTCGTGTCGGGGCGGCTGGCCTTGGCCCGCTCCACGTCGCGCAGCAGCTCGTGGCGCAGGTTCTGGAGGCGATCCGGGTTCAGCTCGAGCATGTTGAGCTCGGTCTTGTGCGACTGCACCTTGATGCCGAGCGCGCGCACCTGCTCCTCCAGGAAAGGATCGAGCTCCTCCACCACGAGCACGTGCCGCACTGTCTTCGCGAACTTCTTCACGAGGTCGGCCGGGAACGGGTTCGTCCAGCCCAGCTTCAGCACGGTGAACTCGGGGAACACCTCCTTAACGTACTGGTAGGCGACGCCGCTCGTGATGATGCCGACCTGCTTCTTGCCGGGCTCGATGCGGTTGAACTTGCTGCGGCTCGCGGCCTTCGACATCTCCAGCGCTCGCTTCTGCGCGGCAAGGCGCTGGCCGCGCGCGAACATCGGCACGGGAATCGTGCGCGAGATGTCCTTCTTGTACGGGACGAGCGGATGCGGCTCGGGGTTGAAGTCGCCCAGGTTCACGAGCGAGCTGGAGTGGCTCGTGCGCGTCGTGAGGCGCAGGAAGCACGGCACCCGGTACTTCTCGGAAATCTCGAAAGCGGCCTGCGTCATGTCGTACGCCTCCTGCGAGTCGGAAGGCTCGAACATCGGGGCGCGCGCGAACTTGGCGATGTTTCGGTTGTCCTGCTCGTTCTGCGAGGAGTGCATGCCGGGATCGTCCGCCGTGACGATCACCATGCCGCCAGTCGCGCCCACGTAGGTGTACGTCATGAGCGGGTCCATAGCCACGTTCAGGCCCACGTGCTTCATGGCGGTGAGCGACCGCGCGCCGGCGATGGACGCGCCGATCGCTGTCTCCATCGCCACCTTCTCGTTCACGGCCCACTCGCAGCGGATCGTGTCCTTGAACGCCGCGATGTTTTCCAAGATTTCGGTGGACGGCGTGCCCGGATAGGCGCTCGCCACCACGCATCCCGCCTGCGCGGCGCCATGCGCCACGGCCTCGTTGCCCGACAACAGTTTTTTAACGCTCATGCTTATGACCTTCTTCCTGTAGCCGAAAATTTTACCATATTTCCCGCGGACTGCCTATCGCGTTTTCGCGAAACGGGAATCGGCACGCGCGAACGCGCGTGCCGATCCGATACGGGGATCATGTCCCCCTAACCGTGATCTTGACCTCAAGCCGGCTCGAACTGGTCCTTGCCGACGCCGCACATCGGGCAGGTCCAGTCGTCAGGAAGGTCGGCGAACTCCACGCCGTTGTTGTCGGCCGGATCGTACACGTAACCGCAGATCTTGCAAACGTATTTCATTTCGTCCTCTCCTTCTTACTTGAAGTAGCGCTTCAGCAGACCTTCGAAGCCCGCGCCGTGGCGCGCCTCGTCCTTGGCCATCTCGTGGACCGTGTCGTGGACCGCGTCGTAGCCGAGCTCCTTCGCGCGCTTGGCGAGCTGGCTCGAGGTTCTTCTTGGTGGACTTCGTCAGCACGTCGCCCAGCAACTCGGCGAACTTCGCCGCATGCTCGGCCTCCTCGAAGGCATAGCGCTTGTACGCATCCGCGATCTCGGGATAGCCCTCGCGCTCGGCCTGGCGGCTCATCGCCAGATACATGCCAACTTCCGTGCACTCGCCCGTGAAGTTCATCTCGAGGCCTTTCACGACCTCGGCGTCAAGGCCCTTGGCCACGCCGATCTCGTGCTCGCAGGCCCAGGTCATCTTGTCGGTCGCTTCCTTCACGAGGAACTTCGCTCCGGCGCAACCGCACTGCGGGCACTTCTCCGGCGGCTCGTTGCCTTCATGCACATAGCCGCAAATGGGGCACACGTATTTCTTCATTTTTTTGTCTCTCCTTCTTCCGTGGTTGCGGCCGGGCCTATTCCCGTCCGCGGCGAAGATTATAGCAGAACTGTGCGGCGAGGGCCACACTCTTTAGAATCTTTGTAGCCGAGGCGCCCGCCATCACTTCGCCGCGCGCAGACGCTTGGCAAAGTCGCGCACGCAGGCATACCACTCGTCAGGCGTGCGGAAGAGTCCTGCGCCCGTCCAGCCGGCCCCCACCCAGTAGGTGAAGGACTGCAAGGGCTGCATGAGGTAGATGCAGCCTTCCGCGTCGGACGCCATCACGGGGCGCGTCTCGCCGGGCGCAAGCACGATCGCCGTGAGGATCGACCCGTTCTCCTTGCCGTCTACGCCCTCCGGCTCGTAGTTGGCGATGAACCCGTTGTCGAGGTCGATCTTGACGAGGCCGTCGTGCTGGCGCTTCGCGGAGATGTCGAGGCCCGGGCCGATCATGCGCGCGGGCGGCTCGCCCTTCGGCGTGACGTCGAACCGCATGAACGGCGTACCCGCCGTCACCGTTCCGCGCACCGTGTACGTCTCGTACTCCAGCTCGAACACGGCCTCTGTCGCCGTCTTGGATATGACGCGCTGCGCCTTCCAGTTCTTCTCGTGGAACCAGCCGTCGCGGTTCAGCGCGCCGATGCCGCCGCATCCGCGGCCCGCCGCGACCTTGTAGTTGTCCATGCCCTTGCCGTGGTTCTTGTGGTAGGATCCCTCTGTGCCGTGCAGCCACTTCTCGAGCACGGGATACGGCACGCACTTGTTGAACAGGTCAAACCCGCTCGAGACGAGTCCCTGCCCCTTCGGCGCAGGCTCCATGATCACCGGGCCGTACGCGCGCATACCGAAGTGATCGTTCTCCCAGTAGAAGTCGTCCATGCGGTATGGGGCGTAGCCGCAGTCCACGGAAGCCTCCGGCAGCGGCGCGAGGCGGCTGAAGCGGAGCAACGCCTCGAGGAAGTAGTAGTCGGCGTAGTTGAGCGGCACGTTCACCTCGCTGTTACCGGGCTTGTGACCGACAGAATGCATGAGAAGGAAATCGCCGTTCTCGCCTTGCTTGGCGAAATACGCCGGCGAGGCCATTGCGGTGAGCATCTTCACGGCGGCGGCGCGGTA
The DNA here is from genome assembly GCA_902769585.1 of uncultured bacterium. Lineage (GTDB taxonomy): Bacteria > Verrucomicrobiota > Kiritimatiellia > RFP12 > UBA1067 > RUG572. The sequence goes on from CACXPT010000181.1 coordinate 13,185, forward strand.
CTTCGCCGCCTTCGAAGGCGGCGCGAACTCCTGGAGCTCGAGAAGCGCGCTCGCGGTGACCGCCGATGCGGAGATGTCGCGCTCCTCGCCGACGAAAGAGAAGTCCCAGTAGGAGATGCCGTCCTCGGGGAGGTTCGGCTCGTCGAGCCAGTAGTCGGCCGCGCTCATGGCGCGCTCGAGGTAGCGCTTGACGCGCGTCTCGCGGTACATCATCGTGAAGCCGTAGATGCCCCACGCGTGTCCGCGCGCCCAGGTGCCCTCCACGTTGCCGCCCTGGCCGGAGTAGTGAGCGCGAACGCGACAGGTGTCGGGATCATAGTCGAGGATGTGGTAGGCGCTGCCGTTCGGACGGTAGTGGTGCGCGTCCGTGATGTCGGCCTGGCTGCGCGCAATCTTGTCCGACTTCGGATCGCCGCCGTTCTTGGCGTCCCACTCGAGGAGCTCGAGATTCATCATGTTGTCGATGATCACGATGTACTTCGTGCCGAAGTGGCCGCCGCCCTTCTTGGGCGAGTTCCAGCTGCGGATGAGGCCGAGCTTGTCGTCGAAGCGCGTGCGGAGCGCGGCGGACGTGTCGTGCAAGAACTCGGCATAGCGCTTGTCGCCGGTGAGGCGCAGCCCGTTGCCGGCCGAGCAGTAGGTGCGGAAGCCGACGTCGTGGTTGCTCGCGTCATGGCGCAACGGCTCGATCAGGCGCTCGGTGTAGGCGACCGCCTGATCCTTCCAGAAAGAGTCCTTCGTGTACTCGTAGAGGTACCAGAGCGAGCCGGGGAAGAAGCCGCTGCACCAGTCCTTCGGCGGGATGACGACGAGCTTGCCGTCCTGGAATCGCTTCGGGAACTTGTCCGGCTCGTGCGCCTTCATCGCCTCGAGCAGGGCTCGGTAGTGGTCGGCAGCCTTCTCGAAGATCGACGGCAGCTGCGCCTTGAGCTTGGCCTCGTCCGCAGGCACCGCAGCCTGCACCGCGAAGATGGCAGCCGCGACAATCGTAACAGTCATTGCATGTCTCATGTTTTCTCCTTTGTTCTGGTACGCAACAAGTATATCACGTATTCCCCCTCACGTGCAACCACATCGGAAACCTCAGCGGTAGCCGACAGGCGGCGTGACCTCATACGCGATCGTCTGGCCCGCCTCGCCGAAGTAGCCGCCGAAGCCGATGCGGAACTGGCGTACCTTCGTGGGGTCGAAGATCGCCGTCTTGCCGGAGTTGCCGTGGCGCGTGAAGGACGAGAACGGCACGTACGAGCGCTCGCGCCCCTTGTCGGCGAGCGAGCGCCCCGTATGCGCAAGGAACATCGAGCCGTCCTCCATCGCGGCGAACACGAGCAGCTCCGGTGCGTGCGGCTGGGCATCCTTCACGTCCGTCTCGAACGTGATGCCGCGCATGCCGTCCATGTAGGGCGAGGTCCCGTAGACGAACGGCACGAACATGAACGTGTCCACGCCGCCCTTCAGGATGTGCGCCCGCGCCCAGGCCGAGCCGTCTGGATTGACATGGTGCTCCGCCTTCACGTCGCGCGCACGCGAGGGCGCGCCAACCTCCTTCACGGGCGCGCCGAGCGGCATCATCGTCGGCTGGAAATTCTTCTCGTCGAGATCCCGGCGCGTCTGCGCAAGGGGTTGGGACGTTGTGAGAAGCACGGCGCCGAACGGCGGCAGGTCGAGCGGGATGTCGGCGGTCGCAGCAAGCTGCGACCCTCCCGGGCCATGTGTGCCCGTGCGCGGATCCCACAGCTCGCACGACGCGTTGCCGGCAAGACGCACCGTCCCGCGCCACGCGTCGGGCGAATCGTTCAGCACGAGCACGACGTCTCCTTCCGCCGTCCGCCGGCGCGCCACGCGGATCGCCGCCTTCTCCGCGTTCGCCGTGACGGTCACGGGCGGTTCAAGGAGCGCATCCACCACGTCGGTGAGCGTCGCGACCTGCTGGCCCGCGAGGAACACGCCAACGCCGCCGGCCGCGTTGCGCGCCACGCTGAAGGAACGGCGCAAGTAGCCCTCCCCGAACATCTCCGCGCAGAGTCGCGCCGCCGTCGCATCGGGGAACGCCGCCTCGCTGTTCGCGGGGCAGGCGCCCACCGCCACCACCGCGCCGCCGGCCTTCCAGAAGGCGTATACGTTGCGTAGGGTTGCCGACGAGAGCGTCGTCGCCTGCGGCAGCACCACCACGCGCCAGCGCAGGTCGCCGCGCACGAGCGCGTCGCCCGACACCTTCGCCTCCGCGAGCGACGGTGCGTCCACGAACATGAACGCGCGGTGTCCCTCGAAGAGCGTCGCGCCGCAGCTGCGGAAACACGAGGCCACGCGCATGTTGTCCGGTCCGCCGCCGCCGTGCAGGCCCGGACGATATGTGGACATCAGCGCCTCCGCCGGATAGAGCAGCGCCACCTCGGCGCCGTTCTGCCCTTCCGCCATCAGCGTGATCGTGCGGCCGATCGTCGTGTTGATGCGGCGTCGTGTTGATGCGGTTGATCTGCTCGCGCTTGAACGGCCCCCAGCGGTAGTAGCTCGTGAACGTGTTCACGCCGCCCCACACGAGGCGGTTGAGCGAACCCATGATCTCGTCCTCGCTCACCTGGTAGATCGGACGCGTATCACCCGGACGGCGCCATCTCTGGGAATGATCGGACGCCTCGCACATCACGTAGCGGCTGCCGTTGAGCGCGCCCGCGCTGCCGCCGAACTGCGCGGTGATCCACGGCACGGTGGAGGGGATGCTCGTGAGGCAGTCGATGCCCGGCGCGCTCAGCGCGCGCAGGCAGCGGAAGAAATCGCCGTAGTACGGCACGTGGGAGCAAAGCCCCTCCTCGGCAAGGAGGTGCCCGCCCGAGAGGATGCCGTGCTTCGTGGCCCATTCGGTGAGCTGTCCCATGAAGTTGCGCGACACGCGGTCGCCCACCAGGTTCCAGAAGCCGTAGCGGAGCTTCGGCGTGGTGCCGGACGCGTTCTCGAAGACGATGGCCGGCACGTCGGCGAGCAGGTCGCGCCCCGTGCGCGCACGGTAGTCGACGGGCAGGTCGGGGCACCACGGCAGCACGTAGTACGGCATCGGACGCAACCAGCTGCTCATGAGCGACGGCTCGTCCGTAAACGTGGAGGTGAACACCTTCAGGTCCGCGCCCAGCTCCTTCGCGTAGCGGTCGTGCGTGAGCTCGATGAAGCGGGCGGTCGGCTCGCGCATGAGCAGGTTGATGTAGGGCTGCTTGAGGGC